>NZ_FNTX01000002.1:1273113-1591391 GCF_900105765.1 Ruania alba
CCACCTCGTCGGTCATCGAGGCGAGCAGCTCGTTGCGGGAGTCCAGGTCGAGCACGCCGTCCTTGACCAGGCCGGTGAGCAGGATCTTGATGTTCACCTCTCGGTCGGAGGTGCCCACCCCGGCGGAGTTGTCGATCGCGTCGGTGTTGATCCGGACGCCGTGCTGAGCCGCTTCGATCCGACCGAGCTGGCTGACGCCGAGGTTGCCGCCCTCGACCAACACCTGGCAGCGCAGCTCGGCACCGTCGACCCGGATGGCGTCGTTCGAGCGATCGCCGATCTCGGCATCGGACTCGGAGCTGGCCTTGACGTAGGTGCCGATCCCGCCGTTGTACAACAGGTCCACCGGGGCGAGCAGGCACCGATGGATCAGCTCGGCGGGGGTGAGCGAGGTGACGTCCTCGGCCAGGCCCAGGGACTCGCGCACCTGGGGGGTGATATCGATCGACTTCGCGGTGCGGGGGTAGACGCCGCCGCCCTCGCTGATCCAGGTGGAGTCGTAGTCCGCCCAGGTGGAGCGGGGCAGGTCGAAGAGCCGTTGCCGTTCGGCGTAGGAGGTGGCGGCGTCCGGGTCGGGATCGAGGAAGATGTGCCGGTGGTCGAACGCGGCCACCAGGCGGATGTGCTCCGAGAGCAGCATCCCGTTGCCGAACACGTCTCCGCTCATGTCGCCGATCCCGACGCAGGTGAAGTCCTCGGTCTGGGAGTTCCGGCCCATCTCGGCGAAGTGGCGCTTGGTGGACTCCCACGCGCCGCGGGCGGTGATGCCCATCTCCTTGTGGTCGTAGCCGGCGCTGCCGCCGGAGGCGAACGCGTCGTCCAGCCAGTAGCCGTACTCGCCGGCGATCCCGTTGGCCATGTCGCTGAACGTGGCGGTGCCCTTGTCGGCTGCGACCACCAGGTAGGGGTCGTCACCGTCGTGACGCACCACTCGCTCCGGTGGTTCCACTGCACCGGCGACGCGATCGTCGGTGATGTCGAGCATCCCGCGGATGAACAGCTGATAGGCGCCCTTGCCCTCGGCCAGCCACGCCTCCCGGTCCACCGCCGGGTCCGGGAGGCGCTTGGCCACGAACCCGCCCTTGGACCCGGTGGGCACGATCACGGCGTTCTTCACCATCTGCGCCTTCACCAGCCCGAGCACCTCGGTGCGGAAGTCCTCCCGCCGGTCGCTCCAGCGCAATCCACCCCGGGCCACGGGCCCGAACCGCAGGTGTACCCCCTCCACCCGCGGGGAGTACACCCAGATCTCTGCCATCGGCACCGGTGCGGGGATCCCGGGCACGTTGCGGCAGTCCAGCTTCAGGCTGATCTGCCGGCGATGCTCACCTGCGTCGGTCACGTAGTAGTTCGTGCGCAGGGTCGCCATGATCACGCCGGTGAACGTACGCACGATGCGGTCATGATCGAGGCTCGCCACCTGCTCCAGCGCGGCATCGATGTCTGCGACGATCTCCTGCTGGGTCGCCTCGCGGTCCTCCGGCGTGCCACTGCGGTCCGGGTCGAACCGGGCCTCGAACAGGGCTACCAGAGAGGCGGCGATGCTGGGGTTGGCGACCAGGGCGTCCTCGAGGTACTCCACACTGAACGTCGAACCGACCTGCCGGATGTATCGGGCGATGGTGCGCAGGACGGTGACCTGGCGCCAGGTCAGCCCCGCACGCAGTACCAAGGCGCCGAGGGAGTCGGACTCGGCCCGCCCGTCCCGGACGGCGAGGAACGCCTCCTCGAACCCGCGCGCGAGCTCGGCGCCTTCGGGCCAGCCCGGCAGGTCGCGGATCCGGAGACCGAAGTCGTAGACGTACCGAGTGGTGCCATTGTCATCGGCAACCCGGTACGGGCGCTCGTCCACCACGTCCACACCCAGGTCGGTGAACGCGGGCAGGATGTCGGTGAGCACGATCGGCTGGGCGCGGTACACCTTGATCCGCCGGTGCACCGGGGAGTCAGGTCCGGGCTCGTACAAGCGCACCCGGGTCTCGTCCCCGTCGAGCAGCACGAGCTGGGCGAGGTCGGCCACCGCGCCCGCCGCGTCGACGTCTTCCTTGTAGGCCTCCGGGAACCCGCGCACGAACGGGACGGCCCGATCTTCCCCGTCCTGCCCGTGCAGGGCATCGAGCAGGTCTTCCTCCCAGGTGCGGGTGGCGGCCATCAGCTGCGGCTGCAGCTGCCCCTCGCTCACATCAGGGATCGAGGTGCCCCGCGGCATCCGCACGATGGCGTGCAGCTGGGCGAGCGGGGAGTCGGTGACCCGCGCGGCGAACTCCACATGCTCGGCACCGAATGCCTGGCGCAGGATCGACTCGAGGCGCAGCCGCACCGTGGTGTTGTAGCGATCCCGGGGCAGGTACACCAGCACGGAGACGAATCGTCCGAACTCGTCCCGGCGCAGGAACAGTTTCGCCCGGCGCCGCTGCTCCAGGTGCATCACCTGCTCGGCCACCTCCCAGAGGTGGTCGGGCTCGCTCTGGAACAGCTCGTCCCGCGGATAGGCCTCGAGGATCTGCAGCAGATCCTTGCCGGAGTGGCTGTGCGCGGAGAACCCGCTGAGCTCCAGCACGGCGCGCACCTTCTCGGCCACGATCGGTAGCCGCAGCACTGACTCGGCGTAGGCGGCGGACGTGAACATCCCGAGGATGCGCCGTTCCCCGGTGACGTTCCCGTCCGGGTCGAAGGTGCGGATCCCGATGTAGTCCAGGTAGACCGGGCGGTGCACGGTCGCGCGGGAGTTGGCCTTGGTGATGGTGAGCAACCGGGGGGTGCGGGCGCTGATGCGCGCTTCGGGCCGGAGCCGGGAGTAGATGCCGGGGCCTTCGGGAGCGTCGTGCAGGATCCCCAGTCCGGTGCCCTCGATCGGGCTCAACGCGTCTTCGCCGTCGCGCTCGATGAGCTGATACTCGCGATAGCCGAGGAAGGTGAAATGGTCCCGCGCCAGCCAGGTGAGGAAGTTCTCTGTGGGTTCCACCTCGGCCGGGTCCACCGTGGGAGGTGCACCCGCCTGCATCTCGCGGGCGATCTCCTCGCACCGCAGCCGCATCGCGGCCCAGTCGCTGACGGCGTTGCGCACGTCGGTGAGCACGCCCTCCAGGCGTTCGGTCAGCTCAGCACGTCGCTGCTCGGACATCCGCTCGACGGCGAACAGCATCCAGGACTCGACCGTGCCGGCCGTGGTGGGTGGCCGTTCCTCACGCACCTGGGTGAGAGTTCCGCCGTCGTCGCGTCGAACCGCGATCGTGGGGTGCACCACGAGGTCCACGAGGTGCCCGCCGGCCGAGAGCGCCGCGGTGACCGAGTCCACCAGGAACGGCATGTCGTCCGTGCACACCTGGACGATCGTGTGCGAAGACGACCAGGCCGTGCCCGACTCTTCCGGAGCGCCTACCCGTACCAGGGTCTCCTTCGGGCGGCGGCGTTCGGCGAGCGCGCGCATCGCGCGGACCATTCCGACAGCCTCCTCCGGGAGCCGCTCGGCCAGGTCCTCGGTGGCCACGTGCTCCAGGAGCCGCTCGGCCAGCCAGGCATGCTCCTCACCCGCGGCATCGACGACCTCGGTCATCACCTGGTCGCGGTCCGGAAGCTGGTCGGAAGGCTTCATGGAGTCCATACCTCATCATCACAGGGCGGCACGTCGCTGTACCAGCGCAGTGTATCCATGGCCCGTGCGCGGCAGGGCATGGGCCGAGAGAACGCGATGGCGGACCGAGCAACCTGTCGGTCACGTGACCTGTACCAGGAGGCACGGTCGAGGTTTGTGGCGGGGTGGTAGGCGGAGTACTCTCCGATCGTTGCATGCAGTGCCTTCGGGGGAGGGCGCGGTGCCGGGGCGGAACCTCCGCCCTTCCGATCCCCCGAAAGGAACGATGTCATGACGCGCATTCGATGCGCGCGTGCGATGATGCTGGGTCTCGTCGCTGCATCTTCGCTCGTGCTCTCACTAGCCGCGCCAGCGATGGCGCTCACCGCCCTCGGTACCATCCGCATCACCGTTGAGGGGAGCGATCCGTCCGTCCCACTGGATGGCTGGGAGTACGCCGTCAGCAGCGAGAACTGCGCCGTGCCCGAGGGTGCCGTCGCTGTCAGTGACGAGACCGGCGTCGCCTCATTCCTCGACCTGGCTGTCTATGCCGCCGAGGCCGAGCAGACCGAATGTTCCTACGTCGTCGTGCAGAGCGCGCGGGAGGGCTACGAACAGGTCACCGCCCAGGCTGAGCTCGAGGGTCTCACAGCGGGAACGCCCGAGACCGAGCCCGCCACGGGTGTGGCGCTGACCGAGGCCGTCGGGGAGTTCGTGAACCCCACCCGGAATCCCGAGCCGAACGGCAGCACGCTGGCGATCTCCTGCCTCGAGGGTGCAGGCACCGCCGAGATTCGTGCCGGCAGGAATCCGCTGACCCGCGAGTGCGACCTGCCGAGCGAGCGCAAGAGCGGCCTCCGGTTCGCTGCCGTGCTCACCCCCGACGGCGAGCAGTTGCCGCCGGGCGAGGTGGTGCTGGCTGAGCTCGCACACCTCAACCAGACCATCCAGCGCGGTCTGCACAACGCTGACCTCGCGCTGTCGTTGACGTTCACCGACCTGGCCACCGGCGAGACGCCGGTGGTGGACGCCACGTACACGGTGCGGATCGACGAAACCGAGGACTTGGTGTTCTCGGCCAGCTCTTGTGAGTACCAGGGGAGCGACGTCCCCAACCGGGCGTTCGCCTGTGCGGACCGCGTCACCCTGACGCAGCCCGACGAGGCTGTGGTGGGTCTCGGAACGGCGAGAGTGGACGTGCGCCTCTCCTTCGGTGCGATGGGGGCCGACGGCACCTGCGGTGCGCCCACGAACGAGGTGTTCACGGCGGAGCGGGCCGACACGGCGTTCTGTCTGCTCGCCGTCGTCGAACCGGTCGCGCAGGTGGAGCCGACCGTTGTCACCGTAGTGAACCGGTCGCTCGATCCTGCTCCGACTGAGGAACCGAGAACGGATGTGTCCGATCCGACCGAGAGTCCGACGTCGACCGACGACCCGGCACGTTCGCCGATGCCGGCGGAGACGGCGACGGGAGAACCGACGCACGAGCTGATCCAGACGACGACGTCGGGGCGGACGACCGATCCATCAGAAGGTGCGACCAGTGAACTGGCCCGCACCGGCTCGTCCGACGCAGTCGGCCTGGCGCTCGGTGCGTTGTCTGCCCTGGGCGGCGGTGCGGCAGTGCTCGCTGCGACCCGTCGACGGACGCTGCGATGATCGCAGGTCGTCAAGGTTGCCATCGCGCCCGGATCTCCTCGTGGCGACTCACGGGATGACGTCTGGCAGGTCGGTAGCCCCGGTCGGCTGTGGTGCGACCGTGCTGCTGACGGCCGCCGGAACTTCACCCTGCTCTCACCCAGGCCTCACCCGTCGGGACGACCGGATCGACGGTATCGTCGAGGATAGTGCGGTCGATGAGTGGCGCGTTGGCGCCCTCTCGGGGGAGAGGAATCGGCCGGCTAGGGCACGAAGGGACCATATGAGTAGGGCACCGAGCACGATGAGCTCGTCACCGTTCAATCGCGTGCCCGGATTCCGGCGATGGCGCAGGCAGGCGGGTGTGTTCCCTGCCGCGTTGCCTGCCTTGAGCGGTCTCGGCGCACTGCTGCTGGTGGGCGTCCGACGACACCGCGTCGCGGAGAAGTAGCGCTCCGCTGATGGTCTTTTGCAAGAGGGCACGAGTGTGGAGAACTGCAGGACGCGGACGGGTTGAGGCACGGATGCCCCAGTTCCGCTTCGAGGAGAGACGAGGTATGCCGTGAGTGGCAGCGAATTGGTAGTCGCAGCGCGCACAGGTTCGCCGATGACCAGGCGGTCAGGTGCGCGGGCGCGGGCGTGGGGGGAGCGGCTTCGCCGTGCTGTCGCAGGTGCGGGTGTCGGGATCCTCGTGGGCGCTGGACTCGGAGCAGTCGGCGTGGTGGCCATGCCGACACCAGCAGCCGCGGCACCCGTGTCATGCCCGGTGTACCCGGTCGACGATTCGGCATGGACGCTCGGCAACGGAGCTCCCGTCCCTTCCGCTGTGAGCGTCCAGAGTTGGTACCGGGCGGGTTCAAGCCCGTTCACGTACTTCGACGACCAACCTGATCCCGGCACCAATACTGTGGTGCAGAGCGTCTCTGGCGTGACTCCAGGGAGCACACTCAGCTTTGACATCAACTGGAGTCATGGAATCCCGGGACCTGGCGATGTGCTCGAGGTGAGCTTCCGGTACGACGAGGTGACCTACGCGGCAGTGGCCAGCTCGTACAGCGGAACTATGTCGACCGTCACGGTCCTGAACGGCGCAACGATCACCCCGACCTCTGGAGCCGCCGCGGCTACATGGGCCTCATATGAGGTGACCCTCCCGGACTCCATTCCGGCGAGTGGGGAGCTGGAGTTCTCGGTGGCGGCCGTCACCGACAATGTTCCGCAAGGTGACGATTTTCGCGTCCGGAATGTGATGCTGGAGAGCGAAGGCGCCTGCGCGATCGGGCTGGAGAAGTCCGCCGAGGTGGTGGACGCCAATGATGACGGCGTGGTTGGCAATGCGGGTGACGAGATCGCGTACACCTACGTCTCGACCAACACCGGGTCGTCCTCGTTGTTCGACGTGACTGTCTCGGAGGACGCAGCAGCCTTTACCGGCAACGGGGAACTGCCCACGCCGGTGCATGCCTCGGGCGGTTCTGATCTTGATGGCGAGGCCGACGGCTTGGACCTCTCCCCGGAGGAGTCGGCGACGTGGACGGCCACGTACACGATCGTGCCGGCCGACATCGACCAGGGGCAGATCGAGAATCAGGCGATCACGTCTGGCGATACGTCAGCGGGAGACCCCGTGACTGACACCTCGGACGATCCGGCTGATCCGACCGACGTCGACCCGAACGACGACGGCGATCCGGACGATCCCACAGTGGTACCCCTCGCGCCGCCTCCGGCGATCTCGCTCGAGAAGTCGGGCGACGTGTCCGACTCCAATCGCGACGGTGTAGGAGGCAGCGCCGGTGACGAGATCGTCTACACCTACGTGGCGACCAACACGGGGCCGGTGACCGTCTACGACGTCACGGTGTCCGAGGACGAGGCGTCGTTCACCGGTTCGGGGCCGCTGCCGGTCCCGGCGTACTCCGCGGGCGGGACCGACATCGACGGTGAAGCGGATGACATGGATCTCGCCCCGGGCGAGTCGGTCACCTGGACTGCGACGTACATCGTGACCGAGGCCGACGTGGATTCGCTGCAAGCGACGATCACCAATCAGGCGACCGCTGTCGGCACCGATGCAGGCGATGTTCCGGTGTCGGACACCTCGGACGATCCGCAGGACACGACCGACATGACCGAGGGATGCGCGGCTGGCGCCGATGCGTGTGACCCGACGAAGGTCGAGATCGGTCACCCGTCGGGTGAGCTCAGCCTGGAGAAATCCGGGGTGCTGGTCGACGCCAATGGTGACGGGGTGGTGGGGAATGCAGGCGATCAGATCGCCTACACGCACCTGGTCACGAACACCGGTGTGGAGACGGTCTACGACGTGTGGGTCGGAGAGATCGTGGACACCTTCACCGGGAACGGCGCGCGAACACCGACCATGCGTTATGACAGTGGTGGCAGTGACTTGGACGGCCATCGTGACGATCCCGATCTGGACCCCGGAGACACGTTGACCTGGACGGGCCTCTACACGCTCGTGCAGGCCGATGTGGACCAGGGTCAGGTGTTGAATCAGTCCTTGGTTGAGGGCGTCGACCTCAACAGCCAGCTCGTTTATGACACCTCGGACGATCCGACAGATCCCACCGACGTCACGGAGGGGTGCACGTGGGGCGCGGATGCCTGCGACCCGACAGTGACGCCGCTGGGCCTCGATGCCTCGATCAGCCTGGAGAAGACGTCCGAGGTGGTCGATACCAACGATGACGGCACCACGGGTAGCGCTGGGGACGTGATCACCTACACCTACGTGACCACCAACACCGGTGCGGTCACGGTCTACGACGTGACCGTGACGGAGCAGGACGCGATGTTCACCGGCACAGGTGACCTGCCCGCTCCCGCGTACCTCGAGGGCGGCACGGACACCGACGGTGAGGGTGACGACATGGACCTCGCCCCGGGCGAGACTGTCACCTGGTCGGCGACCTACACGGTCACTGAGGGCGACGTGGCGAATGGATCGATCGAGAACCAGGCCCTGACCGAGGGGACCGACCCGAACGGTGACCCGGTGGAGGACATCTCGGACGACCCGGATGACCCCACTGACACCGACGCCAACGGTGACGGCGAGCCGGACGACCCGACCGTCCTCGAGTTGCCCGAATCGCCGGTGCTGTCGGCCCCGCCTGTCGTGCCGAGCCTGCCCGACACTGGTAGCGCAGGTGTCTTCGCCATCATCGGCGTCGCGGTACTCGCCGTGCTCGGTGGCGTGGTCCTCCTGGTGGTCCGCCGACGGAGCTGACCGCAGCCGACGGCCGGCCCTGCGTCCACGGTGCGGGGCCGGCCCCTCGGTCGTCCTAGAGCTCCAGCTGGTCCCAGGCGGTAAACGGCGGCCGGTCGCGTAGCGCGACGTTCGCGGTCACCTCGGCCGCCGTCTGCATCCCGAGCACCACGGAGGCCACCTCGGGTCGGCGCAGCGGGTGCTCGACCGCCAGCTGCGGCAGCGTCGCCCCGTGCGCCGCGGCTGTCTGAGCCATCGCGCGCGCCCGTTCCAGCACCTGAGGGTCGGCCGGGAAGTAGTCGAACGTGGCGTCGGTCGGCACCGTCTCTCTGGCGAGGATCCCAGAGTTGAACACGCCGGCGAGCACCACCCGGCGGTCACCGGCCGCAGCGGCCACCCGGTCGAACCCGTCGTTGCGGAGCAGCGTGTAGCGGCCCGCCAGCATCACCGTGTCGATGTCGTACCGCTCCAGCGCCACCGCGGCGGTCGCGGCGTCGTTGGTGCCCACTCCGACTGCGCGCACCACGCCGGCCTCCCGCAGTTCGAGCAGTGCCCGGACGCCCTGGTCCAGGGCATCGGGCACATCGCTGACGTCGGGATCGTGCACCAATGCGATATCCACGTGATCCATGCCGAGACGCACCAGCGAGCTGTCGAGGCTGCGCCGCACACTGTCCCGGTCGTACCCCCACTCGCGGGTGAGGTCGCCGGGAACGTCGAACATCTCATCGTCCACGGCTGCTGTGGGAAGCCGCGGCACCAGCAGCCGACCCACCTTCGTCGAGAGCACATACTCGTCCCGCGGACGCCCCGCCAAGCCGGTACCGAGGCGCCGTTCGGACAACCCCAGCCCATAGTGCGGGGCCGTGTCGAAATACCTGATACCGCCGTCCCAGGCTGCGTCCACGGTCGCCTGGGCGGCCTCGTCGTCGATCGCCTGATACAGGTTGCCGAGCCCGGCGGCGCCGAACCCGATCTCGGTGAGGTCCAGGGACCCCGACTGGGCCCGGATCTCACGTGTGTGCATCGCGGGCCACCTCCCCCAGGCCGTACACGCGCGTGGCGTTGCCACCCATGACGGCGGCCCGTTCCGTCGGGGAGAGCCCGGCCAGTAGGTTTTGCGCTGCTCGGGCCCACTGCGGGGCGTCGCCCCGCAACCGCACCACTGGCCAGTCCGTCCCGAACAGCAGGCGGTCCGGTCCGAATACCTCGAGTGCGAGGTCCACGGCGGGGCGCAGCCCGTCGGCGTCGCACGCGTGCGGATCCAGCGGGCCCAGGCCGGACACCTTGGCGACCACGTGGTCGTGCTGTGCCAGCTCGGTCAGGTCACGCTCCCAGTCCGCCCATCGGTCAGTGCCGAACGGCGGGTTCCCGAGGTGATCCAGCACCAGCGTGGTGGAATGCGTCTCGGCAAGACGAACGGCCTGGGCGAGCTGCTCGGGTCGCAGCACCAGGTCCAGGGCGAGCCCCTGCGCACCGAGTGCGTCGATGCCCGCTGCCCGCTCGGGCCGGACCAACGCCTCGTCGTCAGGGTCCTGGTGCGCCAGGTGCCGGACGCCGACCAGGCCTGCGCCCCGCCCGCCGAGCGAGTCGACGGCCGCCGTCACATCGCCGGTCAGGTCCACCCACCCGACGACGCCGCGTACCCAGCGACCGTCCACGGCGCTCAGGAACTCCCGGGTCTCGGCCTCCTCGTGGGCGGTCTGCACCAGCACGACCCCGCTGATGCCCAGACTGTCGTGCATCGCGCGCAGTTCGGTCAGCGTGAAGTCGGCGTCGATGGCAGCCATCGTGGCCGGGTCGATCCATGACTGCGGGGTGCGGGCACGCTCCCACACGTGCGCATGAGCATCGATCACGTCGGCGCTCATCGCGGCCGCAACCGGAGCTCGTGCATGCCACCGTCCACCGCCAGGCTGACGCCCACCGTGGAGGTGCTGGCCGGGCTGGCGAGGTAGGCGACGGCACCCGCGACCTCGGTCGGGTCGACCAGCCGCTCGTGCGGCTGGCGGGCCTCCAGGGCGGCCCGCTCGGCCCCCGGATCGTCGGCTGCGTCCAGCAGCCGGCCGATCCACGGGGTATCCACGGTGCCCGGGCTCACGCAGTTCACCCGGATGCCCTCCCGCACGTGGTCGGCGGCCATCGCCCGAGTGAGGGCGAGCACCGCCCCCTTCGACGCGGTGTACAGCGCGCGCTGTGGCAGACCGGCGGTCGCGGCGATCGAGCTGACGTTCACGATCGCTGCATGCTCCGAGGCGCGCAGGTGGGGCAGGCAGGCGCGGCTCGCCCGGGCCATCCCGACGACGTTCACGTCCAGCACCCGCGCCCACTCGGCGTCGTCGTTGTCGGCCACGGTGCCCTGGGCGCCGATCCCGGCGTTGTTCACCAGGATGTCGATCTGCCCGTAGGCGGCCACCACCTGCTCCACCGCGGCACGCACACCCTCGGAATCGGTGACGTCCGCACGCAGCCCGCGCACGTCGTCGGGAAGCCCCGGGACCGGGGCCGGCTCGCCGGCGGGAAGATCACGGTCCAGGACCACCACGTGCGCGCCGTCGTCGTGCAGACGGGTGGCGATCGCGGCACCGATCCCGGACGCACCGCCGGTGACCACGGCGACCAGGCCGTCGAAGGTGCTCATCAGGCAGCTCCCATCACGGTGCGCTGACGCCCGAGGCCCTCGATCTCCACCTCGACGACGTCCCCCTCGCTCAGGTAAGGGAACCGGCCGGAGAGCGCCACGCCCTCGGGGTGCCGGTGAGGATCACGTCACCCGGGTCCAGTGCCAGGTACTGGCTGAGGTGCCACACGATGTGGTCCACGCCGAAGATCATGTCCGAGGTGCTGGAGTCCTGCCGCGGCTCACCGTTCACCCAGCTGCGCAGGGTGAGGTTCGTCGGGTCCACCTCATCGGCGGTCACCAGCCAGGGGCCGAGCGGGGAGAAGTCGGGGGCACACTTGCCCTTGCTCCACTGCCCACCGGACTCGGCGAGCTGGAAGTCCCGCTCGGAGAGGTCGTCGGCGGTGACGAAGCCGGCGATGTGTGCGCGGGCCTGCTCGGGGGAGTCGAGGTAGAGGGCTCGGGTGCCGATCACGATGCCCAGTTCCACCTCCCAGTCGGTCTTGGTGGCCCGCCGGGGGATTGCCACGGGGTCATTCGGGCCGGTGAGCGTGTTCGCGGCCTTGAAGAACAGGATCGGCACCTCGGGTGGTGCGGAGCCGGACTCAGCCGCGTGCGCGGCGTAGTTCTGCCCGATGCACAGGATGGACCCGGCGGCGGCGATCGGCGAGCCGGTCCGGTGGTCGTCGGCGTTTTCCAGCACGGGCAGGTCCCCTGCCTGGGCTGCGGTGCGGATCTTCTCCAGCGAGTCCGGGCTCAGGTGGTTCCCGGTGAGGTCAGGTACCACCGAGCGCAGGTCGTACGCCGTGGCGTCGTCGAGCAGAACGGGCACCTCGTGGCCGGGGTCTCCCAGGCGGGCGAGCTTCATCGATCCTCCAGTGTGGCGGTGCGGGCAGTTGACCCGCGAAACATCCGATGTCTAGGCTCACCACAGTATCCACGGGAGGTTGCCATGAGCAAGGTCGTCGCCATCGACGTCACCGACATCCGTTTCCCCACGTCCGCCGACCTCGACGGGTCGGATGCGATGAACCCCGACCCGGATTACTCGGCGGCCTACCTCCGGGTGGACACCGATGCTCAGGACGAGCACGCAGGATTCGGGTTCGTGTTCACCATCGGGCGCGGCAATGATGTGCAGGCCGCTGCGGTGCGCAGCCTGGCCGAACAGCTCGTCGGGCGGGAGGTCGAGCCGATGCTCGCTGACCTTGGCGGCATGTGGCGGGAACTGGTCTACGACTCCCAGTGGCGCTGGCTCGGCCCGGAGAAGGGCGTCTCGCACATGGCGGTCGGCGCCGTGGTGAACGCCCTGTGGGACCTACGCGCCAAGCGCGAAGGAGTGCCGCTGTGGCAGCTGCTCGCCCGGCTCAGCCCGGCCGAGATCGTGGACCTCGTGGACTTCCGCTACCTGACCGACGCGCTCACCAGGGACGAGGCACTGGAACTGCTCACCGCCGCCGAACCCGGGCGCGCCGAGCGTGAGGCGACCCTGTTCGCTGAGGGCTACCCCGCGTACACGACCACCCCCGGCTGGCTCGGTTACTCGGACGAGAAGCTCGCCCGCCTGTGCAAGGAGGCGGTGGCGGACGGGTACCACCAGATCAAGCTGAAGGTCGGTGCTGACCTCGAGGATGACAAGCGGCGTCTACGGATCGCACGGGACGCCGTCGGGCCGGACGTGAAGATCGCCATCGACGCGAACCAGCGCTGGGACACCGCCGAGGCGATCGAATGGGTGAACGCCCTGGCCGAGTTCGACCTCGCCTGGATCGAGGAGCCCACCAACCCCGACGACGTACTCGCCCATGCCGCGATTGCGCGCGGGGTGGACCCGGTGCCGGTGGCCACCGGGGAGCACGCCGCCAACCGGGTGATGTTCAAGCAGCTTCTGCAGGCCGGCGGTGCCCAGGTGGTGCAGATCGACGCCACCCGCGTGGCCGGGGTGAACGAGAACCTCGCGATCCTGCTGCTCGCCGCCAAGTTCGGGGTGCGTGTATGCCCGCACGCCGGTGGGGTGGGCCTGTGCGAGGTCGTGCAGCACCTGTCGATGTTCGACGCCGTGGCGCTCTCGGGCACCACCGAGGATCGGATGATCGAGTACGTGGATCACCTGCACGAGCACTTCCTCGAGCCGGTGGTGATCGAGAACGCGCGCTATCGGGCCCCGCAGCGGCCCGGCAGTGGCGCGGAGATGCATGCCGCATCCGTCCAGGAGTTCACGTGGACTCCCGCGGGCTGACCCGCCGAGAGGTGGGATGATTCGGTGGCCGTGACCGATACCGCGATCGAGACGATCAAGCAGATGATCGTCTCCGGTGAGCTGCGGCCCGGCCAACGGCTTCCTCCGGAGAAGGAGCTCAGCGAACGGCTCGGCCTCTCCCGGAACTCCCTGCGCGAGGCGGTCAAGTCTCTGGACCTCATCCGGGTGCTGGACGTGCGGCGCGGCGATGGAACCTATGTGACCTCGCTTGAGCCGGGCCTGCTGCTCGAGGCGATGAGCTTCGTGGTGGATCTGCATCAGGACGACTCCGTGCTGGAGATCTTCGAGGTACGCCGGCTGCTCGAACCGCACGCCGCCGCGCGGGCCGCGACGCGCATCACGGCGGAAGAGCTGGATGCACTCGCCGCTGAGCTGGACGCACTCCCTGCCGAGCCCACGGTGGAGGAGCTGGTGGACCACGACGTGCGCTTCCACGCCGCGATCACAGCGGCCGGCGGCAACACCTACCTGGCGAGCCTGCTCGACTCGCTCACCAGTGCCACGGTGCGGGCGCGGGTCTGGCGCGGGATCACTCAGGACGGCGTGACCGACCGCACGCTCGCCGAGCACCGAGGCATTCTGGAGGCATTGCGCCGGCGTGACACCGAGATGGCGCGCGCGGCGCTGACCGTGCACATCGGGGGAGTGGAGGCGTGGTTGCGGCGGGCCGCCGAGGGGGAGGGGCCCGTCGAGCTGCGGTGACCGGCGATGGCGCCGTGAGCGTGCTCGGTTCTAGTGCCGCATTGTGGTGACTTGTGGGCCCGGCGAGGGGTTATCCACAGCCCCGGGTGTGAGGCCTGCGGGATGGGGTGTTCGGTTCTACGGTGCTCGGATGGCGAGCAGAGCTGAGCGGTCGAGCCCGCATGATGGGTTGTTCCGTGCTGTGGTGGAGGTGCCTGCGAACGCGGCGTCGGTGCTGGCGTCGGTGTTGCCTGCCGAGGTTGCGGGCGGGTTGGACCAGGACGGGTTGCGGCTGGAGCCTGGCAGTTTCGTCGATGAGGAGATGCGCCAGCGGCATACGGACCTGTTGTTCAGCACCCGGCTGAACGTGAGCCGACGCTGGTGTATGTGCTCGTGGAGCATCAGTCCAGTCCTGACCCGTTGATGGCGTTGCGGGTCCTGGACTACGTCACCCGGATCTGGTGGCGTCACCTGGACGCTCGAGTGGGGTCGGGCACCGGCGCTACCCGGCGCCGAGGCGGGACGGGATCGTCGGTGCGGTTGCCGATCGTGCTGCCGGTTGTGGTGTATCAGGGCCGGCGCCGCTGGAATGTGCCCACGAGCCTGGCTGGGTTGTACGGGCCTGTCGGCGAATGGGAACTGGGTGCGTTGTTGCCGCGGCATGAGTTCGTGCTGCATGACCTGACGGGGGTGAGTGTGGAGGAGTTGCTGGCGGCGCCGTTGACGCCGGCGGCGCGGTTGGCGTTGGCGATGCTGAGGTTTGCGCCGCGTCAGGAGCACCTGGCGCAGGTGCTGGAAGAGTTCACCCCGGATGTGCTGGATCTGGTGCGAACCCGGGCGGATCGGATGTTCGCGACTATCATGGAGTACGCCTACCAGGTCAGCGACACAGAACCGGAAGAGTTGCAGACGTTCTTCCACCAGCTTGGACCAGATGCACAGGAGGCCTACATGTCCACCACACTCGAACGAGGCGTCGCACAGGGCGTCGCCAAGGGGCGCGCCGAAGGGGCTGCTCACATGCTGACCCGGCTGCTGGTGCAGCGGTTCGGTCCACCCACCCCTGAGCAGACTGAGCGGATCCAGGCTGCGACTCCTGAGGAACTTGACGCCTGGGTCGACCGACTGCCCGGCGCTGCGAGCATCGACGACGTCCTCCGCTGACCTGCCTGTGGGCGTCCGGACGGACGTCAGCCACCCAGGGGCACGTCACTCTGCGTGATGGCGCCGCCGGAGCAGGAGCCGGGTAGCGGGTCAGGGCGGACCCGGGTGCTCCTCCTCCAACGGCACCACGATCGGGGTGCCGGTCACCGGGTCAGGAACGGTCGTGCACGGCACCCCGAACACGGCCTCGACCATCGCCGGGGTGACCACGTCCCGCGGCGGGCCGGCGGCGACCACCTCCCCGTCGCGCATGGCCACGACGTGGTCGGCGTACCGGCACGCCTCGTCCAGGTCGTGCAGCACCATCGCCACGGTCACTCGGCGCTCGGCGTTCAGCCGCCGCAGCAGCCGGAGAATCTCCAGCCGATGTGCCAGGTCCAGGTAGGTCGTCGGCTCGTCGAGCAGCAGCACGGGGGTCCGCTGGGCCAGCACCATCGCGACCCAGGCCCGCTGTTGCTGCCCGCCGGAGAGCTCGTCCACCGGGCGATCAGCGAGCTCGGTGGTGCCGGTGTCGCGCAGCGCGTCGTCGACGGCTCGCTGATCCTCGGGTGACCAGCGTGCGAAGGCGCCGCGGTGCGGGTAGCGGCCCCGCTGCACCAGGTCGCGCACGGTCAGCTGCTCCGGCACCACGTTGCTCTGCGGCAGCAGGCCGAGCATGCGGGCCACAGTCTTGGTCGGCATCCGGTGCACTGGCCGGCCGTCGAGCACCACGGCACCTGCCTGGGGGGTGAGCACGCGCGCCATCGCCCGCAGCAGCGTCGACTTCCCGCACCCGTTCGGACCGACGATGGCCGTGACAGCGCCGGTCGGGATGGTCAGGTCGACGCCGTCGAGGACGGGCACGTGGGCATAGCCGACCCGCAGTCCCTCGACCCGGACCTGAGTTCCGGCAGGGGTCCGTGCCGCGGTCTGCGCGGTCGGATTCAGGTCGATGGGAGTGCGGTCCATGGTCTCGTTCGTCATCGTCGTCCTGTCTGATGGAGCAGCCAGAGGAGGTAAGGAGCACCCAGCGCGGCGGTGATGATGCCGGCCGGGATCGCGGTGGTGCCGAGGATCGTCCTGCCGATCAGGTCCGCGGCCACCAGGAGCAGGCCGCCGACTCCCGCAGAGGTGGTGAGCATGGCAGCCGAGGTGGGGCCAACCAAGCGTCGCGCGATGTGTGGTGCGCCGAGTGCGACGAAGCCGATCGGTCCGGCCACGGCAACGGCCACACCGGCCAGCAGGGCAGCGACCACGAGCAGCAGGGTCCGGGTGGTCCGGGTCGGGACCCCCATCGCCACCGACATCTCGTCGCCGAGCTCCAGGGCGCCGAGGCGGCGGAGCAGCAGGTAGGCGAGGGGGAGCGTCAGGGCGGCGCCGAGCAGCACGATCACTACATGGGTGGTGCTGCGGGCGTGCAGGCTCCCGGCCATCCACACCTCCGCCGCCCCCAGCCGGTCGGCAGGGATGCGCGCGATCACGAGCGTGACCGCGGCGCTGACGATGGCGTGCAGTCCGATCCCGACCAGGACCAGGCGGACCGTGGAGGTCCCGGTGTGCCGGGACAGGGCGGCGAGGAGTGCGGTGGCACCGAGGGCGCCGATGCCGGCGCTCACCGGGAGCAGGGACGGGCTCACCCCGGCGCCGATGGTGAGCACGGTGGCCAGGGTCGCCCCGCCGGTGACTCCGACGATGTCCGGGGAGGCGAGCGGGTTGCGCATCAAGCCCTGCAGCAGCGCACCCGAGGCACCGAGGCACCCGCCGGCGGCGATGGCCACGAGCACCCGGGGCAGGCGCAGCACCTGGACCGCGAACACGTCGCCGGACTCCCCGACGCCGAGGGCGGCCAGCAGCGCCTGCAGCGGAGGGATGTCGCTGGAGCCGATCGTGAGCGAGACGGTGGCGAGAGTGCCCAGCACCGCGATGAGTACGATCAGCACCAGCATGCGCACGTGGGAGCGTCGCCGCGCCGGGCGAACCTGCGTCGTCGCGGTCATCGGGCGATCCTTGCCCGCGTCGCGACCCAGACCAGCACGGGTGCGCCGATCAGCGCCGTCAGTACCCCGGCCTGCACCTCGGTCGGGCGCGCGATCACCCGGCCGACGATGTCGGCGGCGAGCAGCACCACTGGCCCCATGAGCGCCGAGGTGAGCAGCACCTCCAGATGACGGCCGCCGACGAGGAACCGCGCCAGGTGCGGGACCATCAGTCCGAGGAAGGCGATCGGCCCGGCCACGGCCACCGCGATGGCCGCGAGCGCGACGGCGACCACGCTGGTGAGCGTACGTACGCGCGCCGGGCGTTGTCCGAGCCCGACGGCCGCTTCATCGCCGAGGGCCAGCGCATCGAGCGGCCGGGCCAGGGCGACGGCCGCGACGAGGCACACGGCCACGGCCGGCAGCAGTGGCGGTACATCGGCCGCGTCTCGTCCGGCGAGCGAACCGGCCAGCCAGTGCCGCACCTGGTCCGAGTGGCTCTCGTTGAGCGCCAGGATCCCGCGGGTCCACGCCGAGAGCAGCAGGGAGATGACCGCACCGGAGAGGGCGAGGCGCAGCGGGGACATCCCGTCGCGCCCGCTGCTGGCCAGGGCGAGTGCGAGCCCGGCCGCACCCGCGCCGCCGGCGAACGCTGCCCAGACGGCAAAGCCGGAGGGCATGCCGAGCACCGCCACTGTGAGCACGACCGCGAACCCCGCACCCGAGGTGATACCCAGCAGGGTGGGGGAGGCGAGCGGGTTCCGCGTCGCGCCTTGCAGCAGCACACCGGAGACGGCGAGGCACACGCCCGCCACGATCCCGCTCGCCGTGCGGGGAAGGCGGGAGTCCTGCACGATCAGGTGCGCGTCCAGCTCCCGCGCCCCGGCCAGGGCGTCCAGGACTTCTTGGAGCGGGAGCGGCACCGAGCCGATCGCCGCGCTCGCGACCAGGACGCTTCCCAGTGCGACCAGCAGCGCCACCGGGACGCCGATACGGCGCAGCAGGCCCGGTCCTGACCGGGCCCGCTGCGCCGTCGGCGTGGCGGTGAGAGGGGTCACTCGCCGTCCAGGAAGTGATCCTCGAGGTCGTCCAGCATCGCATTGGCGGAGCCGATCCCGCCGCCGAGGTTCCAGTGGCTCTCGTCCACCACGACGACGTTGCCCGCCTGGACCGCCGAAAGGTTCTGCCACAGGTCGGTGCTGGTCCACCGTTCGATCTGCTCGTCGACGGTCTGGCTGCCCTGCTGGGCGTAGTGCTCACTGGAGACCATCTGGAAGATCACGTCACCGTCCATCTCCGGGATCCGCTCCTCGGAGATCTCGATGAGCTGGTCGGAGGACGCCCAGTCCTCGACCTGCTGCGCCTCGGGCCGCTGCAGGCCGGCGTCGCGCAGCACCGAGCCGGGGAACCCCGTGAGGTAGATGCGCACCTGGTCCGGCATGAACCGGATCATGGAGACCTCGGTGTCGGCCTCGTCGCGCTCGGCGAGCGCGGAGCCGAGCGCAGCCGCCCGCTCCTCGTACTCGGTGACGATCTGCTCACCCTCCTCCTCGAGACAGAGTGCCTCGGACCAGAGCGAGACGTTCTCCTTCCACGTCACGCCGATCGTCTCGGAGAAGACGGTGGGAGCGATCTGGGAGAGCTGGTCGTAGAGCGCCTCGTGGCGCAGCTTCGAACCCAGGATGACGTCCGGCTCGAGGGCCGCGATCGCTTCCAGGTCGGGCTCGAGCTCGGTGCCGAGCACCTCGGCCTCGTTCACCTCGTCCGGGAGGTAGGAGTACCAGTCGTCCGTCCACGGGCTCACCACGCCGACGGGGGTGACGCCGAGAGCGAGGACACTGTCGGTCTGGCCCTGCCCGAGCGTGACGACGCGCTGCGGTGTGCACTCCACGTCGGTGCTTCCCATCGCGTGCTCGACGGTGACGGCGGAGGTGTTCTCGTCCGAGCCGCCGCCCTCGCCGGACGAGGTGGCGGCCGTGCCGCACGCGGAGAGCAGCAGGGTCAGGAGCGCGGCGGGCGCGAGGGCTGAGCGGGTCCGGGGCATGGTGGGGTGCGACTCCATCGATGTCGGTGTGCGCCGGCGAGGCGACGAACCGTGGGGCAAATTTTCGAAAGAGTAGCGCGATGTAAATCATTTCGCAAAGACAGCGTTCCGTATATTGGTCCCGCGGTCGGCACGAACGACTTCCGCACCGCCCGCGGTCGGCCTGGTGGCCGGGTGGCGCCACTGCCGTGGTGCTACTGCTCCACCACGCGGATGCCGGCCACGTCCACGGCACGCACCCGACTGCCGGTGCCGTCGAGGTCGACTAGCACGCGGTCCCCGTCGGGGCCGACCCGCTCCTCGAGCCCGAGCAGGGCAGCCGGACGGTGCGTGGCCATCCCGACCAGCTCGTCCTCGGGGAAGGGAAGGTGCGTGCGCGCCCAGTCCAGGCAGGCGCGCAACGAGCGGCCGGACCCCGCGAGCAGTGGGGTTCCTGCCAGGGTCAACCGGCCGTCCTCGGCGACGGTGACCGCACCGCCCACCGGTGTGCGGTACTCGCCCGGCTCGGCGCCGGCGAGGGAGGCCGAGTCGGAGGTGAAGATGCAGCGGTCAACGGTCGCTCGCAGGAACACGGTGAGCACGTCGGCAGGTAGATGATGCCCGTCCGGGATCACCATCGCCGTCAGCCGGTCCTCGGCGAGCTGTGCCCACAGATGGTTCGGGTGGCGTGGCAGCTGGGGGTAGGTCCCGTTGCCGAGGTGGGTGGCGAGGCTGGCGCCCGCTTCCGCCGCCTCGCGCACCCGGTCCGGGCTCGGTGCGCAGTGCCCGAGCGAGACCCGCACGCCCCGTGCGGCGGCGCCGCGGATGTACTCCAGTGCGCCATCCCGTTCCGGGGCGAGGGTAACGATGCGCACCAGCCCGTCCCCGGCCTCCTGCCACCGGTCCAGCTCGGCCAGGTCGGGGTCACGCAGGTGGCGCCCGTCGTGTGCGCCCCGAGGGCCGTCGTCGGGGTTCAGTGCAGGCCCCTCGATGTGTACGCCCGGGATCGAATGCGCCACGAGCGGATCCCGACGGCGTGCCTCGCCGATCGCACGGAGCGTTGCGAGGATCTGCGCTTCGGGCGCCGTGACGAGGGTCGGCAGGTAGGTGGTGGTCCCTTCGGCCCACAGTCGCCGGGTCAGCGCGATGACCAGGTCGGCGTCGACCTCAGGGGCGTTCAGATCGAGACCGCCATAGCCGTTCACCTGCAGATCGACCAGGCCGGGCCAGGTCACGTGTCTGGGGTTTCCTGGCTCCTGCGTGGTCATGGCGTCGATGATGCCGCAGGCAATCCGTCGGGGTGCGTATCGAGCTCGCTCGCCGCGTCGCGATCGAGGAACCAGCGGGCGCCGGGGTGCTCTTGCAAGCGGCTCGCCGGGCAAGCCGGCTCCACCGGACCGGTCAGTGCCCGGGCCACCGCAGGTGCCTTCTGGCTGCCGACGACCGTGCACACCATCGTGGCGGCGGAGGCGAGGGCCGGCACCGTCAGCGTGAGCGCCCGCGAGGGTACCTCCGAGACGTCGGCGAACAGCCCGTCGTCGACCTGCTGCTGCCGGGATACCAGGTCCAGCGTGACCTCCCGCACCCAGCCGGGGTCCGCGAAGTCCGCGATCTCCGGCTCGTTAAAGGCGATGTGCCCGTTGACGCCCACGCCGAGACACGTCACGTCGACCGGTGCTCGGGTAAGCAAGGCGCTGTACCGGGCGATCTCGGCCGCGCTGTCGTGGGCATCGGCGCGGATGCGTTCAAAACCGGGGAGAGCGGTGAGCGGGAGGCGGTCGGCGAGCCACTGGCCGAAGGCCTGCGGCCGGTCCATGGCCAGGTCGAGGTACTCGTCCATGTGGAAGGAGGAGACCTTCGACCAGTCGATGCGTTCGTCTCTCGAGAGCTCGGCCAGCATCGCCTCCTGGGACGGGGCGCTGGCGAAGACCACGCGTGCCGATCCGTGATCCTGGATAGCCCCGATGATCGCTGCGGCGGCGTGCTGGGCCGCTGCGCGAGCGGTCTCCTCCACGGTGGCCCCCATGATGACCCGTGGCTCCAGCTCGTCGGTGACGGGCATGTCATTCCTTTCGCTTGCAAGCGGTTGCACTACTCTAGTGTGGCGTTGTTCTACGGTCAATCGGTTCCGGTGGCGCGGTGGTGCCGTCCTGGCGAGGTCGACGGGCTAGGCCAGCCAGCGGTCAAGGTTCTCCGCGATGAACTCGTCGTCGCGCAGATGGGGGTAGGCCGCCCAGATGCGGTCGATCTCCTCGGCTTGCCCGGGGGAGAGGCCCTCGCTCTCGTCGAGGAAGACCAGATTCTCCAGCAGGCCCTGCCGGCGCAGGATCTCGTGGATACCCGGGATACAGCCGGCGAAACTGTTCGCGGCATCGAAGATCACCCCGTTGGCATCGGTGAGCGCGGGGTTGATCCGCAGCAGGGTCGCCAGCGCCTCGCCGTCCCCCTGCTTGGCGCGGCCGGCGAGCGCCAGTGTGTCGACGGCGCCGCCCACCCACACTGCCCATTGCCCGAGCAGCCCGCCGACGATCTCCATCTGCCTGGTCTCGCCGCTGGTGGTCTGAGCCGGGAACGAGGTGAGCAGATCCATCACGATGTGATCGTCGTTCCCCGTGTACAGGGCCACCTCATCGGCGCGGTCGGACCGGGCAACACCTTGGATCACATCGAGCGTGGCGTAGCGGTCGAACGGGGCGATCTTGATGCCCACGACGTTCGGCAGCGCGGCCAGTCGCTCCCAGAAGGAGCGGGCGAGCCGCGTGCCCCCGACGGCGGGCTGGAGGTAGAAGCCGATCACCGGCAGCACGGCAGCGACCGCCGCGGCGCGCTCGATCAGATCGTCCTCGCTCGCGTCACCGACGCCGTAGGGCGAGAGCAGCACGAGGTCGTAGCCGAGGGACGCGGCGAGCTCGGCCTCGCGCACCGCCTGCCGAATCGGGCCGGTGATGCCGGCCACGAGCAGGGGGTTCTCGGCCGGGTACTCCCGGGCGACGTCGGCCGTGAGCGTGAGGACGGGTTCGAGCAGGTGTTGATGCGAATCGTGGATGGCGAACTGCGTCGAGTGCACGGCCACCGCGAGTCCGAGCGCCCCGGACTCGATCTGGTAGCGACCCAGCGCTCGCTGTCGGCGCTCATCGAGTCTGCGGTCGCTCGTCAGCGCGAGCGGGTGGGCGGGGATGACGCCACCGGCCCGGAAACGGGCGACGGCGGGCGAGGCGTCGAGTGCTGTCGCGGTGGTCATCAGAACTTCCCGTCTCGTTGCTGGAACTTGGTGGGCTTGCCGAGCGTCTCGCCACCGGAGGCGACCCAGTCGGCGGTGGCCGTGATGAGCTGATCGAGCGTGAGCGCCGGGTAGCCGAACAAGCCGTGGCACCGGGCGGCATTGGCGAGCAGTGCGGTGGGTGCCGCCTCGCCGGTGAACTCGACCTCGCGTCCCATCCGTTCGGCGAGCTGACTCGCCACCTGGCGGATCGAGATCGTCTCCGGTCCGGTGAGGTTGAGCACGAACGGGGGCACATCTGCGTGCAGCAACGAGCGCAGCACCACCTCGTTGGCGTAGCCCTGCCACACCACGTTCGCGAATCCGGTGGTCACGTCGACCGGCCGGCCGGCCATGATCTCGCGGGCGATGTCCACCAGTACCCCGTAGCGCATCTCGACGGCGTAGTTCAGCCTGATCAGGGAGGTGGGGGTGTGCGTGGTGCCGGCCAGGTGGGTGAGCACGCGCTCCCGGCCCAGGCAGGACATCGCATAGTCTCCGACCGGACCGAGCGAGTCGCCTTCGCGGGAGCCGCCGCCGGCCACCGGCACGAGCGGATAGACATTCCCCGTGGACAGGGCTGCGATCCGGGAACCGGCGTAGCGCTGCGCCACGCGTCCGGGCAGGTAGGCGTTCGTGGCCCACGTGGCGGCCTCAGCTCCGGTGCTGCCGAACTTGGCGCCCACGAGGAAGACGACGTTCGCCGCATCGGGGAGGTCGTCGAGCGCGCGGTCGTCGCTGAGGTCGGCGGACACGATCCGCGCACCCGTTCGCTCGATCGTCTCTCGAGACGACGCGCTGCCGTAGCGGGAGACCGCGTAGACCGTCGCACCGGTTCCTGCGCGCTCGATCGCGCGCACGGCCAGTGAGACCAGGCTGGGGCCGAGCTTGCCGCCCGCGCCGAGGACGACCAGGTCGCCGTCGAGGGCGCGCATGTCACGAATGAGCCCGTCGCTGGGCACCGCGAGGGCCTCCTCGAGCTCGTGCAGAGTCTTCATCACAGGTTCCAGTTCGTTGGGAGCGAGTGCCGCACTGTGCCGCTGCGGTGGTCGCGGCTGCGCCCGGCATCGGGACGCTGGCGACCGCTGCGCGGCCATGGCGGACACGGTACGGATCCGTGCCCAAAAATGCAACCGATTGCAGCATCGATATGAGAACCTGGGTGAACCAGACGATTGGAGGACGTTGTGGGCGAGTCCGTGCGTGTAGGTGTCGTCGGAGCGGGAGCGAACACCCGGCGCCACCACCTGCCCAAGCTGCAGGCCATCGACGGTGTCGAGGTGGTCGCCGTCGCCAACCGGAGCCGGGCATCGGGGAGCCGGGTGGCTGAGGAGTTCGGGATTCCCGTGGTCCATGACCACTGGCAGGATCTCGTCGGCCATGCTGACGTGGACGCCGTCGTGATCGGGACCTGGCCGAACATGCATGAGCCGGTCACCGTGGCTGCACTGCGGGCGGGGCACCATGTGCTGTGCGAGGCGCGGATGGCGCGCGACTTGGCCGAGGCTCGCCGGATGCTCGCCACGGCGCGCACGCACCCGAAGCAGACGGCGCAGCTCGTGCCGGCGCCGTTCACGCTGCCCTATGACGATGCTATTTCCCGCCTGATCGGCGAGGGAGCGATCGGGGAACTGGTCGGCGTGGACGTGACGATGCGGACCGGGTACGCGGACCGCCAGGCACCTCGCAGCTGGCGTCAGGACGTCGACATCAGTGGCCTCAACGTGATGACGCTGGGAATCTGGTACGAGCAGGTGATGCGCTGGGTCGGGGAGGCGACGCGCGTCTCAGCGCTCGCGCGCACGGTCGTCCCGGTGCGACCGGATGGTGCTGGTGGGACTGTCGCCGTCGACGTGCCGGACCACGTCGATCTCATCGGGGAATTGGCCGGGGGTGGTCAGTTGCGGATGACGATCAGTCAGGTGAGCCGGTCGGCCGGGAACGGCGTGCACATGCTCGGAACCGACGGCACGCTGACCTTCGCTGACGGGGAGCTGACGATTCAGCGGCGGGACGCCGAACCGGAGGCGGTTCCGCCCGACGCCGCGGCCGGATGGCGGGTCGAAGAGGAGTTCGTGGCAGCGATCCGCGGCACCGAGCAGGTGCGCCGGACGACCTTCGAGGATGGCGTGCGCTATATGCGATTCACCGAAGCGGTGCATCGGAGCACGCGTGAGCACCGGCAGGTCTCGTTGAGTGAGCTGTGACGAGACTGTGGTGACAGGCTCCACCACGTCGCCACGGTGAGGGCCATCGCATCGCGCTACAGGCTCATCACCACACGCAGCGCGGCGTCGACCGCGCGCAACTCATCGAAGCCCAGGTGCCCGATCCGGTCGCCGAGCCGGCTCGGATCGACTGCGCTCGCCTGTTCGGCGAGGACGCGAGTTTCGATGCCGTCGATCTCAACGCTCGGGCGGAATGTGGCAGGGCGTGCCGACGTCGACGTGGGAGCGACCAGCCAGGTCGACAGGAGATGCAGATCATCGGACTGCACAACGACTGCGTAGCGAGATCTCTGCTGTTCGTGACCCCGGGTACCGCGGGGTGCGCGTAGACGGTAGACATCACCACGCACGCAGAGACTCCATGTCGCGCAAAACCTGCGCGGCCTCAGCACGGTCATCGGGATCCGCAGCCAGAGCCTCAGCCTCGGTCCGTAGCCGGGACTTCGCATGCTTGGCAGCCGCCTCGACCAAGGCATCGCGCACCGCCTGCGACACGGGAGTTCCATCGGAGGTCAACTCATCGAGTGCGAGCCGAGCCTCATCATCGGGACGGAATGTGATCGTTGCGGCCACAACTTGAGTGTCTCACGAGATGTAAGACATTTCGAGAGAAGGCCCGCGGAGGGCATGTTGCGCCGCCAGTTGGTGGCGTGATTGCGGCGGGAAGTCGTTCGATTGACACGTGGTTCAGTCGGACTTCGGTGGGCGCTCGTTCCCGGTAGAGAGTGCATTGCGCATACGTTGGACCGCGTCCGCCAGCGGCTGCAGGTCCTTGTCGATCACGGCTTGAACGACGCCGGGACTGGTCGAGAAGTAGTGGTGGGCCAGGAAGTCCCGCATTCCTGCGATGTCACGCCACCTGATTCCGGGTTCAGTGTCAGTGATCTCGGCGGTCAGCGACTTCACTGCCTCGCCGATCTCAAGGAGTCTCATCGCGACGGCATCCATCACAAGTTCGCGTGAGATCGGGCCGTGCCGCAGGTGCGAGTGGATCGCGGCGATGGCGTCCGCGATGTCGTTCAGGCGGTCGATGTCTGAGCGCCTCACAGCGCGACCAGGTCCTTGGCCGCTCGCTCGCGCACTCGTTCCTTGAGTCCGTCGCGCGGGACCAGGTCGACATGGACACCGAGGAGATCCTCGAGCGCATGCTGAATGCCAATGAGGTCGATGATGCTGGTGCCCGGCGGGATGTCGACCAAGATGTCGACGTCGCTGTTCTCGTGGTCGTCCCCTCGGGCGGTGCTGCCGAAGATCTCTGGGTTGGTCAGCCCATGGCGCCGCATCACCCGGCGCAACTCGCTACGGTGTGCGGCTACCCGCCGGCCCGTAGAGCCGCTGAACGGCCCTTGGGCTGGCGATGAGAGTTCGGGCATGACCCTATCGTATCGGTGGGTCCGATCCGGGGCCCTCGCTCTGGCCAGCTGTCGCCGTCAGACCCTCCCCGTCGTCCCCCGCGCCGCGTACTCCCCTGACAACTTCTGATTCCCTGGCGCTCCACCCGCGCTGACCTCGCTCAGCAGCGTCACCGCGCGGGTGCCCAGCTCCTCGAACGGAGCGGTGACAGTGCTCAACTGCGGTGTCAGGGTGCGCGCAAGGAGCACGTCGTCGCAGCCGATGATGCTGCGATCGTTCGGGACGGACAGGCCCTGCTCGTCGAGCCCGCCGACCACCCCGCAGGCAAGGTAGTCATCGAAGGCCATGATCGCCGTCGCCCCGCTCGAAGCGATTGCCTCCGCTGCGTGCCAGCCGGCCTCGTACGTGGCTTCGACGGGTCCCAGCTCGACGAGCTCGACATCGGCCGAGGTCTGCTGCGCCCAGGAGCGGACGGCGTTCGTCCGCTGACTTGCCGCCCAGGATCCTGCGGGTCCGCGAAGCAGCAGGATCCTGCGGTGACCGAGCTCGACCAGGTGGTCACCCGCCTCCCGCAGAGCTGCAGAGTTGTCACAGGTCACCGAGGGAATGCCGCGGACCGCCCGGTTGACCAGCACCGTCGGCGTCGACCCAACCGCTGCCTGCAGGTCCTTGGTGGCCAGGCGAGGTGAAGCGACGATCAGTCCGTCGACCTGGGCGCTGAGGCGCTTGAGTTGGTCGGCGGCCTTCTGACCGCCGGACTCGGCGTCGAGCAGCATCACCGACGCATCCGACGCACTCGCCGCGCGCTCGACCGCTCGGACCAGTGGCGGGAAGAAGGGGTTGGTGATGTCCAGCACCACCAGGC
This sequence comes from Ruania alba, assembly GCF_900105765.1. Lineage (NCBI taxonomy): Bacteria > Bacillati > Actinomycetota > Actinomycetes > Micrococcales > Ruaniaceae > Ruania > Ruania alba. The sequence continues at coordinate 1,299,966 of NZ_FNTX01000002.1, forward strand.
CGATCAGTCCGGTGCGCCCGGTGGCGAGCCCGCGGGCGGCGCGGTTGAGCTCGTATCCCTGGGCCGCCGCAGTCGCGAGGATCCGCTCGCGGACCTTCGTGTTCACCATGTCCGGCCGGGAGAAGGCACGCGAGACAGTCGATGCCGAGATGTCGAGCTCTCGCGCGATCGAGTAGATGGTCGCCTTCACGCGTGCGCCCCCTGTCCGTCGTCGGTTCATCGGCACGATACTCCCGCAAGGTTAGTTCAGGTGGTCGGTGAGCCAGGAAGCGCAGGCGGCGAAGATGTGGTCGGGAAGTGGGTGGCCCGCGTCGTGCATCAGCACGTCGAAGCCTGCATCGGGCCAGTGCTGCTGCGCACTCTGGGCGATCTCGGCGTTGTGCGAACCGTCCGAAGCTCCACCGCCCGCGTACAGGACGGGGCGAGGGGCGATGAGTCCGGTGAGTTCGTCCAGATCGCGGTGTCGTGACAGCTGGTCGCCCAGGTACCAGGGGTCGTGCCAGTTCGAGTGCGCGAAGCCCAGGCCTGGTTCGTGCACCACGGCGGCGCGAATCCGTGGATCGAGGGCGGCGAGGAACAGCGCGTGCTTGCCACCGAGGGAGTGGCCGAGTGTGCCGATTCGATCGGCGTCGACCCCCGGGATCTCGGTCAGTGCATCGACGGCGAGCAGCAGATCGGCGACGCTGCGGCCCAGGCCGGTGACACCGGGGTGATGCGCTGCGTGTGCCGCGGCCGGCGGTCCGTATCGCGCGGACAGGTCGGTGGGGCCTTCGCGCTCGGAGAGCATCTCCGCCCACCACGGCACGGCAAGCACTCCGAGGCCGTGTGCGGCGAGGCGCAGCGCGTAGTCCCGGCCCGGCCCCGGGCGGCTCGCCGGATAGAGCGGGCTTGGCCGGCCCAGCAGCGTGTCCGTGTCGTAGAACGGCACCACCACGACGGCGGAGGGCGAGCTGGCATCGGGCGTGAGCAGCACCGCCGTCAGGTCCGCTCCGAAACTGTGCAGGTGCAGCTGGCGCTGCACGCTGCCGTGAGGGCCGGGTGTCGCCTCGCCAAGCCGCCACGATCCGTTGACGGGGCGGCGTGCGCCGATCCAATTGATCCACGCGGCCCGGTCGGTGGGATCGGTGGTGTGAGCAGACCCGTGGCCGGCGGCACTCATTGAATGCGTTCCAGATCGAAGTCCACGGTGAACAGGTAGTTCCAGGGCCAGCGCACGTGGCGTACCCGCCACCCGTTCAGCGCGCCGATGCCGGATGCCCAGTCGTTGAGCTCGGCCTCGACGCGTCGCTCGAGATCGGGGATTTCCTCGAGCGGCGGATCGGTCAGCCCACGCTCCCTGAGTTCGTGCAGCAGCCGGGGGCGCAGCACCGGCAGGTAGTGGCCGTCTTTGATGATCTTGTTCGCCCGGAACTGCTCACGTTCATGGCACGCCTCGTCGGAATTGTCGATGGTCTCGCTGGCTGCGGTCGCGAGAGTGGTCCCCAGGGTGTTTCCCGCCGTATTCCAGCCGCCGTAGGAGACCAGGCGTTGCAGCAGGTTCGCGCCGTCGAGGGCGTCCACCAGCAGCGGGTCTGAACCGTTCGCGTAGCGCACGTCGGCGAGCGCGACGCGGCGGTCATCAGCGAGCAGTGCCTCGACCTCGGCGACGAGCCCCTCACGCTCTGCTGGCGTGCTCGGTTCTGGTGCCTCGCCGGTCCAATCGCCGGGCGTCGTGGACGGTGGATAGACGACGAGAACGACATCGGCATCTGCTGGATCGTCCACGCGGACCGCTCCGAGCGCGCGAATCTGATTGCCGATGCCGTCGTTGAGCGGGCGGTCCTCGTACGGTGCCGTGCGGTCGAGGCCGCCCGGCTCCGGGCACCGTACGCAGATCCGCGGCGTCACTCCCTGCGCCTCGGCCGCGACCCGGGCCGTGAGCACGCTCGGCACCTCGTCGGCCCCGGGGTAGAACAGGGCGTGTGTGCCGAGGCGGTTGTTCCATCGGTCCAGGGCGCGCCGGTCCGATGCAGGAAGGCCGCGGGGTGCGGTGTCGTCGGATGTGATGGCGAGCGTGGCCACCGTGCCGTCGGCGAGCAGGGACAGGGCTGTGAGGTTGATCGTGTGGTTGCGCAACCTGCGCCCGACCAGATCTGCCACCGCGTCGGCAGGTACGGCCTCCCGGGCGGCGCTCACCTGGTCGGTGTCGGTCTCGCCGTGCTCGTAGTTGTCCCAGGCCTGGGACAACTCGAACAGGCGACGCCCATGGGTCGCCCAGTACTCGGGCTCTTGCCGGCTGCGCGTGTTGTTGTCGTAGTGCGGAAGGCGGGTGACGACCTGGTACGCCGTGATCGGGGAGGTGAGTCCTCGGAGTACCTCGAGCCGCGGGAGTGCATCGAGGATCCCGTCTGGCGTGTTCCGGGACGGGATGAGTCCGCCGTGCACCAGGAGGTCGAGCGAGAGGACGACGGCATCGACGTCCCGGTCGATCTCCCGGAGCCACACGGCAAGCCCGGCTGTGTTCGCGCCCTCGCGGAAGCGCGGCATCAGATGCCGAGGGGGCAGGAGAACGTCGACGCCGCAGCACCGGCCGAACCATTCTGCATAGCCGGCCGTGTTCGGGCGCTCGTCCGGCGGGAGGAGGGCGATGCGCATGGATGGCCTTCCGAGCTCGGGCTTGTGCAGTGTCGGTGGACCACGGTATCTTCGACGAGCCAGATCTGCAACCGATTGCAGATCTGCGGCTTGTTGAAAAGCGCGCGACGCCGTTGTCCCAGCGCGGAGGAGAAGTGACCATGACACAGTCCAGAAGGTTGCTGACACGAGCAGCGGGTGTCCTGCTGGCGGGAGTGATGCTTGCCGTGGCGGGCGTCAGTGCACATGCAGCAGGCGATCCGCCGGCTGAGGAGCCCAATCGGCTCACGAACACGAGCTTTGAAGAAGGCGAGGACGCAACCAGTGCGCCGGGGTGGTCGCCATTGTGGGGGAGGGACGAGCTTGTCTCGTTCTCCGAGGAGCGCGCCAGCGATGGCGTGCGGAGTCTGCACGTTGTCCGGGAAGACGGGATGCGCACCGGTGGGTTCGTCTCTGATCCGGTGCCAGCCGACGGCGGCGAAACGTATGAGTTCAACTTTGATCAGTATCGCGTGGGCGGCGCGCTGAGCGTCACGTTCTACTTCGACGACTCCGACGGGAACGTGATCAGCCAGCCGTACGAGATGGTGCGTTCTACGACCGACAGGTGGGAGCGTACGGCGGTTCGTTTCGAGGCTCCCGAGGGAACAGTCTCGGCACGTCTGCTCTTCTATGCGGTCTCCGGGGCGACGCTCAACACGTTCATCGATGATGTGTGGTTCGGGCCGGCGAGTGAGGAACCTGAGGAGCCTGAACTGTCTCCTGTCGAGACGATTCTCGCCCAGGATGAGAATCTCGAGTACCTCGGTACTCCCGTGACCACTCAGATCCCGAGTCAGGCGGCTCACGGCATCGAGGACGGGCGGCACGTGTCGTATCAGGCGTTCAAGGGCGCGCCGGACACGGGATATCCGGCAACCTTTGCGGTGACTGATGTGGCCACCGGCGAGCAGGTCCGCACCTGTGAGATCGACGGTGCTGAGCACTCGAGGAACCTCAACATCGCTGATGACGGTCGCGTGTACTGGGGGACGTACCACGATTCCATGCTGTGGCGCTATGACCCCGCCACGGGCGAGTGCGAGAATCTGGGCCGGATGAGCGACCAGAAGGACTCGACCTTCGGCATGTCTCCCGGACCTGACGCATCGATGTATATCGGGGCTTACCCCGATGGTCGCCTCCTGCATGTGGACCCGGTGACCGATGAGGTCGAGCTGCTGCGCGAGATCGATCCGAATGCGGACTACATCCACTCGATCGCTTACCACGAGGAGACTGACACGGTTTATGTCGGCTCCGGCGGGCAAGTCCCTCAAATCTGGAAGATCACGGACGCCGGACGCGGCGAACAGACGCTGATCGCCGACGAATCCACGGCACCAGGCCTGAACGATGGAGCTACCTTCGTGGGCCGGATGGACATCGTCGGTGACCGGATCTTCGCTCAGGTCGGGCTGCGAATGCTCGTCCTGGATCTGGACGGGAACGTCATCCACTGGGACGCCGACCAGACTCGCTACTTCTTCGGGCACCACCTCATCGCTGGTGCGGATCCCGGTACCGCGATCTTCTCGACCGCAGGCGGGACATTGGTGGAATACGACATCGCGACCAATTCCTTCGCGCCAACGAGTATCAGCATCGGTGGCTACCTCTCGAACGGCATCGTTGACGACTCGAGCGGCACGCCTCTTCTCTATGGAACCTCGGCGTCCGGTGTGTTCGTCGCCGATCTTGAGAGCGAATCGCTGATCTCGGAGAACGCGATCGACTTCGCCCAGCCCACGCTGATCCAGAAGCTCCACACGGGGCCCGGCAACACCGTGTGGGCCTCCGGCTACATGGTGGGTCTGGCGCAGGTGGACAAGAGCGGCGCCGATCACGGCCCCACCATGCAGCGCGGTCAGTATGAGTCGGCTGCGGTGCGCGATGGGAAGCTCTACCTCGGCGCCTACGGGCACGCCAAGCTCGAAGTCCTCGACCCCGAGACATACGATCCCACGGATGGGAGCACGGTCCCGAGGCTCTTCGATGGCCTGGCCGAGGGGCAGGATCGTCCTTTCGGCATGGCGTATAACCCCGATCGTGACGAGATCTACATGGGCACAGTTGCCATCTACGGGCAGACCCAGGGTGGACTTGCGATCTGGGACGGAGCCACTGGCGAACACGAATGGCTGACCTCTGAGATCGGTCAGGACGAGAACATCGTCTCAGTCGCGTACAACCCCGTCGACGGTCTCGTGTACCTCGGCAGCACCGTCGATGGCGGGCTCGGATCGGACCCGAGCGGCAATACGGCGGGCAAGTTGATCGTGTTCGATCCGGAGACCCGGAGCGTTGTCACCACGATCGATCCGGCCGGAAGTGAGCGTGAGGGCATCACCGGACTGATGGTCGATCCCGACGGCGTGGTGTGGGGGGTGGCTGAGGAGGCACTGTTCGCCTACGATCCCGCCACCGGTGAGTCGGAGGTGAGGGGCACCGTGGGCGGTCGCTACCCGGACGGCAGGACCTTCTGGGCCTACGGCACAGTCTCGATGTCAGATGCGGACGGAAGGATCTACGTCACGGCGGGGAGTCGCTTCAGCGTTCACGATCCCGAGACCGGTGAGACAACGCGAATCGCGAACGGGCTCCAGTGGAGCACCGTGGATGAGGACGGTGACGTCTACCTGAGTTCGGGTGCCAACCTGTTCCGGTACAACGTGACTGGTTCCCAGGAGCCATCGACTTGCAGCGAGACGCTCACCGACCGGGTGAACGGTGGCCTCACCGTTGCCGACGGGGACGTCCTATGCCTCGACGCCGCGCTCGTGAACGGGGGCGTATCAGTCGAGGTCGGTGGCACGCTGGTCGTCGAGGGGTTGAGTCAGATCCGCGGTGGCCTGACAGCGGTGGATGCTGTGAGTGTGCAGGTGCGTGACAGTCAGATCCGCGGTGACGTGTCGGTCACTGGCACCGCCGATGAGTTCGTGTTCGCGGGCAACGATGTGCACGGCTCCGTGCAGTGCTCCGACAACACCTCCGATCCGGACGATGAGGCCAGTGCCAGCACGATCACCGGCTCGGCCGACGGCCAATGCGCCGGGCTCGCCCTGGGAGGCGGATGACGTGCCGTGTGGCTTCATCGACCTTCGTGCGATGAGGGACGCAAGCCACGATGGCCGGGACTGACATCCGGGTACTCGACGCAACTGTCGCCTACCGCGACGTGAAGCTTGAGTCGCCGCTGACGATCAGCGGAGGGTCGATCACGCACTTCACCGTGGCCGAAGTCGATGTGGAGGTCGTGAATCGTTCAGGCGCGCGCGGAACGGGGCACGGCGAGAGTGTGCTGTCGGTGCCATGGGCCTGGCCGGGAAGCGCCCTTTCCGTCGGAGAACGAGACGCAGTGCTGCGCGGGTTCGTGCGTCACTACGCACAGCACGCTGCGAGGCTCGACCCGGCCGATCCGATCGCGATATGGGGCCACCTGGCCACCAGCACTGAGGACAGCCGCGCAGCCCTGCAGGCAGTTGCGCACGAGCGAGTTCCGGAGCTGGGCATAGCCCTGGCCCTGGGCGCCGTCGACAATGCGCTGCATGATGCGTGGGGCAACGCGGCCGGCCAGAACGTATTCGAGATGTACACGGCCGATCATCTGGCCGATGATCTGCGTGCCCATGGTTTGCCCGGCTGCTACCCCGGCGACGGGGTCGAACCTTCGCCGCGGCAGTCGTTGCCTGTGCAGCACGTCGTCGGCATCTCCGATCCGCTGACCTCCGCGGCAGCAGGGGACGGGTCGACCGCGCTCGCGGACTGGATGGTGCAGGAGGGTGTCGACCGTCTCAAGGTCAAAGTGGCAGGTGCCGACCCAGCTGTCGATGCCCAGCGGATCTCTGACATCTATCGCATTGCCAGGTCACATGGCTTTTCCCCGCAACTGGCCGTCGACCCGAACGAAGGTTACCCGGACGCGATCGTCGCGGGAACCATGCTCGACGAGCTCTCCGCTTCCGATCCGGAAGCCGCCGCCACCGTGCAGTACCTGGAGCAACCGATCTCGCGCTCAGTGGTCGTCGACCCGGACCAGATGCGGTACCTCTCCGAACAGGTGCCCACCATCATGGACGAGGGATTCACGTCCCTCGCGCGACTACCGCAACTTCGCGCAGAGGGATGGTCCGGTGTGGTCATCAAGGCCAGCAAGGGGCAGACACCCGCGGTGATCGCCGCTGCTGTTGCACGGCACCTCGGACTGTTCGTCACCGTTCAGGACCTCACCGCCACTGGAGGTGCCTATCTGCACTCCGCGCGGATTGCCAGCGTCTTGCGGGTGAGCGTGCCGCAGCTCGAGTACAACAGCAGGCAGTACGCTCCTGCCGACAATGACGGGCTCCGTCGCATGCTCCCGAAGCTGGCTCACGTGAAGGACGGCCAGGTGAGGATGGACGGGCTCGACGGAGCGGGGCTCTACGGCGCTACTTCATCCCGGACATCATGACGCCCCGGACGAAGTAGCGCTGCAGCAGGATGAAGATGATGAGAGTCGGGATGAAGCTGACCACCGCGGCCGCCATCATGGTCGAGAGCGGGACCTGCTGCTCCTGCAGGGTGTTCAGGCCGACCGTCAGCACGTAGTTCTCCGGAGACTGCTGCGAGATCATCGGCCACAGGAAGTCGTTCCAGTGCCAGAGGAAGACGAATGTGCCCAGCGTCGCCATGATGGGCTTGGTCTGCGGCAGCACGATCGACCAATAGATCCGGAACTCGCCGGCACCGTCGATCTTGGCCGCGTCGAGCATCTCGTCCGGGATGCTGTAGATGAATTGCCGCATCAGGAACATCGCCTGGGCATTCGCGATCGTTGCCGCGATCATTCCCCACATGGTGTCGAGACCGTTGAGCCCGCCGACGATGAGGTATTGCGGGATGATCGTGAGGTGGTAGGGGATCATCAGCATCGCGATGAAGACCCAGAAGATGACCTCTCGTCCCGCGAATCGCTTCTTGGCGAAGGCGTATCCGGCCATGGACGCGAACAGCAGCACGATGACCACTGACACGACCGAGTAGATCGCTGAGTTCAACGCCCATTGCGGAATGTTCTGGCTGTTGAGTGCATCTTCGAAGGCAGCGAGGGAAAGCTCCTCCGGGAACATCGATTCCGGGAGAACGATGGCTTGGCCCGGTTGGAACGCGATGATCACCATGGCGTAGAAGGGGAACGCCGTCACCACCGCGACGACGAGGAGCAGCGCGTGCATCGGGACGAGGCGGCGGGCCCGGGTCAGGCGGCGTGACAGTGGCATGGACGCACTCGTGCGAGGCGGTGTGGGAGCGGGAGCTGGTGAGAGATCACGTGTGACGGACATCAGTCGTCCCTCCCGACCAGTCGGCGTTGGATGAGTGAGAAGACCAGGGCGATGATCAGTAGGACGACGCCCACTGCGCTGGCGTAGCCGAAGTCGAAGTACCCGAATCCCTGGTCATAGAGCATGAAGGTGAGCGTGTAGCTCGCCCGTACGGGGCCGCCGCCGGTCATCACGAAGATGGTGTCGAATGTCTGGAACGACTTGACGGTCTCGAGCACCAGCACGAAGAAGAGAGCGGGCCGAAGGGACGGCAGCGTGATACGCGTGAAACGTTGCCACCCGTTCGCACCATCGATCGATGCCGCCTCGTAGTACTCCTGCGGGATCGCCAGCATGCCGGCCAGCAGGATCAGCATGTTGTAGCCGAAGCTCATCCACGCACTCACGAGCGCCAGCGCCGGGAGCACCCAGAATCCGTCCTGCAGCCAGCTGATCGGCTGGAGTCCCACGGCTCTGACGAGGCCGTTGATCGGGCCCGAGTCGGAGAAGATCCACACGAAGATGAGCCCGGAGAGCACCGGTGATGTCACGGCCGGAAGGAAGAAGATGGAGCGGTAGAAGGACATGCCGCGCATCACGCGGTTGCACAGTTGAGCGATCGCGAGGGAGAGCACCACTGTCAGCGGCATGGCGATCGCTGCGTATTTCAGCGTGACCCAGAGCGCCCCCCAGAAGTTGGGGTCGTCGAAGAGCCTGGCGTAGTGCTCGAGCCCGACGAAGGTGAGCGCGCCTGAGAGACTGTACTCGCCGAAGCTGAGACCGATCCCGAAGATCGCCGGCAGGATGCGAAACACCATGAAGAACACGACGTACGGCGCAATGAAGATGTACGCCGCGATCGCGCTCTTCGACCTCCACCACCGTCGCTTGCGGGTCGGCGGCTGCCGTGTGTCCTGCGCCGTCTGGTCTGCCGGTGCGGATCCCGTGGCTACTGCCATGATCGATCCCTTTCTGAATAGGCGTGGGGCCAGCGCGGTGGCTGGCCCCACGCACACACGAGGCTCTGACTCGGGGTCAGAGGGCCCCGTTCACCTCTTCGGCGGCTGCGTCCAGTGCTTCCTGCGGATCGGCACCTTCGAGCAGCACACTCTGGATGTGCGGGCGGATCATGTCGATGATCTCCCGAGCCTTGGGGTGCTGGACGCCGGTGCGGAGGTACTCGAGGTAGTCGGACCCGCCGGCGATCTGCGGATCATCGGCGAACAGGCCGTCGAGGTCCGTGCGCGGTGAGAGATATCCCGACTCGCTGAGGAAGTCCTCGAGGAACTCCGGCTCGCCGAGGAACCGAACCCAAGCCTGAGCGGCTTCCGGGGACTCGGTGGTGTTGAACACCGACCACGCACCCACTGAGCCGGAGGCGACCTGTTCGACGCCGCTCATCGGTGGGACCGTCTCGATGACGTCGGGGTCGACGAACTCACGAGTCGCCGCCAGGTTCGCCCCCATCACGTAGCCGAGGTTCCCTTGCCCGGCCTCGGTCTGCTCGAAGGGCTCAGCGATGCTCAACGGTTCCTGCGGAACCCACTCGTTGTCCACCATCTCCTGGATGAACTCCAGCGCCTGCAGGCCCTCCGGGCCGTTGAACGTCGCCTCGGTCATGTCCTCGTTGAGGACCTCACCGCCTGCCTGCCAGAGGTACATGTAGAAGGTGTGGTTCAGCGTGGAGACGCCGTTGTACTCCGTGGCGTAGTAGCCGGCTTCCCGGATGGCGGGTGCGGCGTCACGGAACTCGTCCCACGTGGTCGGGCAGGCGGCGACACCTGCCTCCTCTAGCACGTCGGTGTTGCAGTAGGACGTCTGCAGCTGCATCAGCATGGGTTGTCCGTAGAGGGTGTCGTCCCAGGTCATGGCCTCGAGTGAGGAGTCGTAGAACTGGTCCCAGTCCTCGCGCAGGTCGTCCATCGGGAGCAGCAGGTCCTGGTCGGCATACTTCGGTACGAAGTCGGGATTGAAGTACACGACATCGGGTGCGTTGTTGCCCGTGATCGCCGTGACGAGCGACTCCTCACGCCCCTGCCAGGCCTGCATCACGACCTCGACCTCGACATTCGGGTACTCCTCGTTGAACTCGTCCACGTACGGCTGCCACCAGGACGCCTCGGTGATCGTCGAGAACGGGTACGTCCAGAACGTCACGGTGCCGGAGACGTCCTCCGGCGCGGCGTTCTCCTGTTCGGGAGACTCGTCCTCGCCACTGCATGCCGCGAGCAGCAGTGCGCTCGTAACGGCCGCGCTCACGGCGACCTTGGCCTTGTGCTTCATGAGCCCTCCATTGGGTGTGTGAATGATCAGCGTCGAGGTCGGCAACCTGCAATCGGTTGCACGCAACGTAACGATCGGCAGGATGCCCTGTCAAGGCGCGTGGTGTCCGTATCCGAACTGTGACGTCTCACGTCGTCTGGGCCGCCGTGGTACCCGTGAGCACGCCCACACGCGCAGATCCCGCACACGCATCTGGGTCAGGTCTCCACCATGGGCGGGGTTCGTCCTCACCAGTGGCGCGGGGCGCCGTCGTGATCGGCACTGTCCTGAGCCAGCAAGGCGACCCGTGTGGCCAACACGCTCTGCGCCGTCGTGATCTCCGGCTCGTGGCCGGCCGCCACCGCATCGAAGAAGTAGGCGGCCGGGCGCCGGCCCGGCGGGAGGTCCACCTGACGGCGGGGCTCGCCGTGCGTGGTGACCGTCACCGCGTCATAGGCCCAGTCCAGCTCGGCCGTGCCGTTCGTCCCGGCCAGGCGCATCCGGTAGTGGCCGTGCACATCGGCTGCCTGGGGGGCGAGCCAGTTGGCCTCGATCGTCGCCGTGAGATCCCCGGCGTGCAGCAGCACCGCCACATGGTCATCGAACCGGGGGTGGTCGGCCGCCCGGGCGTTGCCCGTGATGGCTGAGACGGTCCCCGAGGTCGCGCCGCTGAGTATCAGGGCGAGGTCGATGTCGTGCACCGGGAGGTCTCCGGCGATCCCGCCATAGGTGCTGCGGTCCAGGAACCAGGCCGGCCGGTTGGGGAGGTTGAGCTTGTGCGGACCGGTACTGGCCATCAGCGCCGGCCGGCCCAGCGTTCCGTCCTCAAGCAGGTCTCGCAGCGCGAGTGTGGCCGGATAGAACCGCTTCTCGAAGACGACGGAGACGTGCCGGTGTGCCGCGGCGGCGAGTTCCTCGATCTGGTTCAGCTCGTCCAGGGAGGTGCACAGCGGCTTGTCTGCCACCACATGTGCCCCCGCCTCCAGGGCCGCGATCACGGCCGCACCGCGGCGGGAATAGACGCCGGCGACCAGTGCGACGTCGACCTGGTGGGCTGCCAGTAGCTCAGCGGGGGAGTCGTAACGCGGTGTGTCGCCGATGTCCGGCAGGTGTGCCGCCTGCATGTCCGGGTCCGGTTCGGCGACGGCGACCAGTGTGCAGTTCTCCCGCGCAGCCACCTCGTCGAGCGCGTACGAGACGTGCGGATGTGCCGCTCCCAGAATGGCGACCCGGATCATGCCGACACCTCCACCTGAGTGCCGGTATCGGCAGCCCGGTAGATCGCATCCAGCAGCTGGACGGTGCGGGCAGCCTCCGGTGCATCGATGGCGCATGGGCGTCCCTCGCGCAGCGCAGCCAGGACCTCCTGCCACATGGTGACGTGCCCGGCGATGCCGATGGCGGCCGGATCGGCGGATCCGCTGGTGACCGACGCTGATGAGGCGGGACGTGGGACTCCGGGAACGTCCCAGCGCAGGATCTCCCCTTGTCCGAGCTCGACGGTGCCGCGCGAGGTGTGCAGGGTCAGGGTCGCGGGCGAGCCCGGAGGTGTGGCCGTCGAGGTACTGATGAGGCCCAGGCCGCCGGACGCCAACCTGAGGGTCGCCACGGTGGTGTCCTCGGCTGGCATGTCATGGCCCAGAGTGGCCTGCTGCGCGGTCACGGTTTCCACCGGGCCGCACAGCCAGCGCAGCAGGTCGGCGTTGTGGACGCCCTGATTCATCAGGGATCCGCCGGCGGGCATCGTGGTCCGCCAGGGGGCTGCGTGGTAGTAGTCGTCGTCACGGCTCCAGTGGACCTGAGTAACGGCGAGCCGGATCTCACCCAGCTCGCCGGAATCGAGCAGCTGCTTGACGGCGGCGACCTCGGGCTCGAACCGGCGTTGGGCGACCATCGCGACGAGGACCCCGTGCTCGCGTGCCGCGGCGACGATCCGGTCCGCATCGGCAGCCGTGGTGGCGAGAGGCTTCTCGACCACGGCGTTCTTGCCGGCGGCGATAGCGGCGAGCGTGAGCGAGGCGTGGGTCTGCGACGGCGTGCAGATCGCGACGACATCGACATCCGGATGGTCGATCACCTCGTCGGCACTGCACTGACGTGCCGCCGGCCATCCGCACCCGGAGATCACCTCCGGGTTGCCCCCGCTGTAGGCGACCAGTGTGGTGGCCGCCACCTGCTGCAACGCCCGCGCGTGGGTGGTGCCGATACTCCCGGCGCCGACGATTCCGACGCCGATCGATTCTGCCATCGTGTGTTGCCGCATGGGCTCACCCTACGAGAGTTCGCCCCGGTGCTGCAACCGATTGCACGTTGATGAGTCTGCTTCCGTGGCACCGTCGAAGACTCGAGCTCAGCTGAGCCGATCGTAATTCTCGGGTGTCACCTCAGCACGGAGTGTGCCCTCCCGCAGGAAGCTCTCCACCTCGGCGACCACGGTCGTACCTTGCGCGAACCGTGCCTGCACGGTGCCGCCGGCGACGTGTGGTGTCAGAATCGCATTGTCCAAGCCGAAGAACGGGCTCTCCACCGGAAGCGGCTCGGTGGTGAACACGTCGAGGCCCACCTTGAGTCGACCGGCCGTGACCTCGGCGAGCAGTGCCTCCTCGTCGGTCACCTGGGCGCGTGCGGTATTGGTGACGATCGCGCCGTCGGGGAGCAGCGCGAGTTGTGGGGCGCCAAGCATTCCGACGGTCTCGGCCGTGACGGGAGCATGGATCGAGAGGACGTCGCTCGTCGCGCACAGTTCGTCCAGCTCGCACAGTTCGACGCCGAGCTGGCGGGCGTCGTCGGCCGAGCAGTACGGGTCGAATGCGCGCACGGACGTGGCGCCGAGTCCCTGGACCAGGGAGGCGAAATGCCGGCCGGCGCGGCTGAGGGAGACGATGCCGATGCGCTGCGCGGCAATGCTCTGACCCAGGACGCCCTGGCCGCCCTCGCGCCAGTCGCGGGTGCGCTGAAGAGCCCGATCGTGCCACACGAGATTGCGCAGATGCGCGAGTGTGAAGGTGAGTGCCAGCTCGGCCACCGGAAGCGCCATCGCATCGGCGCCACCCTGTGCCAGGCGAAGCCGGTCGCCCAGGCATTCCGCAGGGAACAGCTTGCGCACCGATCCGGCGCTGTGCACCGCCAGGCGAAGCCGTGAACCAGCCAGGACGGCCGGATCGAAGGGCTCGGTGCTCCATGAGGTGAGCAGCACATCGAATTCGTCGCCGACGTCTGTGGGTACGGCAACCTTCCCGGAAGTCTCGGTGCCGAAGACGACCTCCCCGAGGTCGTGGAGCTTCGCCTGGGTCTGCTCATCGTAGAGGCGGGCGAACTGATCCGCGGTGATCGCGACGAAGATGCGGGCGCTCATGATGCTCCTGTTCTCGAAGTCAGTCTGCACGACTATCGCACATCGTTGCAATCGGTTGCAATCACGGAAACGAATCACCTACGATCGTGCAGCATGACGACCCTCGAGAGTGCCGCCGTCGACGCCCGGGACCAGCTGGAGCAGGTGGTGCTGCCGTTCTGGCTGGCACACGGGATCGACCACGAGCGCGGGGGATTCCATACGTGCTTCGACAACCGCGGCCGCACCCAGGTCTCCGGCGACAAGTTCACCTGGTCGCAGGGTCGATTCGTGTGGATGCTGGCGCGGGCTGCTTCCCTGACCCGCGCAGGTTTGCTCCGTCCAGTTGACGGCTTCGACGCTGATGCGTTGATGGCGTGCGCTACCCGCGGCGCCGACTTCCTCGAGAAATACGCCCTTCGCCCCGACGGCACCTGCTCGTTCGCGCTCGTGCGCGACGGATCCGCCGAAGCGGCGGGCCACCCCGCGAGAAGCGTCTATGCCGATCTGTTTGTCGCGATGGGATTCGCAGAGATCGCGCGGCAGGGCGGGCCGCAGCGGTGGCTGGAACCGGTGCGCCTCATCGTCGACCGCGCTCGGGAGGACATCCACCAGCGGGTTGCGCCCACGCCGCCGTACACGATTCCGGAGGGGCACCGAGCCTTCGGGCCCCACCTGATCCTCCTGAATGCGCTCCTCGTCCTGAGTGAGGCTGAGCGGAGTCTGGAGGTGCCGATCTCACGCCGGGAGGCGCTCGCCTCCGAACTCGATGCGGTGATGTCATTTCACGACGGCGGACACGGCTTTCGGGAGATGCCTCCGTTGGGGAGGGCTCGCTCCGGCGCACCCGGCGAGGGTTCGGTTGGCCCGTCCGGTTCGGGCCTGGTCGCCACGCATCGCGTACCGGGCCACGCGCTGGAAGCGATGTGGATCGCCCTCGAGGCGATGGATCTGCTCGGCGATGCGACACATCGGGAGACTGCCCTGGCGAGTATCGCCCCGCTGTGCGAACTCGGGTGGGATGGTGAGCACGGCGGGCTGTTCCGGTACGTCGACGAGGCCGGCGGCCCGCCCACCGGTGTGGCCGGGGTGAGCGATTATGAACGTCTGGTGCAGACCACCTGGGACACCAAGCTGTGGTGGGTGCACACCGAAGCAGCAGCCGTCGCCGCCACGGCGGCCTGGCGGTACGACCGCCCGGAGGCTGCTGCGTGGTTCGACCGGATCTGGCGCTACACCATGAGCACGTTCCCTGGCGGGGATGAGGGTGAGGAGTGGGTGCAGATTCGCAATCGGGATGGATCTCCGCGCGATGAGGTCGTGGCACTTCCGGTGAAGGATCCGTTCCACATCACGCGGAACCTGATGCAGATTGTGGAGCTCGCGCCTTGGTGATGTGATCCTTGCCACAGTGCATAGGTGGTGTGTAAGGTCGTCGCTCAATTCGTTGCAACCGATTGCACAGGCCTCCACGATCACTCGACCGCCGGCCCGAGGAGACATCACGATGCACCCGTTCCGCCGACTCCCCGCTGCGCTCGCCGTCGGAGCGCTGCTCTCGACTACGGTCGCTGCGGTCGCGCACGCAGACACCGCTTCAGTCGCAGCCGAGGACCCATCGAACCTGCTGGCGAACCACTCGTTCGAGGACGGCTCCGAAGTGGGGAGTCTGCCGGGCTGGTCGCCGATCTGGCCGGGGTCGGTGGAGTACTTCGAACTGGACGAGACGCGGGCGAGCGAGGGTGCTCGGAGCCTGCGGGTGCTGGATGAGCGCACCGACGGTGGGGGTGGCATGGTGGCCGACGCGGTGCCGGTCGAGGCTGGCGCCGTCTATGAGCTGAGCTTCGACATGTTCCTGGTCTCGGGTGTGCTGAACCCGTTGGTGTACTTCGACGATGCCGACGGCCAGGTGGTGAGTCAGCCGATGAACTCGGTCACCACGACGGCCGGCCAGTGGGAGCAGGTGACGCTCACGTTCGAGGTGCCGGCGGGTGCAGTGGCCGCGCGGGTGGCCCCGTACTCCTCGATCGGTGGCGTGGTCGACGCCTCGATCGACAACGTCTCCTTCGCGCTCGGGACCAGTACCCCGGACGAACCGCGCGACCCGGACAATCCGGACAACGCCGTCGTCAATCACAGCTTCGAGCACGGCACCGGCGTGACCGACCTGCCCGGCTGGGCGCCGTGGTCATCGACCTCGACGAACCATCTCGAGGTCGCCACCGAGACCGCCAGTGACGGTGACCGCAGCCTGCACGTGCTCGACGATCGAGCCGATCAGGGTGCCGGTCTGCTCTCCTCCGACATGCCCGTCGAGCCGGGAGAGGTCTACGAGCTGAGCTTCGACCACTACACGACCTCGGGCGTCCTTCAGCCCTACGTCTACTTCGACGACGCCGACGGACAGCGGATCACCTCCTCCTATGAGATCGTCCGGACGCCCGTCGGTGAGTGGAGCCGCGCCGGGTTCGAGTACACCGTGCCCAGCGGCGCCGCCGTGGCTCGGGTGATGATCTACAGCTCGATCGGCGGACTGGTCGACGCCTATGTCGACGACCTCTACTTCGGCCCCACCTCCGGCACTGTCCCGACGCAGCCGTCGCTGCCGGAGGAGATCACCTCACAGGACTCCGACATCTCCTACCTGGGCACCCCGGTGATGGGCCAGGTGGTCACCAATACCGAGCTCGGCATGGAGAACGGCGTGTCCATGTCCTACGGCGTCTACTCCGGTGTCGCCGGGACCGAGACCCCCGGCACCCTCGTGGTCGCGGAGACCATGACGGGGGAGATCGTCCGCACGTTCCCACTCGATGGGGTGAGCGGTTCGCGGTACATCGCCAGGTCCACGGACGGCAAGATCTACTTCGTCACCACCGGGACGAACAGCCTGTGGGTCTACGACCCGGAGATCGCCGACGTGCGGCGCATCGGCCTGATCAACCCCGACGACCCGAACACCACCGTCGGCTGGTCGCTCACCGAGGGCGCCAACGGGTCGATGTACATCGGCACGTACTCTCAGGGCCGGCTCTACCACTACGACCCCGCTGACGACTCGATCACCGACATGGGCCAGATCGACCCCACCCAGGGGTATATCCACTCCCTCGCCTACGACCATGAGCGGGGCAACCTCTACGTCGGCGCCGGCGGGAACAAGGGGCAGATCTACAAGGTGGAGCCGGACGGCACCACCACGGCCCTGCTCAGTGAGGAGCGCACCCCGGGTGCGACAGAGCACTCGTTCGTCACCTCGTTCACGTTCTCCGGCGATCGCCTCTTCGCCCGGACCGAGCGGAGCCAGCTCATCGTGATCACCGCCGACGACGAAATCGAGTACTGGCAGGGCGGGGACAAGGAGGCATTCGGTTACCACGTCAGCGAGCGCCCGGACGCCCCGGGGCGGTACATCTTCACCTTTTCGGGGACCTTCTGGGAGTACGACTCCGCCACGGCGACCACCAGTGACCTCGGGATCGCGGTGAACGGTTCTCTCAACGACTCGACCTGGACGCAACTGGACGACCCCGCGTGGCCGGGCTGGACCATGCTCGCGGCGACGTCCGGTGGCGTGATCCGGCTCAACCTGGAGACGGGGACCTCGGACGCGGACCCGGTCGACTTCCTGAACCCGGTGCGGATCCAGCAGATCTTCAACGGGCCGGACTCGATGTACGCCTCGGGGTACATGCGTGGCCTGACGCCCTTCGACTCGATGACCGGTGAGGCGGGGGAGACGCACCAGTCCGGCCAGTACGAGGCCGCCGCGGTGCGCGACGACACACTGCTGCTCGCCGCCTACGGCAACGCCCGACTGCTGGAGTACGACCCCGCCGCCGGAGACTCGCCGCGAGAGATCTTCACCCTGGTGGACGAGCTCCAGGACCGGCCGCGGATGGACTACGACCCGGGCACGGACCGCGTCTTCATGGGCACGGTCGCCCATTACGGACACAACCAGGGTGCACTCGCTGTGCATGACTTCGCGACCGGCGAGACCGAGGTGTTCACCGACGAGATCGTCACCGACCAGTCGATCATCAGCGTTCTGCACCACGACGGGCTCGTATATCTCGGGACCACCCTCGACGGAGCCCTGGATGCGCCGGACTCCGGTCAGACCGACGCCCACTTCATCGTCTGGGATCCGGACACGGAGCAAGTCGTGCAGGACATCGTCCCGGTGGCCGGCGACGAAGGTGTGACAGGTCTGATCGTCGGACCTGACGGGTTGATCTGGGGTGTGTCGGAGGACACGGTCTTCCGGTACGATCCGCAGTCCCAGGAGATGGCCTCCTCCGAGGCAATGCTCGGGCACCGGTATGGCGGCGGCACGGTGTGGACCTACGCGCAATTGGCCGTGGGAGCGGACGGGAACGTCTACGGCACGAACCGGTCCTCGCTGTTCCGCATCGATCCAGACACGATGGAGTACAGCCTGGTGGTGAACACGCCGGTGGACAACCTCACGGTGGACGGCGCGGGGAACCTGTACTTCTCGACCTCGGTCTATCTCTTCAGGTACACAGTTCCGGTCGAGACGGCCTGCGACGAGACGCACACCGGCCTGGTCGCGAGCGGGCTCGTCGTCCCTGCCGACACGGTGACCTGCCTCGAGGCCTCGCAGGTGAACGGCCCACTCGACGTGGAGCCGGGTGGGTCTCTCCTGGCGAGCGATGTGCAGATCAACGGCGGCGTGACGTCCGACGGCGCTGACACGATACAGATCCGGGACAGCGCCGTGCACGGCCGCACCGCGATCACGGGAACGTCAGGAACAGTGGTCCTGGCAGGGAACACCGTCCGCGGGCCGCTGATCTGTTCCGACAACGACACGCCTGCCGACGATGAAGGCATCACCAACACAGTTCGTGGGCCCGCGACGGGACAGTGCGCGAACCTGTAGTGCGGCTCTGTCGCACGTGACGTCAGGGTCCGCCGATCGCGAGCAGATCGCGATCGGCGGACCCTGACGTCACGCAGGCTCGAATCCAGGTGGCTCCTCGTTGATCAGGAGCCCTGGCCGATCCGACCACCCTCGGTGTTCCAGACCACGGCGACGGACGGGCGCGGAACGGAAGAGCCGCCGTCGGGCCAGTGCGAGGACGGGTTCGCGAAGCTGGAACCGTCCGTCTCACCCGGGTGCTGCACGTTCACGAAGACCTGGCGGTCGTCCACCCACGGGCCGCAGGTCTCCGCACCGAAGGGCACGGTGAGGAACTGCTTCACCTGGCCGCGGTACGGGCCCTCCACGGCCACGCCGAACAGGCCGTCGTTCGCGCCGAGCGCATTGCCGTCGGTGCTGATCCACAGGTTGCCGAAGGAATCGAAGGTGAGGTTGTCCGGGCAGGAGATCGGGGAGACCTGCTCCGGGTCGAAACCGGCGAAGTGGGTGCTCGGGTCCTGCGGGTCCCCACAGACCAGGAACAGCGACCAGGAGAAGGTGTCGGCCGCAGCGTCGTTGCCTGTTTCGACCAGTTCGAGCACCTGGCCGTGCTTGTTGCCCACACGCGGATTCGCCTCGTCCACTCCGGGGTTCGATCCGGTGCCGCGGCGGCTGTTGTTCGTCAGTGCGACGTACACGTGCCCCGACGTCGGGCTCGGCACAACATCCTCCGGGCGGTCCATCGCCGTCGCCCCGACGGCGTCCCCCGCCTCCCGGGTGAACAGCAGCACCTCTTCCGCGCTCATCCCGGGCACGAAGGATTCGGTGCCCGAGACCAGGGCGATCCACTCGCCAGACCCGTCGAAGGCGCCGTCGGAGGGCAGGTCACCAGTGCCGGTGATCTCCTCGGCCGGGGAGTTGCCGGTGAACCGGGCCACGTACAGCGTGCCCTCGTCCAGCAGCGCGGCGTTGTTCGCCTTGGCGGCGGCGGAGTTGCCCGGCTGGTAGGTGCCGGAGGAGACGAACTTGTAGAAGTAGTCGAAGCGCTCGTCATCACCCATATAGACGGCGACGCGGCCGTCGTTGGTGATCCGCGGCTGGGCCGCCTCGTGCTTGAACCGGCCGAGCGCGGTGCGCTTCTTCGGGGTGGACGTGGGGTCGTACGGGTCGATCTCCACGACCCAGCCGAACCGGTTCGCCTCGTTCGGCTCCTGGGCGAGGTCGAACCGAGGGTCGAAGTCCTCCCACTTGCGCCCCGTAGCGCCGCCGCTCATCCCGTACCGGGCCAGGCGCCCGGAGACCACCGGGTCGCTCACCTGGTTCGCGTTCGCGAAGTACTGGTTGAAGTTCTCCTCGGCGGTGAGCCAGGTGCCCCACGGGGTGAGGCCACCGGCGCAGTTGTTCAGCGTGCCGAGTACCGTCCGTCCCTCGGGGTCGGCCGTGGTGCGCAGGTGCTCGGAGCCGGCGGCTGGGCCGGTGAGCTCGAACGGCGAACCGTTGTGGAAGCGCCGGTTCAGCTCGTGCCCGACCACCGGCTGCAGACCGGCCGGGCCGCCCCGCGGCGGTTCCACGACCACCACGCTCAGACCGTGTGCCGCCCAGGCCACCTGCACCTGCTCGTCGGTGGGGTTCGCCGGGTCGTAGTCATCGAACATCATGTCTTCGCTGGTGTACTCGTGGTTGCTGACCAGCAGTTGTTGACGGCCACGCAGCGGGAGGAAGCCGAGGAAGTCGCAGTTGTAGCCGAACTGGCGCTGCTGCTTCTCGGGCGTCTGGTCGAACGGGTCGAACTCGTCGTCGGGGTCGAAGAGCGGGTCGCCCCAGCGGATCACCACGTCCCAGGCGTACCCGTCCGGCACGGTGAGGGTGTCGGCGGTGTTCGGCTGGACCGGGGTGAACCGGAGCCCGGGGGCGGCGCTCGCCCCGGTGCTCGGGTTGCCCGGGGTTGCGGCCGCTGGTGCGGTGGCACCCAGAGCGCCGACGGCGCCGGTCCCGGCGAGCACCATCCCGGCGCGCAGCACGGATCGGCGGGAGAGTGCACCGGCGACCAGGTCGCCGAAGTACGGGTTCCCTGAGGTGTTCGGGGCCTCCTGGAAGCAGGCGTCGCCGCACTTGGCGCGACAGGTCATGGCGGACCGGCCGCCGGTGTGGGTGATCAGGGGCAGAGATCGGCGCACCACGAGTGTGCTCCTTCGCATCTGAGGGGTTGGACGCCCCAGACGCTACGAAGCGTGGCCGGTCGATCATCTGACCTCTGGATGAACGAGACATGAAAGCTCGTTGACGATCTGTTGCCCAGGATGGTCGGAGAGCCGACTCCGTGTTAATGAAAGATTGGCCATTCGTAAAACGACCACCTAGAAGTGTTCGTCGAATTGGCGGCTGTGCTCACCAGCGGCAACCGCCAGATCGACGTGCGATTCCGGAGGGAGGGTCAGCCCTCCAGCTCGGCGAGCGGGACCAGATCAGCGACGGCGAGCCGGGCCGCCTCGGCCTCGGCGTCGGTCATCGTGCCCAGCGCGGCCTCCTCGGCTGCGGACATCTCGGCGTACGCGCTCACCTCGCGGCGAACGGTCTGCTCGTCCCACTCCAGCAGCGGTGCGACGATCTGCGCCATCTCCTCGAGCGCGCTCACGCCGCGGTCGCGCTGCTCGAAGAACAGTCGGATCCGCCGCATCAGGATGTCCTCCAGATGGAGAGCCCCCTCGTAGCGGACTGCCATCACGACCTCGGCCCGCAGATACGCCGGAGCCGATTCCAACGGCTTGCCCAGCTCGGGGTCGGCGTCCACCAGTTCCAGCAGCGTGTTCAGGTCCGAGCCGTACCGGCTGAGCAGGTGCTCCATCCGCGCCTTGTCCCAGCCGTACCGGGCGGCGATCTGCGGCGCCTGGCGGGTGATCGCCTCGAGGCGGGGCGCGCCGATCAGTGGTGTGTCCGGGGTGACCGACGGCTTGCGCTTCGCCTGGGTCTCGCCAAGGGCGTGATCGACCGCATGTTCGGCCATCAGGCGGTACGAGGTGAGCTTGCCGCCGGAGATGACGGTCAGGCCAGGGGTGGACTCCACCACCGTGTGGTCACGAGAGACCTTCGTCGACGCAGCGCCACCGTCCTTGGTCCCGGGTTGCACGAGGGGGCGCAGGCCCGCGTAGACGCCGATCACGTCGTCGAAGGTGAGGTTGGAGGAGAGGACGTCGTTGGCGTGGTCGAGGATGTAGTCCACATCTGCGCGGGTAGCCACGGGGTGCAGCCGCTCCTCGTCCCAAGGAGTGTCGGTGGTGCCGATGATCCAGTACCGCTGCCACGGGATGATGAACAGCACGGACTTCTCCGTGCGCAGGAACAGGCCGACGTCACCGGAGATGCGTTCCTTCGGGATCACCACGTGCGCGCCCTTGGAGGCGAGCACCTGGAGTCCGCCCTCGTTCCCCCCGAGGGCCTCGGTGTCCTCGGTCCAGACGCCGGTCGCGTTGATCACCCGCTTCGCGCGGATGGTGTGCCGGGCGCCGGTCTCCAGATCGATCACGTCGGCGCCGACGACGCGTCCGCCTTCGTTGATGTAGTCCACCACCTGGGTGCGGGCCGCGGCGTGCGCGCCGAACGAGGCGGCGGTGCGCACCAGGGTCATCACCAGCCGGGCATCGTCCACCCGGGCGTCATAGAACCGGATGCCGCCGACCAGCTTGTCGGCGCGCACGTCCGGGAACAGCTCCTGCACCCCGGCCCGGGAGTAGTGCTTCTGGATCGGCACGGCCATCCCGCGGTGCCCGACCACCGCCATCGCGTCGTACAGGCCGATACCCAGGGCGCTGTAGGCGCGCTCGATCACCGGTTGCTTGAGCGGCCACAGGAACGGTTGCGCCTTGACCAGGTGTGGCGCGGTCTTGGTCAGGAGCAGCCCGCGTTCGCGCAGCCCCTCGGCCACGAGCTTGAAGTCGAGGTTGTACAGATAGCGCACGCCGCCGTGCACCAGCTTGGAGGACCACGACGACGTCCCACCGGCCCAGTCCTGCATTTCCACAATGCCTGTGGTCAGGCCCCGGGTGACCGAGTCGAGCACGATTCCCGCCCCGGTGATTCCACCCCCGACGACGAGGATGTCCAGCGGTTCACCGGACGTCATCGCTTCGAGGGCGGCGGCGCGGCTGTGCTTCGTCAGCGCTGAGCGTGTCACTGCATCTCCTGTGATGGATCGTGGGCCTCGACGTGCTTCCGCTCCGATGGTGCCGCCCAACGCACTGACGTGCAATTGACTTGCACGAACGTGCACACGTCAGAGGTCACGTCGCACGATGCGCGCGTCAATGCCGATCACCAGGGTGGGGGGCCGACGGAGTCGCGCCACACGATCCGGGTGATCGGTTCCGGGTCCGGTACGTGCTCGGTCCCCCGCACGGCCGCCACGAGCGAGTCCATCGCACGCGTTCCCAGGCGAACGTGGTCGATGGCCACAGTGGTGAGCCGGGGGGAGAGCCACTCGCCGAGCAGGTGCTCGTCCCACCCGGTCAGGCTCAGTCGGCCGGGTACCAGCCAGCCGCGTTCGAGGGCCCCGCGTGCGGCGCCGGCCGCCACCACGTCGTTCGCGGCCACGATGGCCGTGGGACCGGAGTCCTCCGGCAGTGCGAGGACGGCGCGACGCCCCACCTCCCCGGACCAGTCGCCGTCCACCACACGGTAGGTGAGGCCCAGTCGTCGGGCCGAGGCGATGAACTCGTCCCGACGCGACCGGGCGGAGGTGTGCCGGTAGTCGCCGGAGACGTGCAGGACGTCGCGGTGCCCGAGCTCGGCGAGGCGGTCCAGGAAGTCGCCGATCCGGGAGGCGTCGGCGAGTGGGCCGATCCCGCGCATCTCGGCGTCGTAGTCGGGTGAGACCATCACGGGCACGGCTGCCGATGTCCACGTCTCGGCCGGCACAGGCGTCAGGCAGAGCACGCCTTCGAACAGGGTGGACTCGGCGATCGCACGCAAGCGCTGGTCGCGCTCGGAGTCGTCGCCGCCGAGGAGGACCACCTCCACGTCGTATCCCTGTTGCCGCGCGGCATCTGTGGCGCCGTTGAGCACCTCCAGGGAGCTGATCGCGTTTCCCGAGGGGAGAACGAGTGCGAGCCGTCCGGTGCGGCGGCCGCGCATCGCCTGCGCCACCAGGCTGGGCCGGTAGTCGAGCTCGGCGACAGCGGACCTGATCCGTTCCAGAGTCGCGGGCTTCATCCCGGCACCCTGATACTTCAGAAACCGCGAGACGGTCTGGTGCGAGACGTCGGCCGCGCGTGCCACATCTCTGATCGTCACCCGGTCGGCGCGGGCCGCTTCCGTCATGCGGACCTCCATGTCATCACGGCCTCATCCTGGCAGATGGTGATCGTTCGGCGTCCTGTCATTGACCCGTCACGACGGTGGGATACGCACCGAAGTGACTGGTCGCTCGGTCCGGTGCGAAGAGGCGATGGCTGGGAGCCGTCGACGGAACCTCGTGCGCAGGGAGCTGAGGTCGGGCAGTAGTCTCGGCGGGGAGAACGGGAGGTGACCGTGTCCCCAGCTGCCCAGGAACGTCGATCGTCCGGCCGTGGCTGTGCGCCCGCGGAGGCGACCCAGCGGCGGAACCGCATCGTGGACCTGGTGCTGCGCGACGGCGCGGTGAGCGTGGACGAGCTCGGGTCCACCTTCGGGGTCTCGCCGGTCACGATCTATCGGGATCTGGCCGACCTGGAGTCCCTCGGCATGGTCGTACGTCAGCGTGGCGTCGTCACGGCTGCCGGCTCCAACCTGCAGGAGGCACCGGCCCGGTTCCGCCTCGGCCAGCACGAGGCGGCCAAGCGGGCCATCGCCCATCACGCCGCCGCCGCGGTGCCGCGCGGGAGTGCAGTGATGCTGGACGATTCCACCACCGGGGTGCTGGCCGCGCGTGAGCTGCGGGAGCAGACGCCGGTGACGGTGGTGACGAACTCGCTGCTGGTGGCGGAGGAGGTCCGCGGGCGCCCGGGGTGCAGCTGGTGCTCACCGGTGGTGAGTACGAGGCCTGGGCCGAGGCTTTGCTCGGACCGGTTGCCGCCACCGTGGTGGGGTCTCTGGCGGCCGACGTCTGCATGGTCTCGGTCTCGGGGATCACCGACGGCGTCACGTACCACCCGTATGCGGAGGTCGCCGCTGTGAAGAAGGCCATGATGGCCGCCTCGGCGCGCAGCGTGGCGCTGATCGATCACACCAAGTTCCGCCGTCGGGCACTGCACCGGGTGGCCCCGTTGACGGCCTTCGACATGGTGATCACCGACGAGGGCACACCTGCGGAGGTGTTGGAACGACTGGGTGAGGCTGGGGTGCACGTCGAGGTAGCGGCACCCGTCACGTAGTTCTTCTCACAATCCATGGAGTTTTTTGCGCCACCGCTGATAATCTGAGTGAAGTCGTCGCGCGCAGAGGCGCCGGGAAGGCAGGAGAGCCATGGGTTTGCGAATCATCGTCGGTGCTGACAGCGCCGGGTTCGACTACAAAGAGAAGATCAAGGCCGACTTCGAGGCCGATGACCGGGTCGACTCCGTCGTCGACGTCGGCGTCGGATCTGACGAGGACGTCGACTACCCGCACGTGGCCGTCGACGCCGCCCGGAAGGTGGCTGCCGGCGAGGCGGACCGGGCACTGCTGATCTGCGGTACCGGGATGGGCGTGGCGATCGCCGCGAACAAGGTGCCGGGGATCCGGGCGTCCGTGGCGCACGACAGTTTCTCCGTGGAGCGCCTGGTGAAGTCGAACAACGCCCAGGTGCTCACCTTCGGCCAGCGGGTGATCGGCCTCGAGCTGGCCCGCAAGCTCGCCGGGGAGTGGCTCGAGCACGTCTTCGACCCGAGCTCGCCCTCGAAGCAGAAGGTCGACGCGATCTGCTCCTACGAGCCCACGGACTGACCGGAGAGCGCCACCGATGACGCAAGGGATCGAGCCCACCCAGCTGTATGACGCCTATGTGTTCGACATGGACGGCACCATCTACTTGGGTGAGGACCTGCTGCCTGGTGCCGAGCGCCTGATCACCGAGCTGCGGCAGCGGGAGATCCCGGTGCGGTTCCTGTCGAACAACCCCACGAAGGATCCCGGCCAGTACGCCGAGAAGTTGGACCGGCTCGGTCTGCCGACCGCGGTGGAGGAGATCGCGAACACCGTGGTGGTGATGGTGCGCTGGTTGCAGGCCAACCACCCCGGCAAGACGGTGTTCCCGATCGCCGAGGAACCGCTCGTGCGCGCCCTGCGCGAGGCCGGGATCGCCATCTCCGAGGATCCGGCCGAGATCGACATCGTGATCGCCAGCTACGACCGCACCTTCGAGTACCGCAAGCTGCAGATCGCCTTCGACGCCATCTGGTATCACCAGCGGGCGATCCTGGTGACCACCAACCCGGACAAGTACTGCCCGTTCCCCGGAGGGCGTGGTGAGCCGGACGCCGCCGCCATCGTGGCCGCGATCGAGGCATGCACGGGAGCCACCCTCGCCAAGAACGTCGGCAAGCCGGACCCGGACATGCTCACCGCTGCGCTCGCCGGCCTGGACGTGGATCCGCGCCGGGCCATGATGGTGGGGGACCGGCTCGGTACCGACATCCAGATGGCCGTGAACACCGACATGGTCTCCACGCTCGTGCTCACCGGTGACTCCACCCGAGTCGAGGCGGAGGCGCTGCCGGAGGCGAACCAGCCCACGTTCGTGCTCGAGCGGATCGACCACCTCGTCCCGGCAGCGCAGCGCGCCGAGCTCGGTTGGACCGACTGATCCATGACCGGCTACCTGCTCGGCATCGACTTCGGTACGGAGAGCTGCCGCGCTGCCGTGATCGATGCAGCAGGTCGGATCGTGGGCGTGGCCAGCACGGGGTACACCACCACGCATGCCCGCCCCGGCTGGGCCACCCAGAGCCCGGATGAGTGGTGGTCCGCGCTGCGGTCGGCCACCGCGGAAGTGCTGCGAACGACCGGCGTGAGCGGCGAGCAGATCATCGGGATCGGGTATGACGCCACCACCATGACCGTGGTGCCGATGGCCGCCAGTGGCGAGCACCTGGCGGACGCCATCCTGTGGATGGACGTGCGCGCGGTGGAGCAGGCAGGCCGCGCCGCCACATCGTCGTCGGTCGCCGTGCGATACATCGGTGACGGCGCAGCACCAGCCAGCGCCGAGTGGTTCCCTTTCAAGGCGGCATGGCTCGCCGAGAACGAGCCGGAGCTGTTCGATCGTGCCGACTATCTGGTGGATGCGCCCGACTGGCTCACCCACCGGCTCACTGGCGAGTGGACACAGAACATCAACACCGCCGCCCTGCGGATGTTCCACAACAGGGACGCCGGTGGGTGGCCGAGAGACTTCTACGACGACGTCGGTGCTGAGGCTGCGCTCGCGAAGGTGCCGGAACGGGTGGTCGACCTGGGCACGAGAGTGGGTGGCCTCACCGCGGGCGCTGCCGCTGAGCTCGGCCTGCCCGCCGGTACCCCGGTGGCGCAGGGCTGTGGCGACGCGTGGGCCGGGCAGATCGGGCTGAACGTGCTCCGACCCGGCCGGATGGCGTTGATCACCGGCTCCTCGCACGTGCTCACCGGACAGAGCGCCGCACCGATCAATGGCCCCGGCTTCTTCGGCGCCTACACCGACGCGGTGATGCCCGGGCAATACACCGTGGAGGCGGGGCAGGTCTCCACCGGCTCGGTGCTGAAGTGGTTCGTGGAGAACTTCGCCCGGGATGTGGTCGCCGAGGCCGAGACGCGAACGGCCGAGAATACGGGCAGCGCCTGCAGTGCTTTTGATCTGTTGAACGAACGCTCCGCGCATCTGCCTCCCGGGGCGGAAGGGCTCGTGATGAACGAGTACTTCCAGGGCAACCGCACGCCGTACACCGACGGGCGGGCACGCGGGATCCTGTGGGGGATGAGCCTGCGGCACACCCGCGAGCACCTGTACCGGGCCATCCAGGAAGCCGTCTGCTACGGCAGCGAGCACAACCTGCGCACGATGCGGCAGGCGGGCCTGAGCGTCGAGACGATCGTGGCCTGCGGTGGCGCGACCAAGGGCGCGGACTGGATGCAGATGCATGCCGACGTGACCGGGGTGCCGATCGAGCTGACCGAGGTGAGTGACGCCGTCGTGCTCGGTGCCGGGATCCTCGCGGCCACGGCTGCCGGACTGTACCCGAGCGTGAGCGAGGCGGCCGACGCGATGGTGCGCACCGCCGTCGTGATCGAACCCGACCCCGGGCGCCACGACGCCTACCGGCCGTACGTGGACGCCTACACCCAGACCTATCCGCTGCTGCGCGGCACGATGCACGCGCTCGCTGACCAAGGAGAACGATGAGTCTCATCGACCAAGCCCTCGCCGACGCCACCGACACCCGCGCGATCGCGATCGGTACCGACGTGCTGGAAAGCACCGGCGCCGTGTACGCCGAGCTGTTCGGCACGCGCACGGCGATCGTGGTGGCCGACGAGAACACCTGGGCGGTGGCCGGTGCCGCGGTGACCTCGTCGCTGGAGGCGGCCGGGGTTCCGCTGGTGGAGCCGTACGTCTTCCCCGGGGTTCCCACGCTGTACGCCAGCTATGAGAACGTCTCGACGCTGCGCGAGCACCTGCGTCCGCTCGATGCGATCGCGGTCTCCATCGCCTCCGGCACCCTCAACGACCTCACCAAGCTGGCCTCCGGGGAGCTCGAGCGCGAGTATCTGAACGTGGCCACCGCGGCCTCGATGGACGGATACACCGCATACGGCTCATCGATCACCAAGGACGGCTTCAAGCAGACCATCTTCTGCCCGGCTCCGGCTGGTCTGGTGGCCGACCAGCGGATTCTCGCCGCCGCGCCGCCGCGGCTTACCGCCACCGGGGTGGGCGACCTGATCGAGAAGGTGCCCGCCGGTGCGGACTGGATCATCGCCGACGAGCTCGGGATCGAGCCGATCGAGCAGGGGGTGTGGGACCTGGTGCAGGGCCCCCTGCGCGCGTCGCTGAGCAATCCGGAAGGCCTGCGTGACGGTGATACCGACGCGATCTCCGGGCTCACCGAGGGGCTGATCATGTCCGGGCTGAGCATGCAGGCCTACCAGTCCTCCCGGCCCGCGTCGGGAGCGGGACACCAGTTCTCCCACCTGTGGGAGATGGAGAAGCTCGGCATGGACGACGAGCCGCCGCTCTCGCACGGGATGAAGGTGGGACTTGGGACGATCTCGCTGTGTGCCCTGTACGAGGTGGTGCTCCGGCGCGATCTGGCGGGTGTGGACGTGGAGGCAGCGGTTGCGGCGTGGCCGAGCTGGTCCGAGCGGGAGGCCCAGATCCGCGCCACCTTCCCCGACGACCTGGTCGAGGCGACCGTGGCGCAGAGCAGGGCCAAGCACCTGGAGGCCGAGCAGCTGCGCGAGCGGCTCGCACTGGTGCAGCAGAAGTGGCCGCAGATCGCCGAGCGGGTGCGCGAGCAGCTGCTCCCGGCCGCCGAGATCGAGCGGATCCTGGATGTGGTGGGTGCGGTGACGCATCCGGCGCAGATCGGCGTGGATGCCGGCCGGTTCCGGGAGACGTACTTCCGGGCCCAGGCGATCCGCAGCCGCTACACGCTCCTGGACCTGCTGTTCGAGACGGGCCTGCTGACCGAGTGCGTGGACGAGCTGTTCGCCGACGGCGGGTTCTGGGCCGAGCGCCCCTGGTCCTGACCCCGCTCTACCGCCCCGCCACCGGCACCCCCACCCCCAGCGCGAGTGCCGCCGAATTCGCTCATTCCCTGAGATATAGGCGAGATCGGCCGCACTCGCCGCGTTGCGAGTGCCTTCTCACGGAATGACATGACCGGGCCAGTGCGTTGTGCATCTGTGCCAGTTGATCCACGCCACCTGCTCCCGGAAGGTCACTCATGTCCGTTCTCTCCCTGCTCGATCTCGCCGTCGTCGGACGGGAGCAGACCACCCGGGAGAGTCTGGACGGGACGGTGGCGCTCGCCCGAGCCGCGGAGCAGGCGGGCTACGAGCGCGTCTGGTATGCCGAGCACCACAACAACCCGGCGATCGCCTCTTCGGCCACCAGTGTGCTGATCGCGCATGTGGCTGCGCACACGAGCTCGATCAGGCTCGGGGCGGGTGGCGTGATGCTGCCCAACCATGCGCCGTTGGTGATCGCCGAACAGTTCGGCACCCTGGCCACCCTGCACCCGGACCGGATCGACCTCGGCCTGGGGCGTGCCCCCGGAACTGACCAGAACACGATGCTGGCGCTGCGGCGGGACGCGCGTTCGGCGGAGAGCTTCCCGGCCGATGTGGCCGAGCTCGACGGGTATCTGCGCGGACGCACCACGATCGAGGGCGTGAATGCTTACCCGGGGATCGGGACGAATGTGCCGCTGTACATCCTCGGATCCTCGCTGTTCGGTGCCCAGCTTGCCGCCAAGCTCGGGCTGCCGTACGCCTTCGCCTCGCACTTCGCGCCGGCGGCACTGGAGCAGGCAGTGGCCACCTACCGGGCCGAGTTCACGCCGTCGGAGCAGCTGGCCGAGCCGTACGTGATCGCCGCTGTGGGCGTGGTGGCTGCGGACACCTCGGCCGAGGCCGCCGATCAGCTCCTGACGGCGCAGCGTCGCCGGGTGGGCCTGTTGCTGCCACCTGGACGCACGGTCACCGATGACGAGGCGGACATGGTGCTCGCCTCACCGCAGGGCCGCCAGTTGCTGGAGATGATGCGCTACACGGCGGTCGGGACGAAGGGCGAGGTGGCCGAGTACCTGCGGTCCTTCGCCACCCACGCCGACGCCGACGAGCTGATGGTGGCGCTGCACGCCGACGGGGTGGCCGAGCGGGTGCGGGCTGCAGAGATCGTGGCGGAGGCCTTCTAGCACCTCACGTCGAACGCAATTCTATGCGGCGTTTCGGTGAAGAGGGCCGCACAACTTTGCGTTCGGCGGCGGAGTGAGGCTGGTGGGCTGGCATGCTGGTGAGGTGCCCGCGGACCTGCCGACTTCCCTCCCGACCACCGATCGAGCTGCGCTCTCCCTGACTACGGTGCTCCCCGCCGTCGGGGTCTCGCTCTCTGCGTTCCTGTTGTTCGGACTGATGCTGCCCGGCTGGGGGCACGGCCTGCTGGTGCTAAGCCTTGCCGCGGCCTGGTGGGTCTCCCGTGAGTTGGGCAAGGA
This sequence comes from Ruania alba, assembly GCF_900105765.1. Lineage (NCBI taxonomy): Bacteria > Bacillati > Actinomycetota > Actinomycetes > Micrococcales > Ruaniaceae > Ruania > Ruania alba. Next base: position 1,330,539 of record NZ_FNTX01000002.1, read on the forward strand.
CCTCAGCCTGATCGGGATCGGCATCGCGATTGTCTCGATCACGTCGGTCGAGGCGGACGTGCACTGGGACCGGTTCTTCACCATCGGGATCGTGCTGCTGCTCGCGGTGCTTGCGCCGTCGCTGATCGATCGGCTGGTGTACCGGCGGCACGCGATCCGGTTCCCGTGGCGGACCGGGCAGAAGTGGTCCCGCCTGGAGAAGAGCTACTTGGTGGCAGTACCACTGCTGGGTTGGCTGATCCTGCCGTTCTACTTCATCTCCTCCGGTACCTACCTGAACTGGCCGTACATCACCGACGGCAGCGAATTGGCCCGCTTCTTCGTCGGCGTGAACTTCGTGGGCACCTGGGACGAACTGTTCTTCATCTGCACCTGCTTCGCGCTGTTGCGGCGGCACTTCCCGGTATGGCTGGCGAACCTGCTGCAGGCGACGATCTTCGTCTCGTTCCTGTGGGAGCTCGGCTACCGGGAGTGGGGGCCGCTCCTCACCGCACCGTTTGCACTTCTGCAGGGGTGGATCTTCACCAAGACCGGCTCGCTCACCTACGTGCTGATCGTTCACCTGCTGTTCGATGTGGTGGTGTTCCTCTCGATCGTGCATGCGCACAACCCCGGAGTGATGGGCTTCTTCCTGGTGGGGTGAGGGGCCTCGCGTCGCCACTTCCGGATGTCGGTGACGGGACCTAGTATGGGTGCCCATATCGACGGATACGGGTGAGCATATGAAGACCACGATCGACCTCCCGGACCCGCTGGTGCGTCGCGTGCGAGCTGCGGCGCGCGAGCGAGGAGTCACCATGCGTGAGCTCATGATCGACGGCTTGTACAGCGAGCTCGAGCGGTGGGAGCAGAGAGAGCAGGGGGCGCCATCCGGGCTCGTCTTTCGTTCGTTCGGTGGAGACGGGCTCGATCCCGAGCTCGACCCCGCTGAGGTGATCGAGCTCTCTTACGGCCTGTCGCGATGATCGCTGTCGACACCAATCTGCTGGTGTACGCACATCGGCTGGACTCGGCACATCACGAACGCAGTCGTGAGGCGCTCGAGGGGCTGGTCCGTTCGCGGCGCCGCTGGGTGGTGCCATGGCCATGTGTGCACGAGTTCTTGGCCATCGTCACCCACCCACGCATCTACCGGCCGGCGACGCCTCCGCGCGAGGCGCTCGGCGCGGTCGAGGATCTGCGGACCCTTCCCGGCGTCTTGCTGCTCGGCGAAACGTCGGAGTACCCCGAGGTCCTCACTCGACTCCTCTCGGCGGCGCAGGTGGTGGGCCCAAAGGTGCATGACGCCCGCATTGCGGCGATTTGTCTCGCGCACGGTGTCGACACCCTCTGGACCGCCGATCGTGACTTCAGCTACTTCCCCGAACTTTCCACCCACAACCCGCTCGCCGGCTGACCACCTCGCCGGGTGAGGCTACTGGCGGTGGGTGGCTCCGCCGTCGACGTGCAGCACCTGACCGGTGACATGGCCGGCCTGTGGGGATGCCAGGAACGCCACTGTGGCCGCGATGTCCTCCGGATGGCCCGCGCGCTTGGTCATCGTGGCGGCGACCAGCCGCTCGCGGCGCTCGACGGACATGGAATCGCCGAAGAACTCGGTCTCCGTCACCAGGCCCGGCGCCACCACGTTGGCCGTGATGCGGCGGGGGCCGAGTTGGCGCGCGAGTCCGACGACCCACGACTCCAGTGCCGCCTTCGCCGCCCCGTAGGCGCCGCTGCCCTGGGCGCCGGCGATGGACCCGATGGCCACCACGCGGCCCTCCTCAGCCAGGCGGTCGGCCAGCACGGTCACCGGCACGACGGCGGTCAGCACGTTGCGTGTGAACGTCGCCGTCCACGTGGTGGCGGTTCGCCGGGCAGCTGCCTCGACGGGGTGGTCGTCCGTCGTGTCGCTGTCGGTCACCGTGGGGTTCCCGCCGGCGTTGGCGACGAGGACATCGATGCGCGTGGGGAGGGCGTCGGCGAGGCGCGCGATGTCCGCTGGATCCTCGAGGTCGGCTGCCACGGCACGGACGTCGAGCTCGGCGGCGGTGCGCTCGAGCACGTCGGGTCGGCGTCCCACGATGGTCACGTCGTGCCCGGAGGCGGCCAGATCGGCGGCGATGGCGCGCCCGATCCCGGTTCCTCCACCCGTCACGACGGCGATGCGTCCAGAGTTCGTCATCTCTCCTCCTTTAGGGCTAAAGTAGTTCTATGATGGCACAGGACGAACAGGCGCGCGACGCCGTCGACGAGATCGCCGAGGCGTGGCGCCGAGAGCTCCCGGGCGCTCCGGTGGAGTCCATTGGCGTGATCACGAGGATCTGGCGGATCGCTCACCTGCTCGAGAACGATCGGCGCGCCACGATGCAGCGCCTCGGGATGGAAGTGTCGACGCGCAGCCTGCTCGCCACCCTGCGCCGGGCGGGCCATCCCTATGTGCTCGCTCCCTCGGAGATCGCCCGTAGGGCCGGCGTCAGTGCGGGAGCTGTCTCGCAGTGGGTGTCGCGCGCCGAGCGGGACGGATGGGTGGTGCGGCGCCGCGGAGCGGGTGCCGATGGGCGGGCTGTCGAGGTGACCTTGACCGATGCCGGGCGGGAGCGGATCGATGCCGTGGTCGGTGACCTGCTCGAGCATGAGGCGGAGCTGGTGGCGGGGCTCGACGAGCGGGAAGTGGCTCGGCTCGGGAACTTGCTGCGGCGGCTCATGGCAGGGCTCGAGCACAGGAACGACGCGTAGGGGTCTCCCGAGTCACGGCGGTGCCGCCGTGTCGCGTCCACGGCGGGCGGCAGCGGTGTAGATTGCGGCGGTGTCGACCGCGCCGCCACTGCCGTGTGATATTCGCGCATATCGCTCTCCTGATGACGCCGCGGCGACCTACGCCGTCTTCCAGGCCGCGATTCGTCAGACGGCCTCGTCGGTCTACGGACCGGGCCAGGTGGAAGCATGGGCTGGCCCCGCTCCGACCGACCTGAATGATTGGGACAGGCGGCGAGGAGAGGCGTCGACCCTCGTCGCAGAGGTCGACAACACCGTCGTGGGTTTCACGGACCTGCTCCCGGACGGCCTGGTCGACATGCTGTTCGTTCATCCGCGATCAGGCGGCAGGGGTATCGCACGCGCCCTGCTGACCGCCACCATGTACGACGCGCGTTCCCGTGGGTTCACCGAACTGCGGACCTTTGCCAGCCGGAGCGCTCAGCCGACGTTCGAACGCCTCGGATTCACAGTGATTGCCGATCGCCCGGACAACATGGTCCGCGGGGTCTCCATCCCCCATGCAGAAATGTGCCGGTACCTTTCCTAGGGGGCGCGGAACTGAGGGTGAGGATCGACGTCCTGCAACGGCCTGGTCCGCGTGTGTCGGCGTGCCCGGCGCTCCTGGAGATCTCCTCAGCGCCAACCGAGCGCAGGCGCGACGTGCGTGAGGATCGCGTCAAGAACGTGAGTGTTGTAGTCAACGCCGAGCTGGTTCGGCACCGTGAGCAGTACCGTGTCCGCCGCTGCAATCGCCTCGTCGCCTCGGAGCTGCTCGACGAGAGTCTCGGGTTCGTCGGCGTACGCGCGGCCGAACACCGATCGCGTGCTCTCGATGTACCCGAACTGGTCGTTGCGGTCCCCACTTCCGAGGAAGTAGCGCCGGTCCTGGTCGTCAACGATCGCGAAGATCGACCGTGATACCGACACCCGCGGCTCGAAGCCGTGGTCGAACTTCGCCCACTCCGCGCGGAACGCCTCGATCTGCTGACGCTGTTGTACGTGGAATGGCTCACCGGACTCGTCGTCCTTGAGCGTCGAGGACATGAGATTCATCCCCTGCTGCGCCGCCCAGCGCGCCGTGGTATCGGAACCTGCGCCCCACCAGATGCGCTGGCGCAGGCCCTCCGAGTACGGCTCGACGCGCAGCATTCCCGGAGGGTTCGGGAACATCGGCCGCGGGTTCGGCTGCGCGAACTGCTTTCCCGAGATCGCCTCCAGGGCGACCCCGGCATGCCTGCGCGCCATGTCGGCGTCGGACTCGCCCTCGGCGGGTTCGTAGCCGAAGTATCGCCAGCCGTTGATCACCTGCTCCGGAGACCCTCGTGAGATCCCGAGTTGGAGCCTTCCGCCTGCGATCAGGTCCGCTGCTCCGGCATCCTCGGCGAAGGCCAGCGGGTTCGTGTACCGCATATCAATGACGCCGGTGCCGATTTCGATGCGGCTCGTCTTTGCGCCTGCCGCGGCCAGCAGCGGGAACGGCGAGCCGAGCTGCCGAGCGAAGTGGTGCACCCGGAAGTATGCGCCGTCCGCGCCCAGCTCCTCGGCGGCGACCGCGAGGTCGATGCTCTGGAGCAGAGCGTCCGCCGCGGTCTGGGTGGCGGAGGTGGGATGCGGGTTCCAGTGTCCGAAGGACAGGAAGCCGATGTTCTTTCGCGCGTTCATCTGGGTGTCGTGCCTCCCGTCTTGGGTCAGTCCTGTGGTGAATGCTGACTTATGCCAGTGCCGCACGCAGCCCGTCCGCGAGCGGCGTCGTCGGCCGCCCGATCAGCCGGGTCAGGTCGCCGGTCACCTCGGCAAGGAGCCCGTCCTTGATGTTCTGGTCCAGTGCGACGACGAACGTGGCCGTCCCCTCGTCCAGCCCGGCCTCGCGCAGGGTCGCCTCGTGCTCGGCCGGCGTCAGGTTCCGGAACGTCACCTCGCGCCCCACGACGGCGGACGCTGCCTCTGCGAGGTCGTCGTGCGTCCACGCCACGTCGCCACCGAGTTCATAGATCGCGCCCGCGTGCCCGTCCGTGCTGAGCACGGCCGCAGCAGCCTCGGCGTAGTCCTTCCGGGTCGCGCTCGCCACCTTGCCGGTTCCTGCCGAGGCCACGAGTTCGCCGGTCTCACCTGCGCGAGCGACGGCATCGGTGTAGTTCTCCGTGTACCAGTTGTTGCGCAGGATCGTGGTGGCGACCGGGGCGGCTGCCAGCAGCTCCTCGGTAGCCTTGTGCTCGGGGGCGAGTACCAGGGCGGAGGTGTCGGCGTGCGGTGCTGAGGTGTAGACGATCCGCTGCACGCCCGCGCTCACGGCGGCGTCGATGACGTTGCCGTGCTGGCGTGCCCGCTCACCGATTGCGTTCCCGGAGACCAACAGCAGCGTCTCGACGCCGACGAACGCGGTGCTCAGGGTGGTCGGGTCGTCGTAGTCGGCGACGACGGTGCGCACCCCCCGATCGGCCAGATCGGTGACGGACTCGGGGCGGCGTGCCATGGCGACGATCTCACCCGCAGGTACCCCACGGTCGAGCAGGGCAAGCACGGTCAGTCGGCCCAGGTGGCCGGAGGCTCCGGTGACGGCAATGGTCATGACGGATGAGTCCTTTCCTCGAGCGTCCCGCCCGGATGGCGGGACCTGCTGCTCTGTGAACCAGTTCGCCCTGAGGTAACTTCCCAAACCGCCGTACCCACTTATCAGTAAGGTACTGATATGAAGGTAAGTACCCAGGTCACGAGCCCAAATTCGGTCATCGCGCAGGTCCTCGATCTCGGATCGGGAACCTTCACCCAGCAGTGCCCGACCCGCACCCTTCTCGACCACGTCACGAGCAAGTGGGGCGTGCTCGTCCTCGTCGCCCTCACCAGCCGCACACTGCGCTGGGGTGAGCTGCGCCGCGCCGTCGACGGGGTGAGCGAGAAGATGCTCGCCCAGACCTTGCGCACCTTGGAGAGCGACGGCCTGGTGCTCCGCGAGGCTCGCCCGACCATCCCGCCCCGGGTGGACTACAGCCTGACCGACCCGGGCCGGGAGCTGGCCGGCCACCTTGTGCCGCTGTTGCGCTGGGTGGCTGCACATGCCGACGCGACGTCCACCGACCACTGACGCCCGGCCCGCGCTGGGTGGCCTTAATGTCGCAGATCGCCACGATCTCGACACTCATGCCACCCTCGCAAACGGGTGGGCTCGTTCTGAGGATCAGAGCGAGTCCAGCACCTGTGGGTCGGCACAGCCCGCCGCGAATCCGTCGATCCGACGGCGTACGTCCCGTCCGAGCACCCAGGTGCCGATCCGTTCGGCCACCGGGGCGAGCCAGCGGGGCCGGCAGGAGAAGGAGTACTTCCACACCGCCCGGGTGCCGGAGCCTGCCGCCTCGAAGCGCCACCCACCGGCCAGGTGCGAGAAGAACCAGGGCCCGCCCAGCATCCGCATCCCGACGTTGCGCGGCGGCGCGTAGGAGACGTACTCGCTCACCATCCGCAGCCTGCTGCGGTGCACGGTCAGCGTGCGCACTCCCTTCGCCGGTGCCGTGGCGCCGTCGAGGAACTGTTGACGGCGGATGAACGGGTCCCAGCGCAGGCGCACCTCTCCCGTGGTCTGGGACACGGCAAACGCTGTCGCCGGGTCGACATCGACGGTCACCTCGGCCTGCACGACGGGCATAGGTGCAGTGTGCCAGTGCGCCCGCTCGCCCCGCCCCGTATCTGACATACCGAGCGCAGTCTGACCCAGGGCGGCGGTGACTCAGTCTGCCGGAGGTGTGTCAGAGGCGCCGGGGTTAGGGTTCCCGGGTGAGTGAACCGCCCCTGCTGCTGCGGCGCGTGCGCCGCCCGGGCAGCGACGATCTGCTGGACGTACTGATCACCGATGGGCGGGTCGCGCGGATCGCACCCACCGGCACCGTTGATCCCTCCAGCTCCAGCCCCGTCGAGCCGATCGACGCCGACGGCGCCGTGCTGCTGCCCGGCCTGTGGGACCACCACGTGCACTTCCGGCAGTGGGCGCTGCGGCGGGAGCGCCTCGACCTCAGCCAAGCCACCGATGCCCGCGCCGTGCTGGATCTGGTCCGTGCCCAACCGCGCCTCGACGAACCGCTCGTCGGGTACGGCTTCCGGGACGCCACCTGGCCCGAACCGCCCACCCAGGAGGCCCTCGACGCCGTGGCTGGTGACCGCCCGGTGGTGCTCATCGCGTGGGATCTGCACTGCGCTTGGCTGTCCACCGCCGCCGCCCGGTGGCTCGGCGTGCATCCGGACCCGGACGGCGTGGTGCGCGAGGCCGAGTGGTTCACCACCTCCCGGCGGCTCGACGAGGCAGGCCAAGGCGAGCAGAGCGACGTCGGTGCGCTGCGCCGGGCCGCCGACGCTGCCGCAGCGCGCGGCGTCGTCGGCATCATGGACGTGGAGATGGCCGACAACATCGCCACCTGGCCGGAGCGCATCGACCATGGCGTGGACGCCCTCCGGGTCCGGGCCGGCTTCTACCCGGACCGGCTGGATGCCGTGATCGATGCCGGTCTGCGTTCCGGCGACGCCCTCAATGCGGCCGGCCTGGCGACGGTCGGACCGCTGAAGGTGATCGCGGACGGCTCCCTCAACACCCGGACGGCGTGCTGCCGCGACCCGTACAGCGGCCTGGTGGCCGGGCACGACGGTGAACACGGGGATGTCGGGCACCTGGAGTACGACGTCGACACGCTCACCGACCTGGTCACCCGCGCCCGGGACGCGGGCCTGAGCACCGCCGTCCATGCTATCGGTGACGCGGCCGTGACCGCCGCCCTGGACGCCTACGCGGCTAGCGCTGCCCCAGCGCCGGCACTGACCAGCACCATCGAGCACGCCCAGCTCGTGCACCCCGACGATCTGCCCAGGTTCGCCGCACTCGGTATCACCGCCAGCATGCAGCCCGAGCATGCGATGGACGACCGGGACATCGCCGAGGAGTACTGGCCCGGCCGCACGCAGTGGGCGTTCCCGGCCCGGAGCCTGCTCGATGCCGGGGCATCGATCACCCTCGGCTCCGACGCCCCGGTCGCACCGCTGGACCCCTGGGCAGCGATCGGCGCGGCCGTCACCCGCACTCGCGACGGCCGCGAGCCCTGGCACCCCGAACAGCGGATCACCCTCGCCGAGGCGCTGACCGCGAGCACCGCGACCCGCGGGACCGTGCATGAAGGGGACGTCGCCGACCTGGTGCTCGTGGCACAGGACCCGTTGCGCTGCGATCCGTCCGCCTTGCGAACCATGGAAGTTCTCGGCACCTTGCTCGGCGGCCGCTGGACGCACCGGACCTGGTGAGCTGCGCCGTCGGGTGCTGAGATACCCCGGCGCGCCGATCCCCTGCTCGCTACGGTGGTCGAGCGTACGCGCGGAGAGGGAGTCATGAACGACCTGTTGTTGATCACACCGACGGAGGCGCTCGCCGTCGTGCTCGGCACCGTCGGTATGTACGTCGCCATGGTGGTGCTCGTCAAGGTGCTCGGTCAGCGGATGCTCGCCACCATGTCGAGCTACGACCTCGCCGCCGTGGTCGCCTTCGGTGCGATCATCGGCCGGGCCAGCCTGGGTGAGGTGCCCCGGCTCGCAGCAGGTGTGCTCGCGCTCGCCACGCTGATCCTGCTCCAGGCGATCGCGGGCATGATCCGAGTGACCCGTTCCGGGCACCATGCGGTCGCGGTGCCTCCGGTGCTGCTGATGGCCGGCGCCACCGTGATCGAGGAGAACATGAAGCGATGCCACGTGGTCCAGCACGAGCTGGCATCGAGGCTCCGGCAGGCCGGGGTCCGGCACCGCAACGAGGTGGCAGCGGTGATCTTCGAACCATCCGGGGCGATCAGCGTGCTCCGCCGCGGTGACGGCATCGAGCCCGAGCTGCTCGAGGGGGTCCGCGGCGCCGAGCAGATCCCGCCCGAGCTGCTCCGTTAGGCGATATCGGCGGGCTGTCGGCCGCTAGGCTCAGTCGCATGCACAGTCTGTCCGCACGCCTGGGGAGCGTGCTCGGTGTGCTGGCCCTGACGGCTAGCCTCGCGAGCTGCTCCGTGATCGGCCTCGAGCCGAACGAACCGTTGGCGTGCGAGGGGGAGTCCGCCCCCACGACGGCGCCCGGTGAAGCCCGCGCACTGCTCACCGTGGCCGAGGGCACCAGTGCCTGGGACCTGGTCACCGTGGTCTACTCCGACGGCGTGGTGGTCCGTGCCCCCGACGGGTCCAGCGCCGCTGATGTGCGCGCCGCCGCCGCCGCGGCTGAGTCCGCCTCGCCCGACGCGACCGCCGCCCCTGCGACAGGAAGCCCGTGGGTCTCCGGCTACCTGCTCCCGTGCGCGGTGACCGAGCTGCGTGAACGTGCCGAGGGGGCGATGTTCGGCGGTCCCGAGTTCGGGCGGGTCGATCTCTCCGGCCAGGAGTGGACCTACCTGCGCTACGACAACGGCATCTCCTCGGCATCGGTGGAGGTGCACGCCTACGACCTGGGCTTCACCGAAGGCCTGGAGTGGTCCGAACGTCGCGCCCGCGACAAGCTGCGGGAGGTCACCGACCTGCTCCGGGTGAACCTGGTGATCACCGGCGACGAGGTGCCCGTGGCTGGTGTCCAGCTCGACGGTGAGATGCCCGATGGTGCGGTGCTGCCCTCCACCTGGCCGGGTCCGACGGCGGAACAGCTGCTCGGGGACGCCGGGTGCGGAGCCTTCGCTGACGAAGGAGCCATCGACGCCTGGACCTATGCCGTGACCGATGGCCTCGGGGATGCCGGCGCGGACCTGCACGCACGCGCACTGCCGCCGGGAGTCTCTGGCTGCAACTGAGGGCGGGAAGTTCTGCCCATTCATGATCGCGCCGGACCTCGCTAGGTTCGATCCGCCAACACGTACCCGGGTCGATCAACGGCCCGGAGGGGAGAGATCATGAAGACGTTCACGACGCGCACCCGCCACCTCGCCACCGCGACGGGGCTCGGGATGCTGCTCGCGCTGACCGCGTGTGGCGGTGACGCCGAGGAGACCCAGGAGCCGGACACCACCACCGAGGAAAGCTCGGAGGAGAGCGGCGCGGATGAGGGTGACGGCGGCGCGGAGGAGGCCGCAGCCACCGACGAGGACACCACGGAAGACACCTCTGAGGAGACCGAGGACGGCGGTGACGAAGCGGCGGACGCTGGTGCGGTCGCACCGGCCGAGGACTTCGACCCGTGCGCCGCGGTCACGGCCGACGAGGTGAGTGGGATCGTCGGCTTCACCGTGAGTGAGGGGTCAGGCGAGGAGATGATGGGCTCGCAGATGTGCACCTTCGCCGCGACCGACGGGGCCGCCGCCAGCGTGCTGATCCAGTGGATCCCGATGGGCGGCGACTTCGACAGCAACGTCGAGGCGGCCACTTCGTCCTACTCCGACGCCAGCGAGCCCGAAGAGGTTACCGTCGCCGGCGCCACGCGCGCTGCGACAGTCACCGGCGAGAACATGAGCCTGCCGACCGTGGTGGCCTTCTCCCAGGTGGATGGGGGCGTGTTCCAGGTGATGATCGCGGGCGAGGGCGGTCAGGTCGACCAGGTTGTGGCTCTCTCCGAGCTGACGATCGCCCAGGTCTGAGTTCAGGGCAGCGTGGCGAGGGCCCCGGGATGACCGCCCGGGGCCCTCGCACTACCGTCGGATCTGCTCGTACGCCTCCAGCGCGTCCCGGCGCGACTGGGCCAGATCGACCATGGGTTCGGGGTAGTCGCCTGTGCCGACCTCGGGCACCCAGCGGCGCACGTACTCACCGTCGCGGTCGAACCGGTCGGCCTGGGCGCGGGGGTTGAAGATCCGGAAGTAGGGCGCGGCGTCGGCGCCCGAGCCCGCCACCCACTGCCAGTTTCCGGGGTTGTTCGCCTCGTCGGCGTCCACGAGCGTGTCCCAGAACCACTGTTCGCCGACGCGCCAGTCCACCAGCAGGTTCTTCACCAGGAACGAGGCGGCCACCATCCGCACTCGATTGTGCATGTACCCGGTGTGCCACAGCTCTCGCATCCCCGCGTCCACCAGGGGGATCCCGGTGCGTCCGTAGCGCCACCGGTCCAGCTCCTCGTCCCCCGGTGTCTCCCAGCCGAAGTCGTCGAACCGGCGCCGCACGTTCACGGTTGCGAGATCCTCCGCGTGGAAGGCCACGTGGTGGTGGAACTCCCGCCAGCCCACCTCGCTGAGGAACTTGCCTCGTTGCTGGTGTGCCGCCGTCGACAAGGCCTCGTGCATTCGGTGCCAGATCTGGAACGGGCTGATCTCCCCGAACGCCAGTGACGGGGAGAGCCTGGAGGTGACCTCGCGTGCCGGTTCGTCCCGCAGCCCGTACGCGGCCAGGGTGTCCGTCGCGAACTCCTCCAGGCGTCGGCGAGCATCCCTCTCCCCAGGGGTCCAGTTCTCGCGCAGGCCGCCGGCCCAGTCCGGTCGCGTGGGCAGCAGTTCCCAGTCGTCCAGGCGGTCCGAGGCCACCGGATCGGCCGGTGCAGGCACATGCTTGGGTGCGGGCAGCGGGTCCCGTGGTGGCGGCCCGTTCACGCACGCCCGCCAGAAAGGCGTGAACACCTGGTACGGCTTCCCCGCTCCGGTCTGGATGGTCCAGGGTTCGAACAGCAGGTTCGCGTGGAAGCTCTCCGCGTGCACCCCGTGGGCACGCAAGCTCTCCTTCAGCCCGGCGTCCGCGGCGCGCCCACCCTGGCTGTAACGCCGATTCCAGACGACGGTGCTCGCCCCGGTCTGTGCCACCACCTCGTGCACCACGTGGGTTCCGCTGCCCCGCCGTAGCACCAGTCTTCCGCCTCGCCGTGCCAACCGGTCACCGAGCTCGGTGAGGCTGTGGTGCAACCACCAGCGGGAGGCGCCACCGAGCGGACGCACCCCGGGCGTCACGTCGTCCAGGACATACAGCACCACCACCGGGGCGCCGGCGTCGACGGCGGCGAGCAAAGCTGGGTTGTCGGCGAGGCGCAGGTCGTGGCGCAGCCAGAGCACGGTGGGGGCGGTCACGGGAGGAGTCTTGCATTGTCAGCCTGGGCCTGTCTCGAGGCTCAGGAGCCCTGGGCCCGGGCCGATCGTGGGGCACTCCTGCCCATCGGCAGCCGATCGCGGCCGTCGTAGGCTCATGCCACGGGCCGAGGCGAGGGAGACACCAGCGATGACGACGTCGACAGTGCAGCGCCGCCATGGGGCCGCTGCAACAGCGGCAGCCGTTCTGGTGATGACCCTGACCGGGTGCGGCCTGCTGGACAGCTCCGGACCCGCCCTGCCGACCGAGTCGTGCCCACCGGCAGGTTCCCCGTCTGAAGGTGCCCCCGGTGCGGCCGACCCCTTGGTGACGGTCGCCGTCGGGCAGGGTCCGCAGGACCTCACCCACGTGCTGTACGAGGACGGGTGGGTGCTCTCCCTGGCCGAGGCCACTCCGGAGGCGCTGGCTGCCGTGCGCCTCCCACGGTATGTCCCGTCCCCATACGACGACGGTCCGATGGCGTGGCAGATCGGATACCTGGGGGAGTGCGCGATGGAGCAGGTGACCGACCTGGCCGAGAGCGTCGTCACCGAGAACGCACGGTTCGGTGACCCCATGATCACCGACCAGCCGACCACCTACGTCACCCGGTACGGATCGGGCGAACCGGTGCGAGTGCAGGCGTACGCGCTCGGCAGGGAAGCCGACGCCTCCGGCCTCGACCGAGGCGAGCAGGATGCCCGAGAAGGACTGATCGCTCTCCGTGATATCGCGGCCGATGCCGTCCCGACCGGTGAGGTGCTCGAGGTGACGACCCTGAGCGTCCGGGGTGACCCGGAGTACAACCTGCCGTCGGGCTGGCCGGGTCCACCCCTGAAGGAGATCCTCGGGTCGGAGCCTTGCGGTGAGCTCGTCGGCGACGACGCCCAGGCCGTGTACGACTACCTGCTCGGAGAACCGGACGATCTGGGGTGGACGAAGGTCGCGGTCGTTCCACCGGGCATCCCGGCGTGCTGAGACCGGGAATGTGCGCCACGCACGCCTGGTTGACCTCGCCATGGCACTTCATGGCGACTACGAGCCCAGCCCGAGTGCGTGGGTACGCGAGCAGGTCGAGGACTACGAGGCCAGCGGCGGGCGCGAGGCGAACACCCTGATGAACCGGCCGGAGTGGCCCATCGTGGTGATCACCTCCCAGGGCGCGAAGACCGGCAAGCTGCGCAAGAACCCGGTGATGCGGGTGGAGTCCGGCGGTGTGTACGCGGCCGTCGCGTCCAAGGGTGGGGCACCGGAGCATCCGGTCTGGTACGACAACTTCATCGCCCACCCGGTGGTGGAGCTGCAGGACGGGCCCGAGCCGCGGCTGTACCGCGCACGCCTGGCCGAGGGCAATGAGCGACAGGAGTGGTGGGAGCGGTCGGTGGCCGTGTATGCCCCGTACGCCGACTACCAGGAGAAGACCGACCGACTGATCCCCGTGTTCCTGCTGGAACCGGTCGAGGAGTAGGCACGCCGTCGGTGCCCCACCGAGATGATCTGGTCGGTGACATGGGAAGGCCTGCCCATGTCACCGGCGCCTCGCGAGGCTTCTGACGCCATAGTCTCACCTGTGGAACAGCTCAGTCGGTACGGGGAGAGGCATCATGCGGGGAGTCCATCGGGTGCGGCGACGCAGCACTGTCGGCGCGGTAGCCGGCGCGTTCGCGGCCCTGCTGTCGGCCACGCTGAGCGGGTGCATGGAGCCATCCGTCCCGGACCCGGCCACCTGTCCGGCGCCGGAATCGCCGCCTGCATCGGAGCCGGGCAGCGGTGAGCTGCTCGCGAGCCAGGGCGCGTGGCCGTACGGGAACGCCTGGGTGGTCTATGACGACGGCTGGGTACTGACTCCGGGCCCTGCCCGCGACGGCGGATTCGCCCCCGGTGCGCGTGTGGCACCGCCGCCGGGCTTCGACGGCGATGCCGGCGCCTGGGAGGCCTCCTACCTCTCCGAGTGTGAGCTGGAGATGCTCATCGAGCTGGCCGGATCGACGATCCAGGAGGAGGTGGACTTCGGTAGTCCGCAGGCCACCGATGGGCTGTCGACCTCTGTCAGCTACTGGGACGGCGGCGAGGACACCCGCGTCAGCGTCTACATGCTTGGGAACGACGGCGGTCTCTCACGGAGCCAGCGGGCGGCCCGGGAGAGGCTGGAACTGATCGGAGCGATCGCCGAGAGCGCCCGTGCGACGGACCACGTGGCACCGGCGACGGGTCTGCTGCTGCACTGGCGGCTGGGTCCAGTTGATGTCTCGACACCGCAGGCCTGGCCGGTCCAGCCCATCGAGGAACTTCTCGGGTCGGAGGACTGTGCGGTTCTCTCCGGTGCCGAGGCAGAGACGCTCTACCGTTACCTGCTCGACGGCGGGGAGGTGCCCGAGGATGTGTACGTGCGGGCGCTGGCGCCGGGGTTCGAGGGTTGCACCTGAACCGACGGTTGCAGGTAGCAAGGTTCCCCGGGGATCCAGGCGGTTGACGAAGACTGACAGTGCGGTTCACTTCCGACCGGCCCTGAGACTTCCGCACACCACACTCCCGACCGTATCGGCCACGGGGTGTGTCAATGAGACGACCACAACCCGCTGACCAGCACAGACACGGCAAAAACCCCGAAACCACCATCAACTGGCACGGGTCTGAACCCAGTGCGGTTCATCAGGACATATGACCGCTCCTCGTTAGTGATTGCGACAGCACCAGCATGCCTTTTGGGAGCCCTCTAAAATCTGGTACCCCAAACCAGTCATAGTGCTCCACGATTCCGTCTAGGCTCAACACAGGCTGCCATACCCGTTCTCCTATGCCTCGATGCCTGCGTCTCAAAAAGCGGACCTCCCGAGGCCTTTTCGCGCGCGATCTATGCCGCCTACATGTTGACACTGACCGCCTGACGTGAAAGGAACGCTCGTGAAACATCGCGCCTCGCAACACCCTGTTGCCAGACGATCCCTCAACTCGAGTGGTAATGCTCACCGTCCTTTCCTGAAGTGGTCGGCGCTGAAGCGCTTGGTTGCTATGACGGGTGCTCTTGCCCTTGTCTCAGGTGTCCTGGGCGCCGGTGCTTCGCTGGTCACGGCTGCTCCCGCGCGCGCGGCGTATGCCGCCGGTGGTGACGGCCTGTACCAGGGTTCGATCGACTGGTTCGAGTGGGGCGAGCACGGCGAGGGCTTGAGCAACCAGACGGTGACGAACACGCGCACCGTCGCCGGCACGGACCTGGCCACGACGTGCACGATCTCCGGGCTGAACGGGCAGGCCGAGGCGTATCGGTCCGGCACCTGGGAGGGTGACGGGCTGGACAACCTGTACAACATCGGCGGCACTGGCACCAGCAACCAGCTCATCTCGGGCATCTCGAACACCAACCCCGGCACGCAGGTGAGCTTCAACTTCGACTGCCAGGTCACCCTCGACGGTGTGCCGGTGCCGTTGAAAGGGCTCGTGATCGCCGATGCTGAAGCAAGCAACACCGGCAATGGTTCTTTGCAGGACGAGTTCATTGAGGCCACCCCGAACAGTGCGGACTCGACGTGGCGGGTGATCGACCGGTTCCGGGCGGACGGCTGCGACGCCTCGACGTTGGCGTCGGTCGACAGCAGCAACAAGCTGCGCTTCACCGCAGACGGTGATGAGTGCGTCTACCGGCCTGGTGGCAAGGACGGGCCGATGGCGGTCGGCTTCATGGAAGGCGCCACCGGCGCCAGCGTGGCGTTGCAGGGTGGCGGCAAGAGCGCGATCGCGCTTGGTGTGGTCCTTGCGAGTGATTTTGGTGACGCTCCGGAAAGTTACGGCGTGGCTGGTGCGTTGTTCGACCGGGGGTGGCAGGGCGGTGAAGTCCCCGTCGGGACGACTGCGGTCTCCGGTGATGACTTCGAAGTCGGGGCGCCTGGGGAGCCGGCTCTCCGTCTCG
This sequence comes from Ruania alba, assembly GCF_900105765.1. Taxonomy (NCBI): domain Bacteria; kingdom Bacillati; phylum Actinomycetota; class Actinomycetes; order Micrococcales; family Ruaniaceae; genus Ruania; species Ruania alba. The sequence goes on from NZ_FNTX01000002.1 coordinate 1,346,155, forward strand.
GCGCGATGGTTGACTCTGAGTCGGAGCACCAGCACACCGCGGACGCTACTGGCGATGATGCCAACCGTGAGGGGGACGAGGATGCACTTGACCCGCCCGGAACGATCCACGTCACCCCGGGCGAGACCTATACTCTTGAGGGCGTCGAGTCCCGCGGCACCGGATACGTGTCCGGGTGGATTGACTTCAACGGCAACGGCGTCTTCGATGATGGCGAGCAGTCCGATGTGGTTGCCGCCGGTGGCGCGGTGGATCTGACCTGGACAGTCCCGGCCGACACCGTCACTTCAAGCGGTGACGATCTGAGTTTCCTGCGGTTGCGGATCGCGCAGGATGAGGCTGGCGTCGCCAGTGCGACGGGTATGTCCACGTCCGGTGAGGTTGAGGACCATGCGGTGAACATCGCCCTGCCCGGCTTGGAAATTGAGAAGACTTCCGATGCCACTGAGAACACCCGCCCTGGCGATACGGTCACGTACACGGTGACGGCGACCAACACCGGCGATGCCGCGTTCACCGAAGACTTCCCGGCCGCGGTGTTCGACGACCTGTCCGGTGTGCTGGACGACGCGACCTACAACAATGACGCGGCGGCGGACCAGTCCGGCGAGGTGTCTTATGCCGAACCGCTGTGTCCTGGACCGGTGCGCTCGGTGCCGGCGAGAGCGTAGAACTGAGCTACACCGTCACTGTCGAACCCGGTGGTGACGGCATCGTCCGTAATGTCGCCTGGGAGCCGGAGGACCCGCAGAACCCGGTGCCACCGGAGTGTGACCCGCCCGAGGAAGGCGCCGACCCCGACACCGGTGAGCCGTGCGCGCAGACCGAGCATCTGCTGCCACGCCTGACGGTGACGAAGACGGCCGACCGCGCCGAACTGCCCGCCGTCGGCGAGAGCGTCGAGTACACGATCACGGTCACCAACGACGGCCCCGGTGCCTACACGGCAGACTCACCGGCCACCCTCACCGACGATCTGGAAGACGTCCTCGACGCCGCGACCTTCAACAACGACGCGACCGCCACCACCGGCGAGGTCTCCTACGACGAACCGACCCTGTCCTGGCAGGGGGCACTTGAGGCCGGCGCATCAGCCACCATCACCTACTCGGTGACCTACACCGGTGAGGCAGACCAGAACCTGCGCAACCTCGCCTGCGTCCCCGAGTCCGAGACCGCACCCGATGAGGCCTCATGTGACGCCGTGCAGATCCCCGGTGCGGGGCTGACCGCATGGAAGCAAGTCGACTCCAGCGACGAACCAGCAGTCGCAGGCAGCGTACTGACCTACACACTGTTCTTCGCCAACGATGGCGAGGCCACCGCGACGGTGGACCACATCGACGACCTAGCCCACGTGAGCGACGACGCCGACATCACCTCAGAACCGACAAGCACAGACGGACTCCTCGTCTCCCGCGACGGCAACCAGATCGCCATCACCGGCGACGTGCCCGCGGGGCAGACACGCACCGCCACCTACCAGGTCACGGTGAAGCCAGATGGGCAACGCGGAGACGACATCGCGGCGAACTTCCTCCTGGTCAACGACCCAGACAACCCACCAACGCCCCCAGAAGAGCCAGTATGCAACCCCACCGACACGGAGTTCCCCGACTGCACAAGCACACCCATCGGCGCAGTCGAGTACACCAAGAACGTGACGGCATCGAGTGATCCTGTGGCCGCGGGCACGGTCCTGACCTACACCATCACGGTGACCAACACCGGCCAGGCCACCGCCCCACTCTCTCGTGAGGATGTCCTGACCGACGTACTCGACGACGCGGAACTGACTAGTGTTCCGGAGTCGGACACCGACTCGGTGACCATCTCGGACGTGGCCGAGGACCGTTTCCAGATCGGTGGTGAGCTCGCTGCTGGTGAGACTGCGACGATCACCTACCAAGCAACCGTGAACGCCGACACCGAGCGCGGTAACAACACAGCCGACAACTTCCTCGTTACCCCCGGTGATACCCCACCGGCCGAATGCGAAGACGGGGCCACCGACTGCACCACCACCCCACTACCGCAGGTCGAGGCGAGCAAGTCCTCTGACCCAGAATCGGGCTCGTCCGTGACGGCCGACCAAGAGGTCACCTACACGCTCACCTTCGCCAACACCGGCGAGGCAGCAGGCGCTGTGGACTACACCGACCACCTCACCGACGTCCTTGACGATGCCGTCCTGACAGCAGGCCCCACGGCCTCGAACCAGGACCTCACCGCCATCACCGAGGGCGAGACGATCCGAATCACCGGCACGGTGCCCGCCGGAGCAGTGCACACGGTCAACTACACCGTGACAGTGAATGCCTACGACCAGCAAGGCAACCACCAACTCAACAATGTCATCGCCGTCACCGGTGAGGAACCGGTCTGCGTCGACGACTCATCGCTGTGCACCGAGCACGAGATCCCCGAGCCACCGGCACTCCCGACACCACCCCAAGAGCCCGGTGGGAACCTGCCCAACACAGGTGCAGACACCACCACCGTGCTACTCGCAACACTGCTCCTGCTCGGAATCGGAGCCGGGATGACCCACCTCGCACGACGCCGCAAAAACACCCTGCAAGAACCCTCACAGAAGGCAACACTCGGCAACCTGATGTGATGACCGTGCCGCCGGGCAACCGCACTCTAGAGCGCCCGGCGGCACGGTTCACGCCCGGCAGGAAGACGCTGTCATCCTGCGTCGACTCCTGAGTGGCTCTCCGATGAACGACCTGGATCCTCCTAGGCAACCTCCCTGGGCGCTATTCAAGCAATCGTGTTTCCCAGCTCAGTCGACGGGAAACTTACTCCACCTATATCGCCTACGATCCCCGTGCAACATGCCCCAAACCAGCGCAGACGCTCACCGTGGTGATGGCTGGAGATGTGGAGACGCTGCGCTCCATCGCTGAATTAGACAGTGAGATTGACGACCTGATTGCCGCAGTTGTGTTGTGTGCGATCGAGGAGGACGCGAAAGAAGCTGGTGCACGGCGGCATCCGTGTATGACCCTGACTCCGACTACTTCACCTCTGACACCGTTCCCGAGCGGGGAACCCGGTGCGATTTGGATACGTCACCGCGCGGGTCTAATCGCTCACACTCGCAGGTGCCATTTCCGGCTCTTGTAAGCCTTCGTGGGTGGCCTGGGGCCTGCCTGCCACCGTGGCCGACATCTACCGCTACGTCGTCGGAGTCGATACTCGCGCCCGGGACCCACAGTTACGCTGTCGTCGCCGCGACCAGTGGTGCTGTCATTGACGAGGCGACGTTCGCAGACCTGCGCTGCCGGTCTGCGGCGTGCGCGAGACAGGATCGGCCGCCGCACCGACGGCCTCCTCCACGCTGTCCTGAGTGATTCCGCACCCATGACCTGGGAACTGAGGTGCGCAATTCGCTGAGCGTCTCTCAGATCGAGGCGATCAGGCGCTGGCGGCTGCGAGAATAACTGTTCGGCATCGCTATCGCGTGCAGGGAGCCCTTTCGGACCTGACCGCTGCTCAGCCGACAATCCAGTTCCTCACGTCAACGGCTGATGTTCCCATCGAGGCATCCTGGACTGACCGACGTCTCCCTGTCCGTTTGTCAGGGAGCGGCAGTCCGCATCACCAGGGCGAGGGAGACAGCGCCCGGGTCCGGGTGCCCGATGCTGCGCTCGGCCAGCGGTCGGGCACGCCCGATCCGCGGGGTGAGGTCCGCCGTCGCCTGGGCATGCTCTGTCGCGATGTCGGCGGCGGCCGACCACGCCGCGGACAGGTCCCGATCGTCCTGCTCGAGGGCCTCGGTGAACGGGATGAGCGCATCGAGCATCGTCTTGTCGCCCCGCTCGGCCTTGCCGTAGGAGAGCAGCTGGTCCAGCGCCGCACGAACGGCCGCGCGCACCGCCGCACCCGACGGCGCCTCCTCGTCGGAGAGTGCACCGGCCGCGGCCCGTAGCCCCGCCCCCCACAGGGCGCCTGACGTCCCGCCGGCCCGGTCACCCCAGGCGTCCCCAGCGGCAGCCAAGGCGGAGGCGACGCCCGCACCCGCGTTGACGGCCGCCGTCAGTGCGTTCAGCGCGGCGTCGGCGCCGTTGGTCATGCCGCGGCCGTGGTCGCCGTCGCCGGCGATCGCGTCGAGCTTGCCGAACTCCTCCTCGTGCTCGTGCAGCACCGCCGCGAGGCGGGTGCCGATCTCGACCAGGCGTTGCGCGCTCGCCTGCGAAGCCTCGCTCGCGGGCGGGAATGAGGTGTCGGCGGCGGCGTCCGTTGCTGTGCGGGTCCGCCGGGTGGTAGCCACGGCAGCACCCCGCCGGAACCCCGGGGTCTGCGCCGGAGCGAGCCACAGCTCTTCCAGCTCGGGGTCCAGCCAGAACAGCGTGAGGGAGACCCCGGTCATGTCCAGGCTGGTGATCAGCTCACCGACCTCGGGAGCCACCATCTCCACGCCGGCTTCGTCGAGCAAGGGGGCGACGCTGTTCCACAGCACGAACATCTCCTCGTACTTCGTGCCCCCGAGCCCGTTCACCAAGACGGCGGCGCGGGTGGCGCCCTCGGGTCGTTCGGTGAGCAGCTTGTCCACCAGCATCGTGGCCAGCTCTGAGGCCGGCAGCACGTCCTGTTCGCCGATTCCGGGCTCGCCGTGCACCCCCATGCCCACGCCCATCCGTCCGGCGGGAACGGTGAACAGTGGCTCGCTGTCACCGGGCAGTGTGCACCCGGCGAATGCTACGGCGAACGAGAACGTCGCGTCGTTCGCGCGCTCGGCCACCTCCACCACGCCGTCGAGGTCATACCCGGCTTCGGCGGCCGCCCCGGCGATCTTGAAGACCACCAGATCACCCGCGGTGCCGCGGCGCTTGTGCCGCTCCTCGGTGCTGGCCGAGGTGATGTCGTCCGAGACGACGACGGTCTTGGTGGGGATGCCGTCGGTGATCAGCCGCTCCTGGGCGAGATCGAAGTTCAACACGTCCCCGGCGTAGTTGCCGTAGGAGAGGAACACGCCACCGCCGCGCTCGGCCGCCGTGGCCACGGCGTGCACCTGCTGGGTGGAGGGGGAGGAGAACACATTTCCGACGACGGCCCCGTCGGCCATTCCTGGCCCGACCCAGCCGACGAATGCCGGGTAGTGCCCGGAGCCACCGCCGATCACGACGGCCACTTTGCCCTCAGGGGTCTCGGTGGCACGGATCGCACCGCCGGTCACGGGTTCCACCGTGTCGGCATGCAAGCGGCAGAAGCCGGCAAGCATGTCCTGGGCGAACTGGGTGGGATCGTTGAACACCGTCGTCATCGAGCACTCCTTGTTGCGAGCGGCGACGCGGGTACGGGCATCGCCTCGTCGCGCATGGTTCGTGGTGTGAACGTGCTCATCTTGCCTGGTTGTGACCGGTGATGCCATGGCCGTCGTCATGGTGAGACGGCGGCCCCAGGGCACGGTCCTGCCGGCACGCGTGGGGGCGTGCGCACTGCCGGGCTTGCGATACGCGTATGTATCACATTGTGGGATCGATCTCAGATCGGTTGTCCGTGCTCCTCAACACGTGTCACAGTTGATGCAACACGAGTTGACACGGACGTTGACGAGGGAGTGGGCGATGCGGGCGATTCTGGATACCGACATGGGCATGGGTGCCCCGGGGTCGGAGATCGACGATGGGTTCGCGCTGGCGTTGCTGCTGGCAGAGGAGTCCTTCGAGCTGGAGCTGGTGACCTCGGTCAACGGCAACATCGACGTCGAGTCGGGCACCTACCTGAGCGTGGAGATGCTGCGCCGGCTCGGCCGCGAGGACATCTCCGTCGTCCGTGGCGCGGCGGCTCCGATGGTCGAGCCGCACCGTGCCCGTTCCGCGCCGGTCTCGGTGCGGGACGCCTTTGGGCACCATCGCGCGGAGCCCGGGTTCGCGGCCGCGGAGATCGCTCGGAGGGTGCTCGATTCCCCGGGCGAGATCACCGTGATCGCCATCGGGCCGCTGACCAACCTCGCCCTCGCGATCGCCCTCGATCCCGCGGTGGCGACCGCGATCAAGGAGATCGTGGTGATGGGCGGTGTCTTCCAGGGGCAGACCAACCAGCGGCGGATGCCGGGGGAGTTCAACTGGTGGGTCGACCCGCACGCCGCCCGCGCCGTGCTGGCCAGCGGGGCCTCGATCCGGCTCGTCGGACTGGACGTCACCACCAAGGTGCGGCTCACTCGCGAGCACGCCACCCAGATGGCTGCCAGTGGGCGGCCGTTCGGGGCGTTCGCGGGTGAGTGCACGGTCGCCTGGCTCGACCGGCTCGCAGTGGAGAACCCCGGTGACCCCCAGGCAGGCGAGTCCTGTGCGATGCACGACCCGCTCGCCGTCGCCGTGATCCCCCACCCGGACCTGGTGACCTGGGCTCCCGCTCACCTGGACGTGCTCACCGCCGAGGAAGCAGGCCGCGGTGTGGCGATCGCGGATCTGCAGACCGCCCGGGACGCACCGGCACCGAACGCACAGATCGCCACCGACGTGGACACCGACCGCTTCCTCGACTACTTCCTCGACCGGATCTCTGCCCTGTAACAACCGATGACACCGACGTCATGAAAGGAACTGCCATGCGGACCCCCACCGTTCGGCTCGCCACCACCAGCGCAGCCGTGGCGCTGCTGCTCACTGCCTGCTCCTCTGGCTCCGAACCGGCCACCGGAGGAGACGGCGACTGGTCCTTCCCGGAGACGGACCCGACCGCCACCATCCAGGTGCTCGGACACCAGGACTCCGACGAGCTCCAGCCCGTGTTCGACGCGTTCAGCGAGGCACACCCGGACATCACCGTGCAGTACGAGGCCGTCCCGTTCGACGAGCTCAACTCCGTGCTCGACGCCCGGATTGGTAACCAGGACGGCAATCCGGACGTGTTCTGGGCCGACCAGCCGCGGATCCCGGCGCTCGCCGCTCGCGGGTACACCGAGGACATCACGGAGCAGTTCAGCGAGTTCACGGACGTCTTCGACCCCGCGCCACTGCAGTCCAGCTCCTACGAGGACAGCCTCTGGGCGATGCCGATCGCGAACTCGACCCAGTTGCTCTACTACAACAAGGAGTTGGTCGAATCGGCCGGTGACGAGCTCCCGTCCGCGGCCGTCGAGGACCGGATGACCTGGGCGGAGACAACCGAGCGTGCCCAGGCCGCCGTCGACGCTGGAGCGACCAACGGCCTGCTGTTCGGGCAGACGCACCGCTACTACCAGCTCGAACCGCTGCCGGTCTCGCTCGGCGGCTCGGTCGGCGCCACCGGAGAGGGAAACCTGACGCCGGACATCACCTCCCAGGCCTGGGTCGACTCGATGGAGTGGTACCAGTCGATCTTCGCCGACGGCATCTCGCCGCTCGGGGTGCCACCGGAGCAGTCCAATGCCGAGTTCCTCACCGGGAACACCGCCTACATCGTGCAGGGTCCCTGGTTGCTGCCTGAGCTCGAGGACGCCACCTTCGAGTGGGGAGTGGCGCCACACCCGTACTTCGAGGGCGGCGAGGCGGCCACACCCACCGGTTCCTGGTCGCTGGCGATGAGCCCGTTCAGCGACGAGAAGGAGGCGGCGGCCGTCTTCATGCACTGGATGTCCGTCGAGGGCGGGGGAGGCTATGCGAACAACATGGCCGCACCGGAGCTCCCGGCCACCCCGGAGGGCAAGGTCGCCTACTTCGAACGGGACGTGTTCGCCTCCGATTCCGGTCAGGATGCCGTAGCCATCATCGACTTCGAGTCCTCCAACACGGCGGTGCCGCGGGTGCAGACCGTGGGTTTCGTGGAGTTCGAGGAGATCCTCGGCCGGGCCTACTCCGACGTGGCCAACGGCACCGACCCGGCACAGGCTCTCGAGGCGGCCTCGGCAGAGCTCGAGACAGCCTGGGCCAAGTACCAGTAGCCCGGGATCATCGATGACTGCTCCAGACGCAGGGGTCACCCGCGGCCGGGTGCGCGCCGCACCCGGCGCGGGGGCCCCGGCCCGCAACGTCGCCCACCGTCGCACCAAGGAGATCGCCTGGGCGGCGGCCTTCCTCGCCCCTGCACTCCTGGCAATCGTCGCCCTGCGGATCGCCCCGACGATCGACGCTGTGGTCACGAGTCTGCACCGGGGGTTCCCGGGCGGGGTGCGCCCCGCCGAGTTCGCCGGCCTGCGCAACTACAGGGACCTGTTCTCGAACGAGATCTTCGTGGACACGGTGATCCGCACGATCGTGTTCAACGTGATCATCAACCCGCTGCAGATCTTCATCGCGCTGATGATCGCCGTACTGCTCACCCGCAAGATCGTGGCCCCGCAGCTGTGGCGCACGCTCGTGTTCGTCCCCGCCACGGTGCCGATCGTGGGGTCGAGCATCGTGTGGGGGATCGCACTGCGGGACCGCGGCCCGGTCAACGGCCTGATCGAGATGGTCGGCGGGTCGCCGCAGCCGTTCTTCACCTCACCCAGTCAGGCAATGGCCTCGATCATGCTGGTGATCTCCTGGATCGGCGTCGGCTACTGGATGCTCTTCCTCATCTCGGGCCTGCAGTCCATCTCCCCGGAGTACTTCGAGGCGGCCCGGCTGGACCGTGCCGGCCCGGTCCGCACGTTCGTCTCGATCACGGTCCCGCTGTTGAAACGGCCATTGCTGTTCGTTCTGGTGGCGGCCACGGTGGCGAACTTCGTGCTCTTCGTCCCGATCCAGTTACTCACCAACGGAGGGCCGGAGAACAGCACCACGATGCAGATGTTCAACGCATTCCGCACCACGTACACGTACTCGAGCAGGAACCTGGGAGCCGCCGAGGTGGTCATCCTCACCGTGATCATGCTCGCCTTCGTCGCCCTGCAGTTCCGCCTTCTGAAGGAGGACCGGTCATGACGACGTCCGCTCCCGCGCGCGCGCCGCGGAGGCGGCCGTTGCAGCGCCGGTCACCGGTGCTGACGATCGTCGCCATCGTCACCGCCGCCCTGTTCATCCTGCCCGCCCTGTGGATGCTGATCGGGTCGGTGCGCCCGTCCTCGGAGATCTTCTCCTCGATCTACCCGTTGAGCTGGCGGATCCTCGTGCCGAGCTCGGTGAGCCTGGAGAATTACGCAGCGCTGGTCACCGGGCCCTTCGGCCGGGCGCTCGGTGTCTCGTTCCTGGTCTGCCTGCTCACGGTCGCGCTGGGTCTGGCGATGTCCGCGACGGCGGCCTATGCGCTCTCCGTGCTGCACTTCCCCGGGCGCGCGGTGGTCTTCGCGTTCGTGGTGATCAGTTTCATGGTCCCCTTCGACGCGATCGCGATCCCGCTCTCCCAGCTGTTCACCACGTGGGGACTGACGAACACACTCATCGGCCTGGTGCTGCCCGGCATCGGCAACGGCCTGGCGATTTTCAACCTGCGCCAGTACTTCCTCGGGGTGCCGCGCTCCTACCGGGAGGCTGCCACTATCGACGGTGCGTCCGAGCCGCGGGTGCTGATGTCGGTATACGTGCCGTTGAGTGGGCCCGCGCTGGCGAACTCGGCGCTGCTGATCTTCCTCGGCCAGTGGACCGCCTACCTGTGGCCGCTGCTGGTGGTGTCCGAGCAGCGACTCCAGGTGGCGCCGGTGGCGCTCGCCCGCACCTTCGGTGAGCACAGTTTCGACTACGGCCAGAATTTCGCCGGTGCTGTGGTGCTCTCCCTGGTGCCGGCGCTGACCATGTTCATCCTGCAGCGATCCTTCGGAGGGCTATCCCTGGCGTCGGGGGAGAAGTGACGGTTCAGGTGCGGCCTTCGCCCATCCTGGTGATCGGTTCGGCGAACCTCGACTACCTGATCCGCGTCGACGTGGGACCGCGCCCGGGTGAGACAGTTCTCGCGCGGTCGATGCTGAAGGCACCGGGCGGCAAGGGCGCGAATCAGGCGGTCGCTGCGGCGCGGCTCGGCGGCGACGTCCGGTTCGTCGGATGTGTCGGTGACGACAATGACGGCGCCCTCTTGATGCGCGAGCTCAGGGCCGAAGGCGTCGACATCGGCGACGTCGAGATCTTCACGAGCCATCACACCGGGATGGCCGTCGTAGCGGTCGAACGGAGTGGCCAGAACTCCATCATGGTGGTCCCGGGCGCCAACTTCGCCCTCACCGAGTCCCGGGTAGCTCATGTCCTGGGGCGAGCTGAACCTCCCAGCTTGGTGGTGCTCCAGGCTGAGATCCAGGCGTCTATCGTGACCGCTGCCGTTGAACAGGCTGCATCGTCCGGTGCGCGTGTGGTGCTCAACCTCGCCCCTTTTGTCGCTCTCCCGGCACGCGTGACTGCCCTGTGCGATCCGCTGGTCATGAACGAGGCCGAGGCTGAGGCACTCGTTGGCGAGTCAATCGCGTCATTGGCCGACGCCAGGCGCATCGCTCGTGAACTGCGTCGCGCGGTCAGGTCGGTGGTGATCACCCTGGGGGTGCAGGGAGCCGTATGGGCAGATCCGGACGACGACGGCGTCGTCCCGGCCGAGGCTGTACCTCATGTCGTCGACACCACCGGTGCCGGGGATGCTTTTGTTGGTGCGCTCGCGGTGCGGCTCGCGGCCGGCGCCGAGCTTCGGCAGGCGGTAGGTATCGGGGTCGCCGCGGGGACGTTCGCCGTCACGAGGGACGGCGCGCAGTCCTCGTACGCGATGGCATCTGATCTTGAGATGAATGAGCACGTAGCAGGCTGAATCGCGGGGCGGCGTTGATACTGTCTGCAGTTCCTTGAGGAAGGGAGACTCGTGGCAGTCACGCGTGCCGAGGTCGCGGCCAAGGCCGGGGTTTCTCCGGCCGTGGTCTCCTACGTCGTCAATGGTGGACCGCGACCTGTGGCATCAGGCACGCGCATGCGTGTCGAGGCGGCCATCGACGAGCTCGGCTACCGCCCGAACCGGATCGCCGCCGCGTTGCGCGGAGGCATGACGCGCTCGATCGGTCTGTTGACACCGAGCACCAGAAATCCGTTCTATGCCGAGCTGGCAGAAGCGCTCGTCGGGGAACTGTTCCGCCAAGGCAATACGTTGTCGATAGGAATCACGGACGACGACCAGTCCCGGGAGCGCCTGTACCTGCGTTCTCTTCTCGACCGCCGGGTCGATGGGATCATCCTCACCTCCGCGCACCTCGTTCGGACCTTGGGCGATCTGGACCGTTCCGATATCCCGACGTTGCTGATCGACAGGGTGAACGAGGAGACCGTCAACTCGTGCTCACGGGTCTATGTGGACAGCGAGAGAGGTGCACGGCACGCCGTCGAACATCTGCAGGCTCACGGACATTCCGTCATCGGGTGCGTGGCGGGTCCATGGCCTGTCCCGCTGGTCGAGGACCGGGTGCAGGGGTGGCGTACTCAGCAGCAGGTTCTCGGATTCCGCGAGACGTCTGAGCTGATCGAGCACGCCGACTTCTCTGAGGCCGGCGGCCGCGAGGCGACACTGGCGCTGCTCGGTTCCGGTTCCCGCAGAAACGCTGCGCACACGCCGCGGCCCACGGCGTTGTTCGTGACCTCCGATGTGCAGGCGTTCGGAGCGATTGTCGCGTGCCGTGAGTTGGGACTGCAGGTCCCGGAGGATGTCGCGATCGTGAGCTTTGACGGGACCGCCACCGGAAGGTTCGCGAACCCTCCCTTGACCAGTGTCCGGCAGCCGATTGTTGATATGGCCCGAACGGCTGTTGAACTACTCCTCGAACGGACCGGTGGCTCCCCGCATGGCCCAGCCGACAGGATGTTTGCGGGCAACCTGGTGATCGGTGAGACCTGTGGGTGCGGGGTGTACCAGCCTGAGACGCCTTGACAGGCTCACAGTTGGGGTGCTGCGCTTCAGAACTGGCTGAGCACGCTGTGCAGCAACCTGCCGAGCGCATAGATGACGTTGGGTCCGAAGCCCGCGAGCCCGAGCCCGAGCCCGACGGCCGCTGCACGTTGCGGGAGGGTCGAGCGACGCAGCCCGATGGCCCCGAGGATGCAGGCCGTGACACTGGTGCCGAGGACCAGCACGTCATAGCCGATGTTGAACGCGCGCTCGATCGCCGAGCCGTACAGCACGCCCGGTAGGAAGGACCACACCATCTGGGCCAGGACCGTGATCGCGAGGCAGATGAGGCCGAACGCCAGAGCGAGCATTCCCGCGGTGTTTCGGCCGGTTCGAGCCGGGCTGGCGGGCCCGCCGTACGGCTGCGGTGCCCCGTGCTCCTGCGCCCCCGGCGGTTGCGGTGCTCCGTACTGCTGTGGGGTGCCGAACTGTTGATTCGGCTGAGACGGCTGTTGCTGATTCATCTCCGGTGGGTAAGACATTTCGCGAGTCTGGTCCATCGATGTGTCCCTCCGCCAGTGGGTGCGATGGGGAGAAGTGCCTCTGTCTGCTCAGGCCAGCACCGGGGAGCGCAGACCCTCACCCAGCAGGGCGCGGCGGCCCTCTGCCACGGCGAGCTCCTGGAGGCGGATCATTGATTCGTTGGAGTAGAACGCCACGTGCGGGGTGAGGATCACATCGTCGCGGTGTCGTAGTGGGGAGTCGGTCGGAAGCGGTTCGGGGTCCGTCACGTCGAGCGCGGCTCCGGCCACCTCGCCCGATTCGAGCGCCCGGATCAGGGCGCCGGTGTCGACCAGTCCGCCCCGCGAGGTATTCACCAGGATGGCGCCGGGGCGCATCGCGGCGAGCTCGGGATCGCCCAGTAAGCCTTCGGTGGCCGGGGTGAGCGGGGCATGGACCGAGACCACGTGGCTGCGGCGCAGGAGCACGTCGAGCTCGACGTGTTCCACACCGATCGCCGCCAGCTCCGCGGCGTCCACATACGGGTCCGATGCGATCACCGTGCAGCCGAAACCCTGCAGGCGCTGCGCCGTGAGTCTCGCGATCCGTCCGGCGCCGACCAGGCCCACCGTGGTGGCCTCCAGGCTCCGGATCGACCCGAACTCCGCGGGCGTGACGTGCTCGCCCCGGCGGAGGCGGTCCGAGAGTTCGCGGATCCGGCGTTGCAGGGTGCCGATCAGCAGCACGGTGTGATCGGCCACCACATTCGAACCGTAGTCGGGCACATTGGCGACCCGGACACCCAGGCGCTGCGCGGCGTCCAGGTCCACGTTGTCCACCCCGACGCCGTATCTGATCACCACTGCGCGTGGGGCCAGCGCGGCCAGCTCGCGGTGGGTGATCGGATGGAAGTTCGTGAACAGCACCGCTGCCCCGTCCACGCATGCGGAGATGGTGGTCGAGCCGTCGGTCATCGTCCGGTAGGTCGCGGAGAACTCCTCGGCGAGTTCGCGCTCGGCGGTCTCGTTGGCGACTGCCGTGTCGGTCACCGCGATGATCGGTGCTGTCATGCCAGGTCCCGGAGCAGGTCGCGGATGCCGTACTCCCACCGGGGGGCCTCCTCGCTGGTGACGACATGGTTCACCAGTGTTCCGAGCTCGGGTGCGGCGATCTGGACGACGTCCCCGACGTGATGGGTGAAGCCGGAGCCCGGTGCGTCCCGGTCCTGCGTGGGTGCGAACGGTGTGCCGCAGTACAGCGCCAGACCGTCCGGGTACTGGTGCCGCCGACCGATCGCGTGCGTCACCAGATCCTGAGCCGAGCGGGACGCCTCGCTCTGTGGGGCGGTTGCCTCCAGATGGAACCCGTCGGTGCCGTCGATGCGCATCGTGATGCTGAGGGAACTCACCTCGTCCAACTCGAAGGAATTGTCGAAGAAGCGGATGAACGGGCCGAGGGAGGCGGAGGCGTTGTTGTCCTTGGCGAGCGGGAGCAGCAGGGCGCTAGCTCCCTCGACGTCCCGGAGGTTGACGTCGTTACCGAGCGTGACCCCGCGTGGAACGCCGGTGCTGTCGACGATGAGGACCAACTCGGGCTCGGGGTTGTTCCATGAGGAGATCGCGGAGACGCCCACGTCCGCACCATGTCCGACGGCAGAGAGCACCTGGGCTTTGGTGAAGATCTCTGGGTAGCGGCCCAGTCCCACCTCGAGGTACTGGGACCACAGGCCGTTTCCACGCAGGACCTCCAGCACCGCGAGAGCCTCGGGCGAGCCGGGTCGCACGTCCCGCACGGACTCGCCCAGCTGGTCCTGAATCTGGTCGCGCACCTGCACAGCCATTGCGGCGTCTCCGCCGACCTGTTCCTCGATCACTCGCTCGAGCATGCTGCGGGCGAAGGTGACGCCGGCTGCCTTGAGCGCGTGCAGATCGGTGGGTGCCAGCAGTACGGGCTCGGCAAGTTCTGGCGCGGGGTCGGTGCCGCGAGCGCTGTCCGCTCGGGCCGCCGTACTGGCCAACACCGTGGCGAGGTCGTGAACCGTCCGGGTGCTCCGGGCTGCCTCCGCCGCGATCCGGGCCGCGGCGTCGGGCAGTTCGGTCAGGTGGGCCATCGTGGGCCCCAGGTCGGTGATGTCGACCAGCTCCGCGCCGCGGACCACGACCAGCCTGGGACCGTGCCCGGGGACGAAGATGCGGCCGGCGAGCGTGGCGCCGTCGACGGTGGGGAGGGTGGTGGCGGGATCTCGACGCAGATCGGTGGTCATCGTGCCTTCCAACGGTTGCCGGTCAGTGCGGCAGATCATATGATGATCCGTATGAACGGTCAATCATCGACAGTACGGCCCAGGCGGCTGCCCCAGTGGCTGGCGGACCAGATCGAGGCGGAGGTGGTCCGCGCAGCCGCGCCCGCTGGGACGAAGCTGCCCACCGAGGTTGCGCTGGCGAAGGACTATGACGTGTCCCGTCAGGTGGTGCGTGAGGCGGCCCGGTTGCTCGAGGACCGGGGGCTGGTCTCGATCAGTCCCGGCCGGGGGATGACGGTGGCGGCGCTGGGAATGGACGTCCTCGTGGACCGGTACCAGTCCGTGCTGCGTCGGGACCGGGCTGGCTTCTCCGAATTGATGCACATGCGCCAGATGCTCGAGCCGGAGATGACCGCTGAGGCCGCGCGACGGCGGACCGGGGCCGACGTCAACGCGATCGAGCAGGCGGTCGATGCGGCGAGTGATGCGACCCGTGACTTCGCCTCGTGCCTCGACGCCGACATGGAGTTCCACCGTCTGGTAGCCGTCGCCACCCGAAACCGCTTCGTGGTCGCCTTCGTCGAACCGATCAACCGGGTGCTGCGCGAGACCTACACGGACCCGACCGGCTACTTGGCGACGCAGCCGGCCACGATCGAAGAGCACCGGGCGATCGCCCGAGCAATCCGGGCGCAGGACCCGGCGGCGGCGGCGCAGGCGGCGTCGACGCACCTGGCGCGGGTGACGTGCGATGCGCCGGTGCTTGTTGACGCTGACCCGACCGACCGCGACGAGAGGAGCTGAACGTGAGCAGTACAGTGATGGACCCCGAGACCGAGCGTGTCGTGGAGGCAGCACACCGGGCCTCGCCCGAGGTCGCGGCCCGTCCGTACGCCGAACGTGCGGGATGGCTGGAGAGCCTGGCCGAGGCTCTCACTGCGCACCGGGACGAACTGGTCGACATCGCAGACCGGGAGACCCATCTTGGTGCGCAGCGACTCGCCGGGGAGGTCGTCCGGACGACAGGTCAGCTGCGGATGTTCGCCGATGCAGTGCGCGAGGGTGCCTTCCTCGAAGCGATCATCGACCATCGCCGTGACGATGCCACGCCGCCCGCGCCGGACCTGCGGCGAATGCTGGTGCCGCTCGGCCCGGTGGCGGTGTTCGCCGCCAGCAACTTCCCGTTCGCATTCTCCGTGCTCGGTGGGGACACTGCCTCGGCGCTTGCCGGTGGCAACCCGGTGGTGGTCAAGGCGCACGAGGGGCATCCGGTGTTGTCGCGCCGCGTGCTCGAGCTCGCTCAGGAGGCAGTGCAGGACGCGCCTGCCGGGCTGATCGGCATGATCGAGGGGCAGGCACAGGGGGTCGCCCTGGTGCAGGATTCGCGTATCCGCGCGGTCGGCTTCACCGGCTCCCAGCGTGGCGGGCGCTACCTGTTCGACCTCGCCATGGCCCGCCCTGACCCGATCCCGTTCCACGGCGAGCTCGGCAGCCTCAACCCGGTGGTGGTCACCGAGGCCGCCGCCGAGGCACGGGCCGAGGAGATCGCCGCGGGCCTGGCCGCCTCGTTCACCCTCGGTGCCGGGCAGTTCTGCACGAAGCCGGGGCTGGTGCTCACCCCGGCCGGCTCCGGCCTCGCAGACCGGGTGGCCGCCCACGCCGGGCCCGTTCCACACCCGTTGTTGAACGAGCGAATCGCCGCGGGCTTCCGGGACGGGCTGGCGCAGATGCTGACCACCGACGGCGTGGAGCGCGTCTCCGATCACAGCGACACCGCGCCGGCGGTGTTGCGCACCTCGACCGACCGCGTCCGGGAGGCGCCGGAGGTGCTCCTGGAGGAGGTCTTCGGGCCGACCACGCTGATCGTCGAGTATCGGGACGAGGCTGACCTCAACGACGTGCTCACGCTTCTGCCGGCGAGCCTGACCGCCTCCGTGCACACAGCAGAGGGGGAGGATGTCGGGGCCGCGATGGCCGCGCTCACTGAGCGGGCAGGACGAGTGGTCTTCGGCGGGTGGCCCACTGGCGTGGCGGTGACTGCCGCGCAACACCACGGCGGGCCGTATCCGGCGTCAACCTCAGTGCACACGTCGGTGGGTACGACGGCCGTGCGGCGGTTCCTGCGGCCCCTTTGCTACCAGGACGTGCCCGAGGCGTGCCTGCCGCTTGCATTACGGGATGGCAACCCGCTCGGGATCCCCCGGCAGGTGGATGGAGCCACCGTCGGCTGAGGTAATGACGCCCTGGTTGCGCTCAGGGCGTGTGCGGCGGGCGCTCGAACGAGCGCTCGCCGTGTACGGCGAGTTCGGCGAGCACCGCCTCGGGCTCGCCGGATTCGATCAGCTCCACCAGGAACCGGTGCCGCGCCACGTGCTCCACGAGGCTCTCGTAGTACCGCTCCCTGGTGTAGAGGTTGCGGGACATGCACACCACGATCTGCGCCTGGATCGAGCGATACATCGAGGTCAGCCGCCGCATCCCGGCTAAGTCAACGATCGAGGCGTGGAACTCGTAGCCATCCTGGACCAGTGAGGGACGGTCTTCGGCCTCTGCATCGGCCTCCATGCGTGCGAGTGAGGCGCGCACCGGGGCCAGGCGGTCGGGTTCGGTCACCGGGACGCCGTTCTCGATCGCGATGCGTTCCAGACCGGCCCGCAGGGTCATCACCTCGAAAACGTCGTGCTCGTCCATCGTGGTCACGACGCAGCCCCGCCGCGGGCGCATCTCGACCAGCCCGTCGCTCTCCAGTTGGCGCATCGCCTCGCGCAGCGGAGGCCGGCTGATCCCTAGTTCATCGGTCAATCGCTCCTCGATGAGGCGCTCACCCGGCTGGAGGTCGCCGGCGACGATCATCGTGCGGATGGCGTCTCGTGCCAGCGACACGACGCTCGGTGGGTCGACGCGATTCCGCTGCGTTGCCGGCGCCGGGGGGCGTGTGGATGCCATCTGCTTGCTCCGTCTGTGCTGGTCCGTCTATCGATCTTCTGACCCATTATGCCTTGCGCTTCGCCTACTGTCTGTTGTAGACAATAGGCGAAGCAAGTTCGTGACCGACGGTCACCGCGCTCGGCGGCTCGTGGTCGCCGACGGCCGGGCATCCGAGGACGATCCCGTGCCGCACTCACCAACGACGATGGAGAAGCAACTGATGAACTCGCCTGCCCCCGCCGACCGTGCGGACGCCAACGATGTCGCGTCGCTGTACAAGTACCTGCGGGTCGCTGACGTGGCCGACGCCCTCGACGGCATCGGGTACTTCGACATCACCCTGGTCTCCCAGGAGATCCGGCCCCTGTGGGAGGGGATGAAGTTCTGGGGCCCGGCCGCCACTATCCGTGCGGTCCCGGCCAACAAGCCGATGTGGCAGCTGGAGACCACCGAGGAGATTGTGCGAGCGCACGGTGAGTGGTTCGACAAGTACCCGCCGGTCCGGCTCCCGCAGGAGGAACTGCCCGGTCACGTGGTGGTGATGGAGTCCGGTGGCGGCCGTGAGGTTGGCTTCTGGGGCTCCGAGAACGTGATGGGCACGATCGGCGCCGGAGCGGTCGGGATCGTCACCGACGGCTACTGCCGCGACACTGCCGAGGTCACCCTGCAGCAGAATCCGATCTGTGTCCGTGGCCGCGGCCGCACCATCATCCCCGGGCGTATCGAGGTGGTGGAGGTGCAGGGCACGATCGCCGTCGGCGGGGTCCAGGTGCGACCGGGCGACATCGTCGGCTGCGACGACGACGGCCTCATCGTGGTGCCGGCCGAGGTTGCCGAAGAGGTCGCCACCCATGCGCGTGCCGTCCTCCTCGCGGACATGGAGGCGCGGCGCAAGCATTACCGAGCGCAGTCCCGGCCCGACGACGAGACCGTCGACGTCGAGGCCGTGATCGCCTACTACGCCGATCTGTGACGATGATCAGTCCGCAGACCTCCTCGGTGGCAGTGGTCGGCCTCGGCAACCTCGGTGCGCCGGTCGCCCACGCGCTCGTGGCGGCCGGCTGGCCGGTCACGGTCTCCGACCGGAATGAGCAGCGGGCGGTGGCGCTGGCCGACCAGCTCGGCGCTCGGGCAGTGTCCGGGTCGGCGGTCGCCGCCGACATCGTCGTGGTCGTGGTGACCGATGATGCGGCAGCACGTTCGGTGATCCTCGAGCCCGGCGGCCTGCTCGACCGGGATGCCGTGGGTCGGGGAGTCGTCCTGCACAGCACGGTGCTGCCGGAGACTGCGCAGGCTATCGCGACCGCGTGCGAGGGCCGCGGCATCGCTGTCCTGGATGCACCGGTGAGCGGTGGCTCGGCTCGTGCACGCGAGGGCGACCTCACGGCGATGGTGGGCGGGACCGCAACAGCGCTCGAGGAATTGCGGCCCGTCGTGGAATCGGTGGCCAGCACGCTCGTGCACGTTGGCCCACCTGGCGCCGGTGCGGCCGCCAAGCTGGGGAACCAGGTCATGATGTTCAGCGCCCTCGCCGGCGTGTTCGAGGCCATCGACCTCGCCTCGGCGCACGGGGTGAAGACCGATGCGCTCCTGCAGGTCGCGCAGAGCAGCACTGGCGCCTCGTGGGTGACCGAGCACTGGGGGTTCTTCCCGGAGACTGCCCGTGCCTACGACGAGTTGGGCACGCCGACGGCGCAGCGCCCCTGGTTCAAGGACCTGGACGAGATCGCGGCGGCCGCCGAGACTCAAGGGCTGACTCTGCCCTGGACCCTGGCCCTGGCCGGGACAATCGGCGAACGGATCGAGCGCGAGGCGGGGCAGCGATGACCGCCACACCGGTCACCGCGGGCCGGACGAAGGTCGCCCTCTCTCGGAGCGAGAAGAAGGAGGCGCTGGCCGGGTTCGGATTCCTCAGTCCGTGGATCCTCGGCATGCTCACCCTCACCGCCGGACCGATGGCGTACTCGCTGTACCTGTCGTTCACCGACTACGACCTCCTCACACCACCGGAGTGGGCTGGTCTAGCCAACTACGAGGCGATGCTCGCTGACGACCGATTCCTCGCGTCCGCCGAGGTCACAGTGAAGTACGTGGCCGCCTCGGTGCCGCTGGTGCTGATCGCTGCGCTCGCCGTGGCCATGGTGCTGAGCCGAGGCCTGCGCTTCCTGCCGGGCTACCGCGCTGCGTTCTACCTCCCCTCGCTGATCGGCGCGAGCGTGGCGATCGCGCTGCTATGGCGTGAGGTCTTCGGCCTGAACGGCATCGTCAACCAGGTCCTGGAATACGTCGGGATCGAGGGGCGCAGCTGGATCGGCAGCCCGGACACGGCGCTGCACACCCTGGTGATCCTGAATGTGTGGACCTTCGGTTCCACCATGATCATCTTCCTGGCCGGGCTGCGGCAAGTGCCGCCTGAATACTACGAGGCGGCCGCCGTCGACGGTGCTGGGCGGGCTCGGAGGTTCTGGCACATCACCATCCCGATGATCTCGCCTCTGATCTTCTTCAACGTGCTATTGACCACGGTGAACTCCTTCCAGGCGTTCACACCGGCCTACGTCGTGAGCGAGGGAACCGGCGGACCGCTCAACTCGACCCTCTTCTACACGCTCTACCTCTACCAGCGCGGCTTCGCGAATCTGGACATGGGATACGCCGCAGCGATGGCTTGGGTGCTCGTTCTCGGGCTCGCGGTGTTCACTGCCGTGCTGTTCGCCACGTCGCGGTACTGGGTGCACTACGGAGACGAACGATGAACGCTACTGCCACGACCGCGCCGAACCGTTCCACGCGCTCGCCGTTGCGGCCGGTCCTGCGGCCGAGGCTCTCCCGGAACCGGATCGTCATCGGGCTCGCCAAGCACGCAGGCATGCTCTCGCTGCTGTTCGTGATCCTCTACCCGGTGCTCTGGATGATCGGTGCCTCGCTGCGCCCCGGGAACGAGACGTTCACCACCCTGGGGCTGTGGGCGGGGGACCTGACTTTCGACAACTATGTGGAAGGTTGGAACGCGGGCAGCCTTTCCTTCGGCCGGTACTTCCTCAACTCGCTCGTCATCACCGGCCTGTGCATTGTCGGAAACGTCGTCGCGTGCTCACTCGCCGCGTTTGCTTTCGCGCGGTTGCGATTCCCGTACAAGCGCTTCATGTTCGCGCTGATGCTCGGCACCATGCTGCTCCCGTACCACGTGACGATGGTGCCGCAGTATGTGCTCTTCAACGAGCTGGCCTGGATCAACACCGTCCTGCCGCTGACCGTGCCGAAGTTCCTGGCCACGGACGCCTTCTTCGTCTTCCTGATGGTGCAGTTCGTGCGCACGTTGCCGCGCGAGCTCGATGACGCCGCACGCCTGGACGGATGTGGATACGTCGGGATCTTCGGTCGCATCGTGCTGCCGTTATCCATCCCCGCGATCGGGACCACGGCACTGTTCACCTTCATCAACACCTGGAACGACTTCCTCGGCCCGCTCCTCTACCTGAACCGGCCGGAGATGTGGACCGTGGCCCAAGGGCTCAACTCGTTCGTGGACATCACGACGCAGTCTGCCTACGGCCAGCTCTTCGCGATGGCCGCGCTCTCGATCGCGCCGATCGTCGGGTTCTTCCTGGCGGCCCAGCGCCTCCTGATCGAGGGCATCGCGACGAGCGGTCTGAAATGACACCCAATCCCAAAGGAGGGACTGTCCGATGAATCGGAAACACATGGTGCGTCTCGCTGCCACGAGCGTGGCAGCGGCGTCGCTGATCGCCGCCGCTGGATGCTCGTCCGGCACTCGCGTGGGCGAGGAGAACCCAACCCCGGCCGAGGGTCAGGACGGCACCGGCGAGGTGACCGGGTCCGTACGGGCCGCGTGGTGGGGATCGGCTCCCCGGCACGAGGTGACCAACGCCGTCTTCGATCTGTTCGAGGAGGCCAACGACGGCGTCACGGTCGAGCGCGAGTTCGCTGACTTCGGGGCGCACTTCGAACGGCTCAACGTGCAGGCCTCGAGCGGGAACATGCCGTGCCTGCCGCAACTGCAGGGGCGTCAGCTCAACGACTACACCACCCGCGATCTGTTGCTGCCGCTGGACCCGATGATCGAATCCGGGGCGATCGACGTCAGCGACATCCCGGCCGAAGTACTGGACACCGGCCGCGGGCTTGATGGCGAGCTGTACATGATCC
This sequence comes from Ruania alba, assembly GCF_900105765.1. Taxonomy (NCBI): domain Bacteria; kingdom Bacillati; phylum Actinomycetota; class Actinomycetes; order Micrococcales; family Ruaniaceae; genus Ruania; species Ruania alba. The sequence goes on from NZ_FNTX01000002.1 coordinate 1,367,696, forward strand.
CCTACGGCGCGGCATACGACGCGTTGCTGGTGAACGAGTCCGTGGCTGAGGAGATCGGCGTGGGCCTTCCGCCCGAGGGGTACACCTGGGAGGACTTCTTCGATTGGGCCGCGCAGGCACAGGCCGAGCTTCCGGACGGGATGAACGCGCTCAACCTCGGTGGGTCGCGGCCCAACTTCCTGATCAGCTACGTCGCCGCCTCGGGAGAGAGTCTCTTCGAGGGCAGTGAGCTCGGCTTCTCCCAGGAACTGCTGGTGGAGTACTGGAGCCAGTGGGAGGAAGCCCGCACTGAGGGCGTCACGATCACCCCGGAGGAGGATGCCGAGATGCCCTCCGCGCCCGACCAGAATTACGTGGCGCAAGGACGCACGCTCGCGGACACGGCACCGGGCAACGCATTGGTCAACGCCCAGGCCACCCTGGACGGCACCGGTGACGGCGGAGCGCTGACCACCGTGGCGCTGCCGTCCGGACCAGCAGGGTCGGGCAACGTGCTGTTCACCTCCGGCTTCGGGATCGCGGCCAGTTGCGACAACGTACCCAGCGCGGCAGCTGCTATCGACTTCTGGGCCACCGACGACGAGGCTGCAGCAGTGTTCGCCTCCAACAACGGTGCGGTGACGAACACCAGCCACCTGGAGGAGCAGCTCGCCGATTCGGACATGCCGGAGCTGCAGGCCCACAGTTTGGAACTGTACGGCCAGATCGCCGCGAATGAGCCACCTACTGTGGTGTACCCGCCCGGATACCAGGCTGCCTTTGAGGACGCCTACGGGCGTGCCTACGAGTCGATCGCCTTCGGCGGGACGGACGTGCAGGAGGCCGCCGAGGCGTTCTTCACCGAGGTGAATGCTTCGCTCGCCGATGCCGCTCAGGAGGAGTGATGGAGATGGGCGCGACGGGGAGCGAGGCGCGGTGAACTCGGACGATCAGACCAACTCGGCGGATACCGGACGCACGGGCACGCCCACCGACAGCGGTGGCGCTCTTGCCGGGATGCGCGTGCTGGATCTCAGCCAGATCATGGCGGGACCGTTCTGCACGATGATCCTCGGTGACCTGGGTGCGGACGTGGTGAAGGTGGAGAACCCCGACTCCGGCGACCAGTCCCGGCGGTCCTGGGGGCGTCCCGGTCTCGGGGAGGATAGCCGGGCCTTCATGTCGCTGAACCGGAACAAGCGGAGTGTCACGCTCGACCTCAAGAGCGAGTCCGGCCGGGAGCAGTTCCGGCAACTGGTTCGGACCGCGGACGTGGTGATCGAGAACTGGCGGCCCGGCGTGGCGGAGCGACTCGGCGCAGATTACGCCACGCTCCGTGAAGTCAACCCACGGCTGATCTACGCCTCGATCACCGGGTTCGGGCAGAGCGGCCCCTATGCGGACCGGCCTGGGTATGACCTGATCGCCCAGGCCATGTCCGGCGTCATGTCGATCACCGGCGAGCCCGGGGGCGGCCGGTCAAGTCCGGCCTGCCGGTGGCTGATCTGGGTGCGGGCCTTTACGCCGTGATCGGCATCCTCGCCGCCTGGTCGCACGTCAAAGAGACCGGGGAGGGGCAGTACGTGGAGCTTTCCCTGTTCGAGTCGGCGCTCTCGTTCTCGGTCTGGGAGTCCACGGAGTACTGGTCTACCGGCCGGGTACCGGAACCGCTGGGGTCGGCGAACCGGATGTCGGCCCCTTATCAGGCGCTCCGGACTCAGGATGGTTATGTCACGGTGGGGGCGAACAATGACCGCCTATGGCGCCGGATGTGCCACGCGATCGGCGCGCCGTGGCTGATCGAGGACGCCCGGTTCGTCGACAACACGGCGCGCATGCAGAACCGCGCCGTGCTCGAGGAGGTGCTCGAGCGCGAGCTGGACTCGGCCGGTACCAACGAATGGGTGGAACGGTTGCTGGCTGCGGGCGTGCCGGCCGGCCCGATCCAGAACTACGCACAGGTGCTTGATCAGGACCCGCATGTGCGTGCGCGGGGGATGATCGCCGAGGTGGACCATCCCGTGGAAGGTGCCGTCCCCGTGCTCGCCTCCGCGTTGCGGATGTCCGGCACGCCACCGCGCATCCGACTCGCACCACCGTTGCTCGGTGAGCACACGGCCGAACTGCTGGAGGGGTCGGAGTGAGGACCTCCCTGGAGCCGCAGATCGAGGTCGAGCAGGGCACCTCCGTCTGGACGGTCCGGGTCAGTCATCCTCAGCGGCGCGGCGCCCTGACTGCCGAGATGTACGACGCACTGGAGGCGCTCGCGCACCGGGCCCGCTCGGACACGGATCTGCGATGCGTGGTGATCACCGGGACCCCGGGAGCCTTCTGCGCGGGGACCGACGTGCGTGGCTTCACCGAGTTCTCCGCCGACGGCGCCGACGGGCTCGCGTACGAACGACGGCTCGAGCAGGTATTCGCAGCAATCGAGGCGATCCCGGTGCCAGTACTGGCCGCCGTCGACGGGCCCGCCATGGGCGGGGGCCTGGCGCTGGTGGCGTGCTGTGATCTGGTGGTCGCCTCTGATCGGGCGCGGTTCGGCGCACCGATCGCGCAGACGCTCGGGAACTGCATCCCGATCGCGGTGGTGGACCGGCTCGAGCGGGCCGTCGGAGTCTCCCGAGTGCGGGAGCTGCTGCTGCTGTCGGAGCGTTGGGCGGCTGACGATGCCCGCGCTGCCGGCCTGGTCCACCGCGTGTGCGAGGCCGACGGCCTGGCGGCGCTGGTGGAGAAGACGGTCGCGGACCTGACAGCGGGGGCACCGCTGACCTTGCAGACAGTCAAGACGATGATTCGGCGGCTGGCCACACGGGATATGCGCGACGAGGACCTGCTCACCCGGGTCTACGGGAGCGCTGACTTCCGTGAGGGAATCACGGCATTCACCGAGAAGAGGAGGCCACGATGGAGCGGGGCATGATCGACGCTCATCATCATTTCTGGCGTCTCGCGGCGCAGGAGCAGCCGTGGCGCACTCACGACCATGCGGCGCTGGCGCGGGACTTCCTCCCGGAGGATCTGCGGCCGCTGCTACAGGAGGCCGGCGTCGCCGGGACTGTTCTGGTCCAGAGCGTGGATGAGCCCGCCGAGAATGACCGACTGACAGCGTTCGCCGCCGCGGATCTCGTGCGTGGGGTCGTGGGCTGGTTGCCGCTGGCCACGCCTGACGCGGCCGAGGCCGAGCTGGACCGGTCCCGCACTGACCATTGGTCCGGCGTGCGGTGCTTGATCGGGCGCGACGACGTGCCGTGGCTCGGGCAGGCGCGCGTGCGCCGGCTGCTGCGCCGGCTCGCCGCGGACGGCCTGTCCTGGGACGTTGTTCCGGTGACCGCTGCCCAGGTGGATGCCGTGGTGGACGTCGCCCGAGCACTACCCGAGCTGCGCATCGTGGTGGATCACCTGGCCCGCCCGCCACTCGATGGCGGAGACCGGCAGGGGTGGGCGAAGCGCATCAGCGCGCTCGCGGCCTGCCCGAACATTGCGATCAAGGTGTCCGTCGGGATCGATGTGCTGACCGGCTGGCAGGGTTGGGACGTCCATGCTCTGGACGCCCCGCTCCGGCACGTGCTGAACCGTTTCGGACCCGAGCGGTGCATGCTGGCCAGCAACTGGCCGGTGATCACCCTGCGCGCCGATTACATCCGCGCCTGGCAGGACCTCGATGCCACCCTGACCCGGCTCGGCCTTGACGCCACAGAGGGCGCGGCGGTGCGCGGCGGGACCGCCGAGCGCTGGTACGGCCTGGCTGCGGTGATCGACGATGAGTGAGCGTCCTTGGCAGCTGGGCTCCGCGGTCCCGCACGTGCATCCCGAGGCATGGCTGGCGCCCGGCTGCGTGGTGATCGGGGACGTCACGCTCGGCGCGCATGCCAGTATCTGGTACGGGGCCGTCGTGCGTGCCGATCAGGAGGAGATCGCGATCGGGGACCGGTCCAATCTGCAGGACGGGGTGGTCGCCCACTCCGACCCAGGTATCCCGCTGCGCGTGGGCGCAGGGGTGACGGTCGGCCATAACGCCGTGCTGCATGGTTGCCAGGTGGACGACGGTGTGCTGATCGGCATGGGCGCGAGGCTCCTGAACGGTTCCAGCGTCGGTGCGGGGTCTCTGGTAGCCGCCGGTGCCCTGGTTCCGGAGGGGATGACCATCCCTGCCGGGGTGCTCGCCGTCGGGGCGCCGGCGAAGGTGCGCCGTGACCTGACGGAAGAGGAGGTCGCGAACCTCCGGCGCTCGGCGGGTGAGTACGTGTCGTTGGCGCATCGGCATCGGCAGGCCCGTCGCGTCGCGCCCGCCGACGCGCCACCTCAGTAGTGCAGGTGAAACACCGATTGCACCAGTCGGCCGAACAGATAGATGACCATCGGCCCGAAGGTCGCCAGCCCGAGGCCCAGTCCGATGGCCGCCGCGCGCTGCGGGAGGTTGGAGCGGCGCAGGCCGATGAGTCCCAGGATGCAGGCGGCCAGGCTGGTGATCGTCACCACGATGTCGTAGCCGATGAGGAAGACGTCGTAGAACGCGGTCCCGTACATGCTCGTCGGACCGAAGGACCAGACCAGCTGAGCGAGGGTCGAGATCCCGGCGCAGACTAGGCCGAACACCAGAGCTAGCCGCCCTGCGGTGTTCCTGCTCGAGGCCGATCCCGCTGATCCGGTCGGTGCGCCGTAGGGTCCGCGGGCTTGCTGGTGCGCGCCGGCCTGCTGCGGTGGACCAGCCTGCAGCGGAGCGCTCTGCGGTGTCGCACCGTCCGGCGCGGTGGCGCCGTACTGGTGCGGTGCTGCGAACGGGTCGTTCGGCTGATCGGGAGGCTGCTGACTCATTGGTGGGTGGGACATCGTTCGAGTGTGGCCCAGGCGCAGTGGGGATGCCACGACCCGCGATGGGGACAACTGACCACGGGGGCGGTGATCACGGTGAGCGGGCTCGCGTTCGCAGCTCACATGGCCGCGACCAGGAGTGGACCGAGGGTCCCCACGAGCGCTCCCAGCACCGCGCTCGCGCCCAGCGCCAGGCCAGCAGCGGCGGCCCGGTGAGGCGCATTCCTCTGACGCAGACCCACCGCCCCGGTGACGCACGCAGCGATGGCGAGCACCGCCGTCGTGATCTGGAACGGGGCGAGGACGGCGCTCGCAGAGCCGACGCTGACACTGGACAAGGCCATGAGGCGCGGCAGCGCATAGGCGACCATCTGATGCGCCAGCCCGACTGCCACTGTCACCACGCCCAGGATCAGCGAGATGAGACCGGCGGTGTTCCGCGCCGGCGGCACGGTGGGGACGGAGGATGGGACATGAGCGCAACTCTGGCCCCATCGCCGGCTCGTGCGCCAGGGCCGGCGATGGGGAGAACTATCGCTGCGGTCGGCGCCGGGTGGGCTCGCGGCGCGCGGGCTGAGTCACCGGTTCCACTTGCGGGACTGCGGGTACGGCGAGCTCGACGGCGTCGCTCCCGGAGAGCTCGACCGGTTGCCCGTGGTGGGTGGTCGCGAACGACTCGCCCTCGATGAGCCGGTACGTCGCCGTCTGCTCCTGGCCGGTGCGGGTGACCTGCACCTCGACCACCCGGTCCTCGCTCCGGATCCGGAACCGGAGCCGGTCCAGGGCATGCGGGAGGCGCGGCGCGAACGAGATGACGCCGCCGTGATCTCGCATCCCACCGAACCCGCACGCGGCCACCTGCCACGACCCACCCATCGAGGCGATGTGCAGGCCGTCGTCGACATTGCCGTGCAGGTCGCCCAGGTCCACCAAGGCGACCTCCGCCCAGTAGTCGTAAGCGAGGTCCAGGTGCCCGGTCTCGGCCGCGAGCACCGCCTGGGTCGCCGCCGACAGGGAGGAGTCCCGCACCGTCCGGGCCTCGTAGTACGCGAAGTTGCGGGCCTTCTGCTCCGGTGTGAACAGGTCGCCACGCAGCTGCATGGCGAGCGCGAGGTCCGCTTGCTTGATCACCTGCTTGCGGTAGATCTGGAAGTACGGGTAGTGCAGCAGCAGAGGATAGAACTCGTCGGCCGTGTCCTCGAAGTCCCACTCGTCCCGCTTGGTGAAGTCCTCCGACTGGGCGTGCACGCCGAGCTTCTCGTCGTAGGGGATCGCCATCGCGGCGGCTGCCTTGCGCCACTCGGCGATCTCCTCCGCGGTGACCCTGAGCTCGGAGGCAGTGCCCGGGTTGCGCTCGCACGCATCGGCGGCCTCGGTGAGGTTCGCCTGGGCCATCACATTCGTGTACAGGTTGTCGTCCACGATCGCGGTGTACTCGTCCGGACCGGTGACGCCGTCGATGTGGAACGCACCGTCGAAGTGCCCCAACGACATCCACAGCCGGGCGGTCTCGGTGAGCAGCTCAGTACCGGCGCCCGCGTCGAACTCACGGTCCCCGGTGGCGGCCACGTACCGGGCGGTCGCGTTTGCCACGGCAGAGTTCACGTGGAACGCGGCGGTGCCTGCCGGCCAGTAGCCGGAGCACTCCTTCCCGGTGATGGTGCGCCACGGGAATGCCGCACCGGCCAGGCCCAGCTCGGCCGCTCTGGCGCGCGCCTCCGGCAGTGTGTTGCGCCGCCAGAGCAGGTGATCGCGCGCGGCGGACGGCTTCGTGTAGGTGAGCATCGGCAGGGCGAACAGGTCCGCATCCCAGAAGGTGTGCCCGTCGTAGCCGATCCCGCTCAGTCCCTTGGCGCCGAGCCCCTGGCCCTCTGCCCGGGCCGAGCACTGCAGCACGTGGAACATGGAGACCCGGATCGCCTGCTGCAGGCCCGGGTCGCCGTCGATCTCGACGTCGGCATGCTGCCAGAACTCGTCCAGGTAGGCTCTCTGCTTCTCGAGCAGCTCGTCCCACCCGATCAATTTCCCGACGGCGAGAGCCGCCTCCACCTGGTCGCGCAACGCGGGCGTGGATCGCCGATGCGACCACCCGTAGGAGAGGTACTTGATCATGCGCAGCTTGCTGCCCTTGGGCAGTTGCGCGGTCACCGTGTAGCGGGCGAGGTCGCCACCCGCCTCGATCGTTGTCTCGGCGCCCTGGGGCACCTCGAGCACGTGATCCATCCCGGCTGCCATGCGCAACTTGCTGCGACGGGTGCGGTGCAGCAGCACCGCCTGCTGACCGCGGGCGCCGGAGTCCTCCGACTTCAATGGACGGTCCAGGACGGCCGCGTCCCGAGGATCCGAGGACGCGGTGGCGTTCTGCTCGTTGGCGAGCAGGTCGGAGTAGATCGCGAGGTAGACGTTGTCGTCGAGCGCCTCCACCTCGTACTCGATCGCGGCCAGGGACCGGTGCACGAACGAGACCAGACGCCGGGAGGTCACCCGCACCGACTGCCCGTTCGGTGAGGTCCACTCGGTGCTGCGATCCAAGGTGCCGGTGCGCAGATCGAGCGCGCGCTCGTGGCTGTGCGTGGTCCCGTAGCGCAGGTCGAACGGAGAGTCGCCGACAAAGAGGCGGATCAGCTTGCCGTCGGTGACGTTGACGACGGTCTCGCCCGACTCCGGGAATCCGTACCCGGACTCGGCGTGCGGCAGCGGACGCTGCTCGTAGAACCCGTTGATGTAGGTGCCGGGCACCACCCGCGGTTCACCCTCCTCGAGGGAGCCACGCATCCCGAAGTGCCCGTTGGAGAGGGTGAACAGGGTCTCGCTGGCGGCGACGTCGTCGGGCAGCAAGCCGCTACGGGTCAGCTTCCAGGGGTGGATTCCATACCCGCGGCGCTGGTCGGCGTACTCGATGGAGTCGCCGGTCTCGCCCGCATATGACTGCTCGGGGTGCTGGCCGTGGCCGTTCGTCATCGGTCCTCCTCGGGGGTCGCGGCCGTTCCGCCGGCGGGCATGTCGACGGGGGGCTGCTCCAGTGAGGAACGGTCGTGGACCAGTTCGGCCAGGTCATTGACCACCACGTCGGCACCTGCTTCGGCCAAGGCATCGGCGTGCCCGAGACGATCGACGCCGATCACGAAGGCGAAGTCGCCGGCGCGTCCGGCCTGCACGCCGGCGATCGCGTCCTCGATCACCACGGCTTCGGCGGGCGGCACGTCCAGGGCGGCGGCCCCAGCGAGGAAGGTGTCCGGGGCAGGCTTGCCCGGCAGGGACTGCTCGGCTGCCACCACGCCATCGATCCGGGCGTCGAACTGGTCGATCAGACCGGCAGCGGTGAGCACGGCGACGGCGTTCGCGGACGCGGTCACGACCGCCGTCGGGATCCCGGCCTCGCGCACTGCCGTGAGGTAGGCGACCGAACCGGGGAAGGTCTCCACCCCGCGCTCGTCCAGGATTCGGCGCACGTCGGCGTCCTTGCGGTTGCCGATCCCGCACACGGTCTCGGCCGATGGCGGGTCGTCCGGGGTGCCCTCCGGCGGGGTGATGTCACGGGAGGCGAGGAACGTACGCACACCGTCGTACCGCCGTCGGCCATCCACGTGGGCGGCGTAGTCCGACTCGGTGAACTCAGGAAGGCCCTGGGCGGTGAGGATCGCATCGAAGGTCTCCTTCCATGCGGCGAAGTGCAGGGTGGCGGTGCGGGTGAGCACGCCATCGAGGTCGAACAGGCACGCCCGGACCTGTGCGGGCAGGCCGAGCTCGGCGAGCGATGTCTGGGAAGGCATGGGAGAACGGTAGTGGCGGGGTCCGGGTCGTGGCGAACGTGCACGTCAGGGGCGCGACGGTGAGTCATCTGTCGTGTGCGTCACAGAATGCCGGCCGGGCGTGACGAATGTCGCGCTCGCGGAACGTACTTCACGGCGCGCAGTCGTGCGCCGCTGATTCCCTCATCCCCCGGAGGACGACAAATGACAAGCTCCAGTGAGGTTGCACGCCTGCCACGGCAGGCGATGCGCGCCGTCGTCACGGCGCTGCTCGGTGCGGTGCTCACCCTGGTCGGCGTGACCACGGCGACGGCGGCTCCGCCGTACGAGACCGAAGCAGAGGTGACGGACCTGCAGTTCACCTCCGAGGTGGTCCGGACCGGCTCGACGGCCGAGCTGACCGGCTCGTGGTCACTGCCCGACAATCCCGCCACCCCGGCTGGTTTCACCATGGCGCTCCCGGAGGGTCTGCAGGGCGTTCGAACCGAGTTCCCGATGCGCACGCCCAGCGGCGAGCAGATGGGCTCCTGCGTCGTTGACGGGACGTCATTGACCTGCGACCTCGACGAGGCGTATGTGGCCGAGCATCCGTTGGACCTCAAGGGCGACTTCCGATTCTGGGTGACGGTGACCACGGAGGTCACCGAGGAGACCGAGGTGACCTACGACTTCGGTGCGACGGAGGCGTCGGTGACCATCGAGCCAAGGCCCGATAGTCAGCCCTGCACCGAGAACTGTGAGGTCCGCAACATCAGCACCGTGAAATGGGGCGACTACGACCCGGAGTCCGGGAACTTCCTGTGGGTCGTCAGGGTCGGTGCCGAGGATGAGACCGGCATGCCGGGTGGCCGGGAGGTCGTGGTCACCGACACCGTGGCGCCCGGGCATCAGGTGGTCCCTGGACAGACGGTCCTGCGCCGCACCAACGAGGTGGTGGTGAACGGCAACGGGTACCCCTCGCCCGCGAACTGGGTCGAAGCGCCCGTGGACTCCTACCAGGTGTCTGCGGATGGGACCACCGTCACGTTCACCTCGGAGGAGGGCTACTTCTATGTGGTGGATGTGGTCTCGGAGATCACCGACGGCGGGCTGCGCGGCACCTACGACAACGCGGCCACGATCGAGGTGACCGGTGAGGAGGTGCGCACCGTCTCCGCCCGGTCCCAGTCCCACGGTGGGTCTGCGTCTGGGGTCGGCACCGATGTGGGTGTCTTTGCGCTCACCAAGGAGGTCATCGGCGACGCCGTGGGCCTCGAGGGCACAGTCTTCACCGGTACCTACGAGGTGCAGGAGAGCGAGGGTGCCGAGCCGACCCAGCACACCTTCGAGGTGATGGACGGCGAGACATGGGTGAGTCCGGAGTTCCCGGCCGGCACCCGTGTGGTGATCCTCGGTGAGGACCCGCCGACCGGCACGGGACAGGTGCAGTGGGCCGACCCTGTGTTCTCCGAGACCGAGTTCGTGCTCGACGGTGGGGTCGTGCGCGACGTGAGCCTGACGAATGAGGCCAGCGTGCTGATGGGGCAGTTCTCCGCAGCGAAGCTGCTCACCGGTGACGGCGCAGCCCAGGTTCCCGCGGACGCCACCTTCACGCTGGACTACTCGTTCCCGGCTGGCCCGGGCTTCGAGAGCGGCGCCGGCGAGCTGGTGCTTCCAGTTGACGGAACGGCAGTGACTTCACCGATGATCCCCGCGGGGGCGGAGGTCACCGTGGTCGAGCAGGAGCCCGGCGCGGTGGCTGGGGCCTCGTGGGGAGCGGTGACGTACTCGACGGAGTCGGTCAGGATCGTCGCCGACGAGGTGGTTGAAATGAGCGTGACGAATGAGATCACCGTCACGTCACCGCCGTCGGAGACAGAGACAGCACCGTCGGGCGACGACACCGTGCCGTCGACGGATGTGACTGTGCCGCCGGACGCGCCCACCCCGCCGGCGACGGCCGGGAGCCTCCCGAGCACCGGAGCGGACGGGACGGTCGTGGCCGGGATCTCCGGACTGCTCCTGGTGAGCGGGGCAGTGCTGCTGGTGGCCCGGCGTCGGGCGGCGCGGAGGGCCTGACCCGCAACGGGAGGGCCGGGGCGTTGAGCGGCCCGGCCCTCCCGTACTGCACGAGACGGTGGCCTACTCCTCCTTCGCCGCGATGAAGGCGGACTCTGCCGCCTTGACGCGCCGGTCCTGCTGGATCCCGCGCAATATCGCGAACGCCATGGCGAAGACCATGATGAAGATCGGCAGGCCGATCACGGTGATCACTTCTTGCAGGGCCGAGAGTCCGGCGTCACCGGCGAGCACGATCAGCGAGGCGGCGAGCACACCCTCGGCGATCCCCCAGAACATCCGCTGCCGCACCGGTCCGGTGCCGGCGTCGCCGGTGCAGAGCATGTCCACCACGAGCGACGCGGAGTCGGAGGAGGTGGCGAAGAAGACGGCCACGATCAGTACGGCGAAACCTTGGATGAGTGTGGTCACGCCGTCGGGCACCGGGAACTGATCAAAGAAGGTGAACATTGCCAGCGACACGTTCTCCTCGGTGACGACCTTCTGGGTGAGCTCCCCTCCGCTGCCTCCGATCCCGTCGAAGTCCATGGCGGACCAGCCGAAGATCGCGAACCAGACGACCGTGAACAAGGTCGGCGCGAACAGCACACCGATCACGAACTCGCGGATGGTGCGGCCCTTGGAGATGCGGGCGAGGAAAATCCCCATGAACGGTGCCCAGGTGACCGTCCATGCCCAGTAGAACACCGTCCAGTCGGCCTGCCAGCCCCAGCCGTCGCTGGTGTACCGGGACATCGCGTCGTTCCAGAACGACAGCGGGATGATCGAGGTGGCGTAGATGGACAGGCTCTCCACGATCTGCCGGGCCAGGAACACGGTGGAGCCTGCGATGAACACGAACACCATCAGCCCGACGGCGGCCCCGATGTTGATGTTCGAGAGGCGCTTCACACCCTTGTCCAGACCGTTCACGATCGATGTGACCGCCACGGTGGTGAGCACCACGATGATGATCACCTTCACCAGCACCGAGTCAGGAACGTTGAGCAGCTCGGTCAGACCGGAGTTGATCTGCTGGGTGCCCAGGCCGATCGAGACGGCTACCCCGAACAGGGTGCCGAGGATCGCGAAGATGTCGATCGTCTTGCCGATCGGGCCGTGGATCCGGTCCTTCAGGAGGGGGTAGAACACCGAGCTCACGCGCATCGGCAACTTGAACCGGTAGACGAAGTAGGCGAACGCGAGACCGGGCAGGGTGAAGATCGCCCAGGTGTGCAGGCCGAAGTGGTAGATGGAGAAGCCCATCGCCTCCTCGGCCGCCTCGATCGTGAACGGTGCGACGTCATTGCGCGGGGGATTGGCGAAGTGCGTGATCGGCTCGGCCACGCCCCAGAACATCAGGATGGTGCCGATCCCACCGGCGAACAGCATGGCGAACCAGGAGACGTTGCCGTACTCCGGCTTGGAGTCGTCGTCGCCGAGCCGGATGCGTCCGAACCGGCTGATCGCCAGACCGATCAGGAAGATCAACCAGGCAGAGACTCCGAAGATGAAGAACCAGCCAAGGTTCGTCACGATCCACTCGCGGCCGGCCTTGAACGTGTTACCCACCGGTGTGGGGAAGAGCACCAGCACGAGCAGGAAGAGGACCATGAGCCCTGCCGCGATGAAGAAGATCGTGGGGTCCGTCCGCAGCCCGAGCCGATCGGCCCAGGACTGGAACGTGCGGGTCAGGCCCGAGCGCGGTTCGCGCTGGTCGGCGGACTGGTCCGTCATGTGCGTGCCCTTCGGTAGCTGCCAGAACTGACGTCAGCCGTGCGGGATGGCTCCTGTGCCCCGTCCGAGCCGATCGATCCGATCCACTGTGGCGTGGATCACTTGGTGCGGCAACTGGAAACTGAGTGGGTGAAGCGACGTTCGTCGCGCTCGCCTCGGCTGCCCGCGCGCCCGACCCCAGTCCGCGCTACCGTCACACCACGGCGTGAGGAGGTCGCGATGTCTACACCAGCCGAGCCTGCGGACTTCGACGAGGTGCCTCTGCTCGAGGAGGATGAGACCATCCCGCCGCGACCGGAGGAGGAGGCCGCTGACCTGCTCCGCTCAAAGCCGGACCCGCACGGGGCCGATCGCGAGAAGCGCTGAACGCGGCTGACGTGGCGACCGCGCGCGCCGTTTTCGGCGGCGCTCGGCGCTCCGATCAGGTCCGCAACCGTGCCGCCTGCTTCGTCAGGTGCACCCGCTCCGCCTCGTTGCTGGCTACGCCCGCCGCGACGGCGTACAGCCGGGCGGCTGTGTCATGCTCACCCGCGCGTTCATGCAGGTGAGCGGCCACCGCATCACGGCGAGGGACGTCGTCGGGCACGTGGTTCAGGACTCGTAGGCCCGCGTGCGGGCCGTCCACCTGGCCGACGGCCACGGCACGGTTGAGTGCCACCACCGGGTTGTCCGGGGTGAGCCGAACGAGCTCGTCGTACCAGTCGAGGATCTGCGGCCAGTCCGTCTCCTCGGCGCGCGGGGCGTCATCGTGCAGGGCGGCGATGGCAGCCTGCGCCTGGTACTCGCCCACCCGGTCCCGGGCGAGTGCGTGCTGCAGGATGTCCACACCCTCGGCGATCATCGCGGTGTCCCAGAGCGAACGGTCCTGCTGGTCCAGCGGCACCAGCTCCCCTGTCCGGGTGAACCGGGCCGCTCGCCGGGCGTGGTGCAGCAGCATCAGCGCCAGCAGGCCGCGGGTCTCCGGGTCGTCCTCGGCGGCGGCGAGCTGGCGGGTCAGCCGGATGGCCTCCTCGGCCAGGTCGACCGCCCCGGTGAACCCCTCGTTGAACACCAGGTACAGCACCCGCAGCACCGTGCTCGACTCGCCGAGCTGATCGAACCGGTGCTGCGCGAGCGTGCGCTTGGCGCGGCTGATCCGCTGCGCCATCGTCGTCTCCGGTACCAGGTAGGCCCGCGCGATCTGCGCCGTGGTGAGCCCGGCCACCGCACGCAGCGTGAGAGCGATCGCCGAGGCAGGGCTCAGGTCCGGGTGGCAACAATGGGTGAGCAGCAGCAACGTGTCGTCCGCCTGTTCGACGGGGCCGGGCGCAGGCTCCGCGCCGAACCGTTCCTCCCGTCGTCGGCGGGCCTCGTCGGCGCGCACCGCGTCCAGGAACTTGCGCCATGCCACCCGAACCAGCCATCCGGCCGGTTCGGTCGGCATCGCCTCCGGCCAGCGCCGGGTCGCCTCCACGAGCGCTTCCTGGACGGCGTCCTCGGCCGCCGTGAACTCAGCGCCACGGCGGACGAGGACGGCCAGGGTGCGCGGCCCGAGGGTGCGCAGCAGATCGTCCATGAACTCAGTCGATCGTCGGTGGCTCCGACATAAACGGGCGCACCTCGATCCACTCCCGGATCGGGCGCCCGCCCGGCCCGGGTGCGGAGGACAGGAACGCCGCGGCCTCATGGGCACGCTCGGTCGAGTCCACATCGATCATCATCCACCCGGCGATCAGGTCCTTCGACTCCGCGAACGGCCCGTCCGTCAGCGGCGGCTTCCCCTCCCCGTCGTAGCGCACGAAGGTGCCCTCCGGGGAGAGGGCCTGGGCGTCCACGAACTCGCCCCGCTCACGCAGAGTGTCGGCCACGTGGTTCATGAACGCGATGTGCGCGTCCACCTCCTCCGGCGTCCACCGTTCCATCGGCACACTTCCCTCCGCGGTGGGCTGCGGACCGCCGCGGTAGTGCTTGAGCAACAGGTACTTCGCCATGGTTCCTTCTCCTTGTGTCTCGTGCCGGCCAGTCTGCCGCCATCACCCCAGAGACGGAGCCGTCGCCTCGTTCTCGACATCGCTTGGCGGCGAATCTGCCGGGCAGGTCTTCTGCCTGGCTCGCCCGTGTGGTCCAATCCCTTCATGACAGCCACCCATACGCTCAGCCTGCCGGACGTCGAGCTCGTCTACGACGTGCACGGCCCCCTCCCGACGGCGGACGGTCGCCCGCCGCTGGTGGCAATCGGTCAGCCGATGGACGCCTCGGGCTTCGCCGCACTGGCGGCCCGGTCCCCGGACCGCACCGTCGTGGCCTACGACCCACGCGGCCTGGGCCGGTCCACTCGCTCGGACGGACGGGTCGACTCGGTCCCACAGACCCAGGCCGAGGACCTGCACGCCCTGGTCGCCCACCTGAATCAAGGACCGGTGGACGTCTTCGCCAGCAGTGGGGGCGCCGTCACCGGCCTCGCCTGGGTGAGCGCCTACCCCGACGACGTCCGCACTCTGGTGGCGCACGAGCCGCCGCTGATCACGCTGCTCCCGGATGCCCAAGCTGCCGCACGCGCCTTCGACGAGGTGAACCGCACCTATGCCGAGCGCGGTTGGGGCCACGGCATGGCGGCGTTCGTGGCGATGACGATGTGGTCGGGCGAGTTCACCGAGGCGTACTTCGCGCAGGACGCCACCGACCCGGCGGCCATGGGCATGCCCACCGAGGACGACGGCAGCCGGGACGACCCGCTGCTCTCGGGGCGTGGGGCGCCGATCACCGACTACCGCCCGGATGCCGAGGCGCTCGCGGCCGCGACGACCCGCCTGGTGGTCGCTGTGGGGGAGGAGACCGGCACCACCATTACCGGGAGGACCACGGCAGCGCTGGCCTCCTTGCTCGGTCAAGAGCCGGTCCTCTTCCCCGGCGGCCACGGCGGCTTCCTGGACGACGAGTTCGGGTACCCGGGCAAGCCGGACGAGTTCGCCGAGCGGCTGCGCGAGGTGCTCTCTCCGTAGGGGTGCGTTCGCGTCGTCAGAGTCGAGTTCCGCGACGACAAGGCACCCCACGCCGTACTGTCGGCGTCCCCGCACAGGACAGCGGGGCACCCACCGAGATGGTGGATGCCCCGCCGCGCCCTGTCACGGGTTGAGTGCCAACTGCCCCTCGTCAGGGAATGCTGGGCGGCTGCTGGCTGGGCGGCTGCTGGCCGGGCGGCGGCGTGGCCGGTGACGGCGGGGCAGCAGCGGGCTGGGCCGGTGCAGCGGCCGCCTCGGCCTTCTTCTCGTCCAGCTTCGCCAGCGTGCGCGCGGCGGCGTCCCGGCCACCGAGGCCGAAGGCCAGGGCAGCGGCGAGAGCGCCACCGACGACGATGGCGCCGAAGGCCAGGTTGATGATCGAGTCCGCGATCTCCATGTACTTCAGGCCCATCGCGGTGAACAGTGCGATGGTGACCCACTTGATCACCGTGCTCGCCGTGCCGTTGCCGACGAGGTTCGAGATCAGGTTGGCGATCAGGAACCCGGCGGCGATGATCACGCCACCGAAGACGACCTTGCCACCGAGCGCGAGCACCTCGTTGAGGATGTTCGTGACCTCGGGGAAGTTCAGTGCACGGGCCGCCATGATGGCGAAGAACACCATGATCGCTACCTGCACGATGCGGGTGATGATCGCCGACGCGCTCTGCCCCTCCGGCACGATGCCGAGCTTGCCGATCGCGCGATCGGTGCCCAGGCCCTGCAGGGTGGACTCGAGCAGGTTGCTCACGAACGTGGAGATCAGGTAGCCGAGGCCGAGGATGATCGCCGCGGCGATGATCGCCGGGATGGCGTTCAGGATCATGCTCAGCATCTGCTCGGCAGGCTCGGAGATGGCCGAGATGCCGAGGATCTGCAGCGCCGCGATGGACACCACGATCAGGATGATGGCGAACACCAGGTTGCCCACGAGGCTCGCGATCTTGTTCGCGTCGAAGCCGGCGCCGTCAGCCTGCTGCGCAGGGGCGGGTGCGGCCGGGTCGGTGCCGGTGGCCTCGTCGAGCACCGTGTCCGTCCCGGACTTCACCTTCTCGCTCAGCTTGGAGAAGTTGATGGCGCGGATGGCGGTCTCCACCAACTGGCGCACGATCTTCGCGAGCACGAAGCCGATCACGAAGACGAACGCGGCACCGATCAGGTTCGGCAAGAACCCGAGCACACCGCTGAGCAGGGACTGGATCGGAGCCAACACCTGGGTGAGGGCGAACAGCTGCAGCACCGCCGTCAGACCGAAAAGCCACACGAGCAGCGAGGCCACCGTCCCCAGTGACTCACCGACCGTCTGACCGTCCTGACCCTGCCGCTGCAGGAACGCCACCTTCCCGACGAGCTTGCCGATCGCCCACCGGACGACGCGCGCAATGATCCACGTCACCAGGAGGATGACAACTGCTAGCAGAACCTTCCCGAGGATCCCTAGCCAGTCAATACTGCCGAAGTCCATCGCCTACTCCTTTGTCACTTTGTGCCGGACGCCGCTGAGGCATTGGTACGCGCGTGGCACGCTAGCAGCGCTGGTGGGAGCCCGCACCAGGAGAGGCACGCCCTCGCCGTCACCCAGGGCGTCCACGGGCGACGTGATCGCCGTCTCATCCCTGGCGCGCCGCCGGATTTCTTCGTACGCTCAACCACAGGTCTGTACTCGTTCGCCCCGCCTGGGCGGCGGCGCAGGCTCGTCGCCCAGGCGACGGTGCGTGGCACATTGCAGGGTGTTCGCCGCGCGTTCCCCCACACTTGACTGGAGTCTGCCGTGTCGCTCGCCCACGATCTGGAGGCGCCCGACAGTGACGAAGCCATCGTCGCTGCTGTTCGCCGCGGTCGGGTGGGCGAGTTCGCGGTGCTGTACGAGCGGTACAAGGACGAGGCGTTGCGGATCGCACGCCGAGATGCAGGTCCCGACGACGGCCCTGACCTCGTCCAGGAGGCGTTCGCCCGGGTGCTCCGCGCCATCCGCAACGGGGGCGGCCCCACCGAGGACGTGGCCGGCTATCTGTTCCGCACCTTGCGAAACCTTCGGATCGACCGAGGCACGCGCCGGGAGGTGCCTTCCGACGACATCGAGGCGTTGAGCCCGCCCGGGTTGTGGGTGGTCGAGGACGACGCCGACGGGGCCCTGGACCGGGGCCTGGTCTCGGATGCGTTCAAGGAACTGCCGCCCCGATGGCGTGAGGTGCTCTGGCTCACCGAGGTCGAAGGTGCTGGGCCGGGAGAACTGTCGGACCGGATGGGGATGCGCCCGACGGCGGTCTCCACCCTCTCCGCGCGCGCTCGCCACGGCTTCCGGTCGGCCTGGCTGCAGGCGCACGTGCGCTCCGGCGACGTCCCTGCAGAGTGTCGCCCGGTGGTCGCCCGGCTCGGCGATTACCAGACCGGGCGACTGTCTCCTCGCCGGCGCGCAGAGGTGGAACGCCACCTCGACGGCTGTGCCGCCTGCCCGGCCCTCATCGCCGAGCTGACCGCGGTCTCGGAACGGCTCGGGGTACTGCTGCTGCCCATCGTCATCCTTGCCCCGAAGGCCATCTGGTGGGTGTTCGGGAGCGGTCTGGCCAAGGCGGGCGTGCTGCTGGTCGGTGGGATCGGCCAGGCCCGGCACGCGATCCACGACCCGAAGGTCGCCCTGAGTGCCGGCGGCGGCACCGTGGCCGCCGGCGTGATTGTGGCGGCCGCGTTCATGTGGCTCTCACCCGGTGGTGAGAGCCCTGCTGACGCCACCCCCTCAGAGCCCTCGACCTCCGCTCCGGCCGCCACCGCCCCGTCATCACCGGCCGTACCGCCGTCCAGCACAGCACCCGACGACCAGCCGACACCCACGCCGGAGCCGACGCCCGACCCGGATCCGACACCCACGCCGGAGCCGACGCCCGACCCGGATCCGGCTCCGGCGCCGGATCAGCGTCGGGCCCCGGCACCCGGGCCGGCGCCAGATCCAACACGTGATCCGACACCGCAGCCGTCACCAGAACCGACTCCCACCCCGGAGCCGTCCCTGCCGACCCCAGATCCGCCGACCATCGCCACCCCGCCGGGACTGTGCTGGTTGCCCCGCCCTTGACCGGGACTGCCGAGCCGGGGGCCACGGTGACCGTGCGCGGCGACGGTGCCGCCGTCGGTGTCGCGACGGCCGACGAGCAGGGTTCGTGGGCCGTGGTTCCCGACGCTCCCGCGGAGACCTTCACCGCCACGCAGGAGGTATCGGAGTCCGGCGAGTTCGCCGGCTCCTCGCCGGCCAGTGAGCCCGCTGGCCCGTTCGAGTACGACGAGCCCGTGTGGTCGGCAGCGCTCCGGGACTCGAGCCGCATCCTGGAGGACCTCGACGGGGACGGGGTCCAGGCGGAGCTACCGATCGAGTTCCGCGGCGAACGCGATGCGCAGGCCCGGGTCCTGATCGACGGGGAGGACGTCGGCGGAACGATGATCGCCACTCCAGGACAGACGCAGCGGTACGTGCCGAACCTCGATCCGGGCTCCTACGAGCTCGGCATCCACTACGCCGATCCCGAGACCGATGCGGTCGGTCCCACCGTGACGACCACGGTCACCGCCGTGGAGCCGGACTGAGGTGACCACCCTGGTCGCTTGCGGACATCGTGAGTGCCGACACCCACTGGGCTACTGTGATGGATATCACGTCGCTGGTGGCGTGATGTCTGGGCCGCTGCCGGGTCGTGCGTCATAGCTGGGGGCGAAACACCGCAGGGGGGTGTTTCGCGCCCGGCGCGTCGTTCCCGTCGCCCACGGCCGCCCGTCGCGCTGACCTGGTGGCGCCCGGTGTGCTCCGGTGCCACGCTGAGGTCAGGTCCCACCACCCCCGGGACGACCAGCGCCGCGAGCAGCGGACGAGAGAAGCGAGCACACCATGCACGTCGGCATCGTCACCGAGATCAAGAACAGCGAGTACCGCGTCGCGGCCACCCCGGCCGGGGTGCACGAGCTGGTCGAGCACGGCCACCATGTACGGGTCCAAGCCGGTGCGGGCGTCGGCTCCTCGTTCATCGACGAGGTCTACACACAGGCTGGTGCTGACGTCGTCGACACGGCTGCCGAGGTCTGGGAGAGCTCCGAACTCGTCCTCAAGGTCAAGGAACCGGTCTCGGCCGAGTACGGGTACCTGCGTGCGGGCCTGACCGTCTTCACCTACCTGCACCTGGCGGCGAGCGAGACGCTCACCCGGGCGCTGCTCGATTCCGGCGCCACCGCGATCGCCTACGAGACGGTCCAGGCACCGAACGGGTCGCTGCCCCTGCTCGCACCGATGAGTGAGGTGGCTGGGCGCCTGGCTACGCAGGTGGGCGCGTTCCACCTGATGCGGCCCCATCGCGGCCGAGGGCAGCTGCTCGGCGGCGTTCCCGGTACCCCCCGGGGGAAGGTCCTCGTGATCGGGGGCGGCGTAGCCGGCGAGCAGGCGGCAACGATCGCCGTCGGGATGCAGGCGCAGGTGAGCGTGCTGGATGTCTCGCTGTCCCGGCTGCGCGAGCTGGACGCCCGGTTCGGCTCCCGGATCCAGACAGGCCGGTCAAACGCCTACTCCGTGGCCGAGCAGGTGCGTGAGGCGGACCTGGTGATCGGCGCCGTGCTCGTTCCCGGGGCCCAAGCGCCCCGTCTGGTCAGCGACGCGATGGTGGCCACGATGCGCCCCGGCTCGGTCCTGGTGGATATCGCGATCGACCAGGGCGGCTGCTTCGAAGGGTCCCGCCCGACCACCTACGACGACCCGGTCTTCGGCGTGCACGACTCGCTCTACTACTGCGTGGCGAACATGCCCGGTGCGGTGCCGATCACCTCCACCATCGCGCTCACCAATGCCACGCTGCCCTATGCCCTGCGGATCGCCGATGCGGGCTGGCAGGACGCCGTCGAGGCCGACCCGGCGCTCGCTCGCGGGGTGAACCTCACTGAGGGACTGCTCGTGAACCGTGCCGTCGGGCAGGCGCACGGGATCGACGTCACGCCCCTGTGAGGCGGCTCCCTCCCAGTTCGGCGCCCCACCTCCCCTTGTCGTTCAATACCGCCGGGGGGTATAGTCGAGATACCCCCTAGAGGTATATGAGTGAGGCGTTGAGCCAGAGAGAGGTAGCCATGAGCGCCACCGAACAGACGCAGGACGATCTGCAGCGCATCGAGCTCGGTATCGGTGGGATGACTTGCGCCTCCTGCGCGGCGCGCGTGGAGAAGCGGCTGAACACGCTCGACGGCGCCACTGCCAGCGTCAACTACGCCACGGAGAAGGCGCGGATCTTCCATCCGCCATCGGTCACCGTGGCGGAACTGATCGCGGCCGTGGAGCAGGCCGGGTACAGCGCGCACGAGCTGCGCGCGCCGGGAGAGAACGCCCAGTCCGACGGCGGCCCCGCCGAAAGCGGGTCCGTCGCCGAGGAGGAGCAGACCGGCCCGCACAGCCTGGCCGCGATGCGCCACCGGCTCATCGTCAGCGCCCTGCTCTCGGTGCCGGTGATCGTGCTCGCCATGGTGCCGGCTCTCCAGTTCACCAACTGGCAGTGGCTCTCCCTCACCCTGGCCGCGCCGGTGGTGGTGTGGGGCGCCGCGCCGTTCCACCGCGCCGCCTGGACGAACCTCAAGCACGGCGCGGCCACCATGGACACGCTCATCTCGATGGGCACCTCGGCGGCATTCGCCTGGTCCCTGTGGGCACTCTTCCTCGGCACCGCCGGGCATCCGGGGATGACGCACCCGTTCAGCCTCACCCTCGGCACCGAGGATCCCTCCGGTGCCCTCTACCTCGAGGTCGCCGCCGGCGTCACCACATTCATCCTCGCCGGGCGCTACTTCGAGTTGCGTGCCCGCCGCAACGCCGGAGCGGCCCTGCGCGCCCTGCTGGACCTGGGTGCCAAGGACGTCACCATCCTGCATGGCGGTCAGGAGATCCGCCGCCCGGTTGCCGAGCTCGCCGTCGGCGACGAGTTCGTGGTCCGCCCGGGCGAGACCATCGCCACGGACGGCGAAGTGATCGACGGACGTTCCGCCGTCGACGTCTCGATGCTCACCGGAGAATCGGTGCCGGCCGAGGTGGAGGCGGGGGACGCCGTCGTGGGCGCCTCGGTGAACGTGGGTGGCCGGCTTGTGGTACGCGCCACTCGGATCGGCGCGGACACCCAGCTCGCCAAGATCGCCTCCCTGGTGGAGGAGGCGCAGAACGGTAAGGCCGCCGTGCAGCGGCTCGCCGACCGGATCTCGGCAGTCTTCGTGCCGATCGTGATCGTGATCGCCCTCGCCACCCTGGCCGTGTGGTGGGGCGTCACCGGCGAGCCGGCCAGCGCCTTCACCGCTGCCGTGGCCGTGCTGATCATCGCCTGCCCCTGCGCGCTCGGCCTGGCCACCCCGACGGCGCTGCTGGTGGGGACCGGGCGCGGCGCCCAGCTCGGCGTGCTGATCCGCGGCCCTGAGGTGCTCGAGTCCACCCGGAAGGTGGACACCGTGGTGCTCGACAAGACCGGCACCGTCACCACCGGGAAGATGGCGATGCTCTCGGTCTCCGCCGTCCACAGCGCCGACGAGGCCGACGTGCTGCGCCGGGCGGGTGCCGTCGAGCACGCCTCGGAGCATCCGATCGCCGCAGCGGTCGCCGACGCGGCGCGGGAGCGGCTCGGTGACCTGCCTGCCGTCACCGACTTCGAGAATCTCGCGGGACGCGGCGTGCGCGGAACGGTGGACGGGGTCGAGGTACTCGTCGGCCGCCCGGCCGTGCTCGCCGAGGCCGGGTACGCGCCGGCGCCCACCGATGTGTGGGACGAGGTCAGTGCGCGAGGTGCCACCGTGATCGCCGTCGGGTGGTCGGGGCGCACCTACGGGCTGATCGAGGTGGGCGACACGGTCAAGGACACCTCCGCCGAGGCGGTCCGGATGCTGCGCGACCTGGGCCTGCGGCCGGTGCTGCTTACCGGTGACAATGAGCGTGCGGCGCGACGAGTCGCCGCCGAGGTCGGGATCGACGAGGTGATCGCCGACGTGCTGCCCGCCGAGAAGGTGGATCAGGTGCGGCGCCTGCAGGAGTCCGGCCGGGTGGTGGCGATGGTCGGAGACGGTGTGAACGACGCGGCCGCGCTCGCCACTGCCGACCTGGGGCTGGCGATGGGTACCGGCACCGACGCGGCCATCGAGGCCAGCGACATCACCCTGGTGCGGGGCGACCTGCGGGCCGCAGCCGACGCGGTCCGCCTGGCCCGCCGGACGCTGAGCACCATCAAGGGCAACCTGTTCTGGGCGTTCGCCTACAACACGGCGGCCGTCCCGATCGCTGCGCTGGGCCTGCTGAACCCGATGATCGCAGGTGCCGCGATGGCGTTCTCCTCGGTGTTCGTGGTGACGAACAGCCTGCGGCTACGGACCTTCCGCACGGCGCTGCGCTGAGGCCTCAGCCGCGCAGCTGCACCAGCTGCACGGCCAGGTCCGCGATGCGGAGATGGTTGACCTGCTCCAACTGCTGACTCAGCTCGGCGGGGATGGCGTCGCGGCCGAGCACGGCACCTGCCATGGCCGTGGCGAGGGCCCCGATCCGGGACGTCTCCCCGCCCAGGTTCGCCGCGAGCACACAGGTGCGTGCCGGGTGCCCGCCGGCCCGGAACAGGATCCCCACAGCCGCGGGCACGGCCTCGGTGCACAGGGCGGAGACGCCCACCACGTCGTAGAGACGTTGGAGGAAGACCGCATCGTCGGGGGCTCGGACAGCGATGTCCCGGGCGAGCAGCGCGCTTTCGATCACTGACGGCACCGCATCCTCGGCACCGTAGCCCGCCGTGGCTTCCGCGGACCGGAACCCCATCTCCAGGTGGGCCGCCAGGAAGACCGGGTCCTCGGCGCCCGTCGGCGCGTCCAGGGCCGAGGAGATCAGCCCGCCGACCAGCCCCGCCGCGGCCAGGGCGGTGGAGGTTGTTCCCGGTCCGGCCACCTCGGCCACACGCGCGGCAATGGAGCGCGTCTCGTTGAACGCGATCCCGATGGGGACGGCGCGTTGGGCGAGGCCGCTGGAGGCGTCCACGGCGCGTGTTGCCGTTCGCCGGAGGACCGCCGAGGAAGGGACGGTGTCTTCAAGAACGTCCGTGGCGTCGAGGGGAGCATCGCGCGCGGCCACCGGGTCGGTGCGCCCGCGGTGCGGCCACCCGGACGCCATCTGGAGCACGGCCCGGGTGCCGGAGCCGACAGTGCCGGCCTGTCCTCCGGAGTTCCCGGGGAGCAGCCCGCTCACCCAGCCCAACTGGTGGCGTACCTGGTCCTGCGTCCAGCCGCGACCGGCTCGTCCCATCGAGTCGCCGAGCGCCAGTCCGAGGAGCGCGCCGCAGGTCCGGTCGTGAACGGCGGCGCCCGCCGCAGTGATCGAGACCACGCAAGGTCCTCCCGAATGCCTGAATAGCCGACGGATCAGACCGACGCCACCAGTGCCACGCCGCATCCCTCCGCTGAGAGATCTCACCGTTCTCCCAATCGTTATCTTAGGCGCTGGTCGGTGACGGTGTCCCGGATAATGCCGGACCAGTCCTCCGTCAGCGGGGTACGCGTACCACGAGCGCCCCGCCGGCCACCTGCGCCCGCAGCGCCGTCGCCTCGCCGAGGTACTCGCCGTCCACTTGAAAGTGCTCGGGCCGCCGCAGCGTCAACTTGATGTCTCGGGTCCGTCGCACCAGCACGGCAGCCCCGGTGCGCAGCGGACGGCGCCGGCCGTGCTTGCGGCGCAGTCGCCGCACGAGCCCGTTCTCCTGCAGGAACCACGAGGCCACCTCCCCCAGCCCTGGACGTCGTCGGCGTGCAGGAGCAGCACGTCCAACTCACCGTCGTCCACCTCGGCGTCCGGCAACAGCACCAGACCGGCCGGCAGCGCCCCACCGTTGGCGATGGCCAGGGTGAGGAGCCGGGCATCCTGTGGCGGGTCGCCGTCGAGGCTGTACGTCACGTCGATCCGGTCCGAGCGGGTCACCCCACGGGTCACCCCCGCCACATAGGCGAGCCAGCCCAGCAGTTCCTTGGCCTCGGCGCTGGTGTGCACGACCATCTGCGCATCCACACCGAAACCGGCCAGCACCAGGAACATGCGGTGCAGCCGCCGGCCGTCGGACAGGTCCACCGTGACGTGCCCGGTGTCCACCCGGCGCTCCACCCCGGTCAGGGCGGCGCGCAACGACGCGATCTGGTCCAGCACCGGCAGACCGACGTTGCGGGCGAACAGGTTCGTGGACCCGACCGGCCACACGCCCAGGGGCCGATCCGTACCGGCCAGCACCTCCGCCGTCAGCCGTACCGTGCCGTCACCACCGGCCGCGATGACCACCTCCGCGTCCGCCCCGCCCGCCTCGGCGAGCCGGGTGCGCAGAGTGTCGGCGTCGTCGTCGGCCGCTGTGGGTACCCACAGGCTCGCCTCCCAGCCGGCGCGGCGTTCCTCCCGCGCCATCACCCGGCGCCAGCGAGCACCGGTCAGCTTCTCCGGGTGATAGACGACGGCGGCACGTGGCCCTGCCATGGATGTGCCCCCTCGGTCTCTGGTGACGTACTGCTGGTGCCAGTATCCGTCGTAGTCTGCCTGGGGTTGTGCCGAACGAGGTGATGGGAGACGCGATGGGCGTCGTGGTGGTTGGCAGCGCGAACATGGACGTGGTGACGCGGGTGCCGCGCATCCCTGGGCCGGGGGAGACGCTGCTCGCGCTCTCCTTCGCCCGCGGAGGTGGCGGGAAGGGCGCGAACCAGGCGGTTGCGGCTGCGCGTGCCGGCGGCGCGCAGACTGTCTTCGTCGGTGCTCTGGGCCGCGACGCCGACGGCGACGCGCTACGCGAAGGGCTTGCCGACGCCGGGGTGGACACCGGTGTGATCTCCGTCTCCGACGCGCCTACCGGGACCGCGCTGATCTCCGTGGCCGAGGACGGCGAGAACGCGATCGTGGTGGTGGGCGGTGCGAACGCCGACTTCACCGAGCTCTCCGGCGAGCAGCGCGAGCGGGTGGGGCAGGCCGATGTGCTGCTCGCTCAGCTGGAGATCGCCCCCGAGGTGGTGCTCGCCGCCGCGCAGGCCCGATCCGAGGGGGCCACCTTCGTGCTGAACGCCGCGCCGTCCGCGCCGCTGAGCGAACAGATGTGGGCCGAGGTCGACGTGCTGGTGGTGAACGAGCACGAGGCGGCCGACCTGGCCGAGTCCCTCGGTGCCCCGGACCGGGACCTGGACGCGGCCGTGGACCGGCTCGCCGAGCGCGTTTCCGCACTGGTGGTCACCCTGGGCGGCAAGGGGTGCCTGGTGCTGCAGGACCGACGGCGCACGCAGGTTCCCGCAGTGCGGGTCACCCCGGTGGACACCACCGGGGCCGGGGACACCTTCGTCGGCGTACTGGGTGCACGCCTCGCGCTCGGGGACGACCTCGTGGAAGCAGCCCGCTGGGGGTCGGTGGCCGCGGCGCTGGCCGTGCAGCGGCCCGGGGCACAGGACGGCGTCCCGCACGCCGACGAGGTACGCGCAGCCCGGTAGTCCGAGCCTCCGCTCTTCGCCGCACCCGTTGGAACGGACTTCCGTCATTCGAACGGGCTTCCGTGCGCACGAAAGGCCGTTCCAACGACGCAAGCCCGTTCGAATGCGGGAGGGCGCCAGGTCTCAGGTCAGCCAGGCGGGTGCGGGGAGCTCGTAGGGGTGGCCTTCCCAGTCGCGCCACCAGCCGTCTGCGTGCGGGGGGAGCAGGGCCGGGTCGGCAGCGAGGACGGCGTCTCGCAGCTGCCTCTTGAGGCGGGAGAGCTGGTGCAGATCGGGTGTCGGCTGGGCAGCGCCGGCGGCAGCCGCACCTTCGGCGCGCGGGCCCTCGGTGCCCTCCGGTCGGAGCAGGGTGTTCTCCATCGCCCAGATCTCCCGCCGGAGCGCGATGATCGCCGTGGTGGCGGCGTGCCGCTGCGCGTCCACGCCGGTGCATACCTCGGCAGCGCGGATCCAGCCGTAGTCCATCGAGATGCGCACCAACCCGGGATCCACGGTCAAGATGTCGTGGATGTCCAGCTCCGGCTGGATCACCACCGCACCCGCCGCGCGCGCCCGGCGCACCTCATCGGCCTGGATCTCGTCGGTCATCACCCCGAAGCCGGCGCGCATCACGATCTCCAGCATGTCCTTCTCGGCGAAGCTGGTGGCCGGGCTGAGGCCGGAGGGAGAAGCCACCACGGCGTAGCAGCGGTTCACCCCGAGGTGCTCGATGGCCACCTCCACCGGTAGGGATTCGCGAGCTCCGCCGTCGACGTAGTGCTCCGAACCGAGCTGCACCGGGGCGAACACGCTCGGGATGGCACATGAGGCCTGGATCGCTGATACGAGGTCCACCACCGGCTCGCCGGGAACGGGCTGATCGAGGCGGTCCCGGATCTCACCGGTCTCGGTGACGTAGCGCAGCTCCCCGGACTCCAGCGCCACGGTGGCGATCCGCAGCTGGACGCCCGATGCGGCTGCTCGTTCGGACGAGAACAGGTTGGGGTTGGTGAGGTGCTTCACCAGCGGGCCCGGTGTGAAGGCGGCTCGCTCCTTCTGCGCCCCACCCAGGATCAGGTCCACATCCGTACTGGTCCGGCCTGCCTCCCACAGCGTGGAGAGAGTGTCGAAGACGTTAGTGACGGACCAGCTCAGACCGTGCTCGGGCGGGGTCGGATCGCCCGCATCCGGTGGGCGCTTGCGGTCGGTGGCGCGGTCGGCGAGGCGCCCGGCGGCGGCTCTGATCGACTGCTCGGTCCGGGCGCGCTGCGCGTTCTGCTCGGCGCGTGCGTCCCGGTGCCGCAGCGCCATCACCTTGCGCCAGGTGGGCATGTGCTCGTTCAACTTGGTGAACCAGGGGAGCTCGGTGAACATGTCCGAGGAATCTCGCATCGTCCGCCACAGCCGGCCCAGCTCGGCCACGGCGGCCTCCTGGCCGGCCCGGTCCGGGTACTGGGCGATCACGGCTGCCAGGATCGCCCCCGCCGAGGTGCCGGTGATCACCGACGGCGTGATGCCCTCCCGGGAGAACAGGTAGTCGATCGCCCCGATCTCGAAGCTGGACCGGGCGCCACCACCGGCGATGGCCAGACCGATGACGTCCCGTGGGGGAGGGGCGGGTTCGGGCGCAAGCTGGCCACCGAGAGCATGGATGAGGCGGTGCCGGGCGCGGGTCACCAGGCCGTGCGTGACGGGCATGGCCCCAGAGTAGGTCACGCCGACGACGGAGCGGGAGGGCGAGTAGGGTCGAGGGGTATGGCTGGGTCCGGGTTGCGAGTGAACGGCTCGCTCACGATTCCTGACGGCGAGCTGGCCTGGCGCTTTTCGCGCTCCTCCGGTCCGGGCGGTCAGGGAGTGAACACCACCGACTCCCGGGTGGAGCTGAGCTGGGACGTAGCCCGCTCCGCAGTGCTCGAGGACGGACAGCGTGCCCGGCTGCTCGACCGGCTGGAACCGCGGCTCACCGGCGGGGTGCTCACGGTCACAGCGTCCGAGCACCGCGCGCAGTTGCGCAATCGCGATGCGGCCCGGGCGCGGCTGGCGGAGCTGGCCGCAGGCGGTCTCGCACCGCCGCCACGACGGCGGCGAGCGACGAAGCCCACCCGCGGATCGAAGGAACGCCGGCTGCGGGCGAAGAAGCAGCACGCGCAGACGAAGCAGTGGCGGCGCCGGCCCGATCACAGCTGACGATGTCTGCCATGTGGTCGATGTGGTCTTGCTTACTGGACGCTGCAGTTGCGATGAGTACCGGCGGGGTGTTTCGGTGGATTCGCCCCAGGCGCAACGCGTGTAGTGAGAGCGCATGCTGCTCGTCAGCGTCTATGCCGAAGGAACGAGAGGGAGCGTCATGCTCACCCTGACCGAGAACGCCCAGACCGCGATCAAGTCGATCACCGAGCAGGCCGGGCTCCCGGCCGAGGGCGGCGTCCGCATCGCGATGGCAGAGAGCGGCACTGAGCTGCAGATGTCGCTCGTGCCGGAGCCCGCCGAGAGCGACCAGGTGATCGAGAACGAGGGCGCGCGTGTGTTCGTCGCCCCTGAGACCTCCGAGCTGCTCGACACCCAGCAGCTCGACGCGAGCCAGACCGAGGAGGGAACCGGCTTCTCGCTGGCGGCCCAGGAGGGGGCCGCGGCAACCGAGTGATCCACGCGGGTCACTGAGTCACGCTTGGAGAATCCGTCGTCGATCTGGTGGATGCGCTGAGACGCTGCCAACCCACCAGATCGGCGGCGGATCTCTGCGTGCCGAGGCTTCAGCTGTCGATCGTCGAGGCGAGGGAGGCGTGGAGATCGTCGACCGTCGTAACCGGCAGATCGCACACGAACCCCCGGCACACATACGCCGCTGAGTGACCGTCGATGCGCTCGCGGCTGTCCAGCAGTCCCGGGGGAGCAACGTTGTGGTCGGTGTCGGGCGCCGAAGCGGCCACAACCTTGCCCGAGCCCGGTCGAACTGGCTCGGTACCACCGTCGAACGCCAGCACCAGGCCCGGGCTGGTCGCGGCCCGTGCCACCGCGATCATCTCGCGAGCGACCGCGTCGTCGCCGACCACGGCCACCTGCACCGGCCCGCTCGCCGCCGCCTCCGCCGCGGCCAGGAACCAGCCCGCGAATCGCGGGTCCTGTGCCGCGATCTCACCGCCGGCACCGATCGCGGCCTCGGCCTCGGCACGCCATCGCCCGGTCAGTGCCGAGAAGGTGAGCAGCGCGCCGGCCAGGGACGAGGTTCCGCTCGGTTCGGCGTTGTCGGTGCGCCCGCGCATCCGCAGCACCAGCCGCTCCCCGTCCTCAGCGGTGTCGTAGAACGCGCCGTCGGGGGAGCGGAACTGCTCCAGCGCCGTCGCGAGCACGTCCTCGGCGAGGCCCAGCCAATGCGGCTCGCCCGTGGCCTGGTACAGGGCGAGGAGCCCCTCGGCGACGTTGCCGTAGTCGTCGGCGACGCCGTCCGCCTCACCCACCCGGCCATCTCGGGAAGCGCGACGCAGGCGGAGGTGACCTGCGCCGTCGGGGGTGGCGTGGGTGAGCACCAGCTGGGCGCACCGGCGCGCCGCCTCCAGCCAGGACGGCTCACCCAGGAGCGCGCCCGCCTCGGCGAGCGCCGCGATCGCCATGCCGTTCCACGAGGTGACCACCTTGTCGTCCCGAGGCGGTTGCGGCCGGAGCGAGCGCTTCTCGAACAGGCTCAGACGCCAGCCCGGCCACTCCGGCGGTGGGTCCTCGAGCATGCGCAGCGTGGACGCGCCGCCCTCGAACGTGCCCTGCTCGGTGACCCCCAGCAGCGTGGCCGCCCGGGTGCCGTCAGCGGCGCCGAGCACCTCCGTGAACTGCTCCGGCGTCCAGACGTAGGTGAGGCCCTCGGTGCCCTCGGTGTCGGCATCGAGCGACGCCGCGAAACCGGCCTCGGGCGTGCGCAGGTCGCGGAGCAGGAACTCGGCCGTCTCCCGGACCACCCGCTCAGCCAGCGGGGAACCCGTCGCGCGGTACCAGTGCAGGTACACCCGCAGCAGCTGGGCGTTGTCGGCGAGCATCTTCTCGAAGTGCGGCACCACCCAGGCGGCGTCCACGCTGTACCGGGCGAACCCGCCGGCCAGCTGGTCGTAGATGCCGCCGCTGGCCATCGCCGTGCAGGTCGCCTCGACCAGGTCCAGGGCCCGGTCGTCACCGGTGCGTGCGTGGTGGCGCAGCAGGTGCTCGAGCACCATCGACGGCGGAAATTTCGGTGCGCCTCCGAAGCCGCCATGGTGGTGGTCGGCCTGGGCGAGCAGGCCGGTGATGGCGTCGCGCAACCCGGTGGTGCCGAGCGGTCCGTCCGCCAAGGCACCGGCCGGCGGGCGGGTGGCCTCCTGCAGTCGGGCGGTGATCCCGGCGGCCCCTTCGACCACCTCGTCACGCTTGTCCTGCCAGATCTCGGTGACCGCACGGAGCAGGTCGACGAACCGGTCCCGGGGGAAGTAGGTGCCGCAGTAGAAGGCGTGCCCGTCCGGGGTGAGCAGGCAGGTCATCGGCCACCCGCCCTGCCCGGTCATCGCGGTGGTGGCACGCATGTACACGGCGTCCACGTCCGGGCGCTCCTCCCGGTCCACTTTCACGGGGATGAAGGACGCGTTGATCACCGCGGCCACCTGCTCGTCCTCGAAGGACTCGTGCGCCATCACGTGGCACCAGTGACACGCGGCGTAGCCGACAGACAACAGGATCGGAACCTCCCGCCGTCGGGCCTCCGCAAAGGCAGCCTCACCCCACTCGTGCCAGTCGACCGGGTTGCCGGAGTGCTGGAGGAGGTAGGGGCTCGTCGCCGCTGCCAGTCGGTTTGCCACTTCCTGTCACTCCTGCCATTGATGGTTGCGTCCCGGTCTTGCTGGGTGGCGCACCCGTGAGGATGGGAGGTTTTCCGCACGGCCGGTTGTGAGGATCGCTACCTCCCACCCTAGGTGTAGCAGGCGTGGTCGCGATGGTGTGGCTCGACTGGGTTGCTGTCTCCGGCCTGTGCCTCACCCGCTCCTGGGGAATGCCTCACCACGCGTCGAAGACGCGGGCGATCTCCGCCGGATCGACGAAGGTGCCGAATGCCACCTTGGCTCGCTCGACGCTGACGGGGTCCCGCAGCACGTCGGTGGTCCAGTCGGCGCTCTGGCGCACATCAACTCCGACCTCGTCGTGGTCGAGGAATTCCGCAATGCGCGCAGTGTCGCTCGGGTCGGCCACGGTCATGAGCCGCCTGACCACGGTGCGGTCGGGGGACCAGGCCACGACCGCCGTCGTGAGGTGATCAGGCATCTCGCCAGCACAGCACAGCGGACTCCCGCGCGGCGGAGCGTACCCACAGCCTGTGGATATCGCAGGATATGCCGCGAATCTCGTGACGCGCTGCGGGCGGGCACGGAAGAGCGCAACCGGGCAACAGCATCCTGACTGCTAGCTCCTCCCGCGCATCATCGGTGGAGTGAACTAGGCTCTGCGTACGATGAGGCCGTCCTTGGCTGGGAGGGTCAGCGAGGTTCCCAGTGGCTGGCCGTTGTTGACCACCGGATCCTGATCCGGTGTGCCTTGTAGTCGCGTCAGGCCCTGGTCGGGGAACTCTGAGGCCAGATCGAAAGTCTGGTCGTGGTTGGAGGGGTTGGCGAACGTGACCCCTCCCTCGAAGGCGCGGTAGACGGTATCGGCACTGTTGTGCGCGGTGAGCCGCTCGATGACGATCTCTTCGGTTCCTTCCACCTCGAAGTGAAGGTGAACTGGTCCGGCTGCCAGGTCCCGGAAGTAGAACCGGGCCATGAAAGCGTCCGGATCGATCCAGGTGAACAGTTGCTCTCCATTGCCTTCGGCGTCGATGGCGCTGAGGTAGAGCCGCCGCCCAATGGTGGAAGGGTAGTCGGCGAGGGGCGTGCCTGTGGCTGACATGACCAGCAGCAGGTCGCCGCCGGGGTGGTCGATCGAGCCCCACTCGAACTGCTGGAAGTGTGGCTCCGGGCTGGGCTCGGGGGCCGCCCCGTGATAGGTCGCTACCAGGCGTGGTGAGTCTCCCGAACCCAGATCGCGCGTGAATGTCATGTTCGTTCCGGTGAACTTGGACACCATCGACTCGCGCCAGGAGACTCCAGCGCCGGTGAGGAGGTCAGGCTGGCGTTCGGCCAGATGGACCGGGTCCGCCAGGGGTGCGCCGAGCCAGTTCAACTCGTTGAGGTTGCCCTTGACCAGTTCGTCGAAGGGTCCCAGGATATGGCCTGGGCGTGGCGGACGCTTGGTGAAGGTGAAGCCGGCGCCGAGCACCAGGGATGCCGCGAGATTGAGGCGCAGATCGCGGTAGTCGATGTCTGCGGATCGCTCGCCCCGGTACTTGTAGTTGATGTAGTTGAACGCCGTGTCGTCGGACCTGGTGACCCAGAAGCCGATCCGGTTGAGGGCTGACGACCAGTCCACGTACTCCCTGTCGACCAGGGATGGGAAACCTTCGGCTTCCATGCCGAGGACGCCGAATCCACGCTGGTTGTTGAGTTCGTTCTGGCCATCGCCCATGATCACTTTGTTGGGCAGTAGTGCCCGGAGCTTCTGGGAGAACTCCAGGCTTCCGATGCCGTAGGTGTTCACGCCGTCGACGTACATTCCGCCGGGCTGTCCGTCACCATTGGCATCGGCGTCTTCGGCAGGTTGCCCTCCGCCGTCGGTGTGCTCGATGGCTCGGAAGTTGAAGACATCGAACTCCATGCCGTCGAAGCTCTCCAACAGACCACCGGGGTTGAACAGCCCTGCCAGGTCCTCGGCCAGCGCGTCCCCGCAGTTGCGACCCGCGGCATCGGTGGGACAACGTGTGGAGAAGTTGTAGCTCCACAACAGGTTCGACAGATGTGGCGGACCCCACGGACCGGTGACCACGTGCGGCGCCAAGTACGCACCGGCCGGCCAGGTCACCGCCGAGGTGCCGAACAGGCCACGCCGAACCGTGATGGTGCTGGCCGCTGCATCGATGCCCACGAGCTGCACCTGTTCAGCGACCGACCAGTCCGGGCGGCCATCCTCCCCCACTGCGGTGATACAGATGTCGTCGCCCCGGTCTCCGCGGCGGCCGGCGCGCATGGTGAACATCGCCGTATCACCGACCTTGATCACCGTGGCATCGGCACCCACCGACTCGGTCGACTGCGTCCCCGCGCGATACAGCCAGTGCCCCGCAAAGAATCCCTCCGTTCCATACAGTGGGTCGCGCCCCGAGCCGTTGTAGTGCAGCATCACGGCCTTCTCAGGGTGGCGCTCCTTGAACCGGTTGAAATACACCACATTGTCCGGGCTCACCCAGTCGCTGCGTGTCTCCTGCAGCACCTTCCCCTGAATTCCGTTCAGGGGAAGGAATGTCTCCTCCCACTCGTCATACTCCAACCCTCTGCCCCCGATGAGGACCTCGCTACTGCGGAAGAAGAACGAGCGAGGGAACCCGCCGGAGAACAGCGGCAGATCTCTGGGGGTCCCCAGGGTCGGCGAGGGCGCAGCCCACGCTGTCGGCGCTGTCGTGCCCACGAGGCCGCCCAACACAGCCAAGCCTGACGCCACTCCCAGCTGGCGACGCGTGATCCTCAAGGGGGCGCTGGTGTTCGGACGTTCGGTCGAGTGATTGTTGTCCTGTGCTGTCATGGTGATCACTTCCGTTCTGTGTGGTTTCAGAGCCGGGCGGATACGCCTCATGGGCCGGGTGTGTATCGCAGGAACCAGACCCCGTCGGGCGGGAGTTCGGTGGTGAGGTCGTCACCGATTGGCTGGGTGCCGAGATCTTGTGCGGCCCAGACGTCATAGAGATGCACCGTGGATCCCGGGACATTCAGGTGGTGCAGCGAGGTGGCCACGGTCGTGGCTTCTTCGCTGCGGTTGAAAAATCCGACCCAGCCCGATCCTGATTCGGCTGCGTTCGGTGCTAGCCATGCCTCGACCTCGTCCCGCTCCCACGCCAGATGACCAACCACCCCATTCTGGTTGCACGCCAACACGTCAGCGTCGGTGATCAGTGCTAGATCGAACGGATCGGACGTGGGAAGGTCGCCGCCCATGAACAACGGTGAGGCGGCCAGTGCGCGCATGGTGATGAAGGTCCGCCGTTGGTCGCGTGTGAGCGAGCAGTCTCTCTCCAGCCCTCGTCCCTGGAGAGCTACGTCGTTGACTACGGGTGCTTGTGCGGGGGTGCGAACCTTGAGTCGGCCGAACGGGATCATGTCCAGATCTGGCCAGAACCCCGGGCCGCCTCGGTCCTGCCACTGTTTCCAGGCGTCGAAAGCGATGTCGAGGTCGTCGCGTTCGTCCCAGATGTCACGGGTGGTGCGCAGCAGGTTCGCGTGGCGCTGGTAGGTGTCGACCAGGTCGGGGTCAGTGTCCTGGCCCGGGGACAGGCTCAACACGATGGGCCGGTCGCACCTGGCGATGGCCGTGGAGACCGCCTCAATCTCGGCTGGAAATGCGGTGATGTCGTCAGCCTTGATGTAGTCGACCCCCCACGAAGCCAGGAGAGCAATCCATCCGTCGTAGTATTCCTGGGCGCCTGGCTTGGACATGTCGATGCCGTAGTTGGTGTCCCACCACCGGCAGACGTCGCTGGTGTCGGCGATGTCAGCGGCGCGGTGCTCGGTGCCCTCGATCGGGAGGTTGAGCTCGACCGCCTTGCGCGGGATTCCACGCATGATGTGGATCCCAAACTTCAGGCCGTACGCGTGTGTGCGCTCGATCAGCGGCTGCATCCCGTGAGGGAAGTATGTCGTGGCAGGCAGGTATCGCCCGAACTTGTCAAGGCGGCAGTCCTGCGCCTTCCGCCGCTGTGGCCGTTTGGTTCCGGGGACTAGGTCACGTTCCTCGAACCATCCGCCGTCGACCACGAAGTACTCGTAGCCATGAGGTTGCAGGATTCTTGCCATGTGGTCCAGGTTGACCATCGCGGCTTCCTCGTCGAGATACACCACGTAGCTGTCGAAGCTGTTCCACCCCATCGGCGGCCTGGGGCACGGAGCTTTGGCATCGAGCCGTGGACCAGTGCCGGAAGCCGGCGTGGCTCGGGACCCAACAACTGCGTCGGTCATGATCAACGGTGATCCTTACCTGTAGCGATCCGAACTATATTCGCATATAGGAACTCGTTTACCCTAGAACGGGGAGTCTGTGAGCGTCAAGACCAGAGTTGACTCATCTGAAGTCTCCGCTTGTGGGGTGCCCTTGCCTCAGGTGAGGACCTCCGCGTGAGCACGACGGCGGATGGAACTGACGATGAGTCAACGCAAGACTGTGACGAAGAAAAGGCACTGGCCTACCGGAGAGTTGACCGGGCCGGGAAGACCCGGGTCCTGTACGAGCTGGTTGACCTGACCGGCTGACACCGGGACTACACGCGCGCCGCACGACGAGATGCGCTGGTGGTCACACCCAGATCAGGCTCCCCGCGACCCGCACTTATGCCGGAAAACTCACATTTTGCGACGTTATGCCCGTCGATTCGGAGATCCATGCACAGCGTCATTCTCCCTCACTTCGACGGGTCAACTCGTTCGAGGTCGTGTCAGCCCTGAAGCGCGTGGAACCGTGGACACAGTCCCTCTTTCGCACACGTCAAGATGGCTACGATGTCACGCACCGCTGATTCTGGGTCCCGGGAGCGGGTCGCTCCAAGCTAGTTGGTCGACGAGTTCCGTGGTCAGGTCAGATCTCACCTGAGCGTAATCGTGATCGTTCCAGAGGTTCGTGGTCTCGTTCGGATCCGATTCGAGGTCGAACAAAATCCCTTCGGTGTACCCCGCATACTGGACCAGTTTGTGGCGGCGGCTGACCACAGTGCGCATGCGGGTCATGGTTCCCGGGGTCCAGTCCTCGTCGAACTCCACCAGTGCTGGTTGGTCGGGTAGCGTCTCGGTGCCTTCCAGGTGCGGACGCAGGGATCGTCCTGGCAGGCCGGGCCAGTCACTTCGGGCGCCCTCACGATTGTTGAAGGCGTCGCAACCAACTCCGGTGTAGTCCAGGATGGTCGGCACGAGGTCGAGGTGGCTGGTGATTGCTGGGTCTGGTCCTCGCGCGGTCCCGTGCGGGGTGCGCCAGATGAAGGGGACACGGAGCAGGTCTTCGTAGGGCCAGACGCTTTTGCTCAACAGGTGATGGGCCCCCAGGTATTCTCCGTGGTCGCTGAGGAACACGATGATGGTGTTGTCATACTTGCCGCCCTGCCGCAGGGTGTGGAGGACGCGGCCAATGCAGTCGTCGATGTGGCTGATCATTCCGTAGGTCTGGGCCACGATTTCTCTCAGTTCGGCTTGGTCGAACTGGGTGAAGTGTGCGACTTCGGTCCGTCGCCGCGCGAGCCATCGCACCGGATCCGCCGGGTCATTCCAGGTGGGGCTGAGGGTGATCGAAGCGGGATCGTAGCGTTCGCTGTATGGTCTGGTCGCTGCGAACGGGAGGTGGGGATCCGGGAACGAGCACGACAGGAAGAAGGGCTCGTCGTCCTCGACCGTGCTCAAGAAGTCGCACGCACGGGAGGCAATCCAGTCGTTGTAGTGCAGCCCGGCGGGGACCTCGAGACGATAGCCCAGGCCGGTCGCGGCGTAGGCCCGCTCTGGGGAGTACAGCTCGCGCACTCCTGGGTGTTCACGATCCAGCCAGTTCGCATAGTCGCCGAAGACACCGCGGCCGTGACCGCCAACGAAGTCGGTGGTCTGATAGCCGTAGTAGCCGGCCGGAAGCCCGGTGATCTCGCCACTGTCCCACGCTGCCCTCGACTCCCACGAATGAGCATCGACATCGGCGGGCAGGCCGAAGGGCTGATGATGCAGCTTCCCGACCGCATGAGTGCGATACCCCGACTCGGCCAGCACTCCCGGCATCGTGGTGGTCTGCTCATCAAGGACCATGCCGTTGGAGATACAGCCGTGCTGGCGTGGTGTGCGGCCGGTGATCAAAGTTGCCCGGGACGGCATGCAGACGGGATTGTTGCAGTAGGCACGTTGGAAGCTGTGGCCGGCGTCGGCCAGGGCGTCGAGGTTCGGCGTTTCTACGTCGGGGTTGCCGTTGCAGGCCAGGGATGCAGCACCCATCTGGTCAACAGCGAAGACCACCACGTTCGGCCGCGGGCCAGGCTGCGCAGGCTGGGTAGGATCGGCTGGTGGCATGAATGGACCCTTCTTTGCTCGGTGTTGATCACGAATGGTGCGAGATTGATCTGGTGCGTCGGCCACGCTGGTCGATCTCAGCCGCGGACGGCGCCGGTCATGCCTTCAATGAAATAACGCTGCAAGAACAAGAACACGATCACAATCGGGAGCAGGCTGATGGTGGATGCTGCGGTCATGCCCGTCCAGTCGGTCATGTTCTCGCCTTGGAACGAGTACACCCCGACAGCGAGGGTACGAGCATCAGGATTGGACAAGGTCAGCACCAACGGGATCAAGAAGCTGTTCCACGACCGCATCAACGTGAGAATGACTGCGGTGGCGACGACGGGTTTAGTCAACGGCAACATGATCGTAAAGAACTGGCGGACAAACCCTGCACCATCGATCTGAGCGGCTTCCTCAATCTCGTTCGGGATCTGTCGAAAGTATCCGGCGAACAGCAGGATGATCATCACGTGGGCACCACCGGACTCGGCCAGTACCACCCCCCACAACGATCCGCCCAACCCGAGGTTGTTGATCAGATCGAACAACGGAATGATGGTGTAGCCCTCCGGGACCAGCACGGTCGCGATGAACGCTGCGATCACAATCTTCTTGCCGGGGAAGGTGTAGCGACCCAGCACGTATCCGATCATCGACGAGGTTGCGACCACGATGAAGATCGTGGCCACGGTGACGAACACGGTGTTGCCAAAGTATCGGCCGATGTCGACCTGGTACCAGGCTCGCTGCCAGTTCTCCCAGTGAAACGACTCCGGGATCAAGCTGGTGCTGCCAAACATCTCACTGTTGGACTTGAACGAGCTGGTCACCATCCACACGAACGGATAGACCCACGTCAACGCCACCGGAACCATCAACACATACGGCCAGATCGCCAGGATCCTGTGCTTGTACGATTTCCGTAGCCGCGGCGCCGGGTCGGTACCGGGCGATTCGTGCACGCGATCCTCCACCTCGGTGCCAGGTCCCACAACTGTCATGAGTTACTGCCCTCCCATCGCTGCACGCAACGACCGCATCCGCCGCACACCCCACAACTGCAACAACGCGACCAGCAACACCGACACCCCAAACACCACCGCCACAGCCGAGGCGTACCCGAACCGGGCTTCCAGCCCAGCGTCCGGCGCAAACGCGATCCGGAAGATGTACAGCTCCACCAGCTCCGTAGCCAGGTTCGGCCCGCCCCGAGTCATGGTCTGCACCAACGGAAACGTTTGCAGCGCGCTCGCGAACGTCAGCAACGAGATCAACAACGCAAACGGGACGATCAACGGCATCGTGATGGTCAGATGGCTCCGCAGACCTGAAGCGCCGTCGATCCAGCTCGCCTCATACAACTCCCGCGGCACCGTTTGCAACGCGACCAACCAGAACACCATCGTGATACCCAGGCCCTTCCACACCCAGACCCCGGCCACCGACCACAACGCCAGGTCAGGATTGCCCAAGAAGTTGACGGGCTGCTCCAGCAACCCGATCCCGGTCAGGATCTGGTTCAGCGGGCCATCGAACGGGTTCAACAACAACACCGCTACCGCACCCATCACCGCTGCGGTGGTCACCACCGGCAGGAAGATCATGGTGCGAAACACTGCTCGCAATCGCATCGCCGCGTTGTTCAGGACGATCGCTATGAACAACGCCAACACCAACTTGAACAACGATGCAACGATCGCGAACTGGAACGTGCGACCCATCGCAGCCCAGAAGTACTCGTCCCGCACGACCTCGACGTAGTTGGCCCACCCCACAAAGGTCGGGTCCCCGACCCCGGACCACTCCTGGGCCGACAACACCCATGACGCAACCGTGGGATAGAACGTGAACAACACGCTCAACACCAACGACGGCGCCATGAATACATAACACCACCGCGCACGCCACAGTTTCGTCGCAAGCCCAGAGCTCTGTTGCAGGTCAGAGAGCGTCATAGTCTGCGCTGGTGTAGTCCTCGGTCGGATCAAAGTTAGGGAAGATCCACTCGTCCCGTGAGATCTCCGCACCTTTTGCCGTTGCCGCTGCGATAGCGTCGTCCAACGCCCGGTCGTAACCGTCGCCCAGATCCTGCAGCGCCTGACCCACATCAGACACGTCACCGACCATGATCGCCTCCAGTACCTGCGGGGTGCGCATCCTCGGTTCCTCCAGCTCCTCGAAGACCATGAGCGCGTCAGTGTTGCGGACCTGAACATACGGCGGAAGGACGACCTGCTCGTGCTCCGCCATCGCACGCGCGCGGGGACCCGTGACAACGGCTGCGAGAGCCTCCCGCGCCTCGGGGAACAAGGAAGGAAAGGTCACTCCCTTGACCTGTGCACTGGCGATCTGACCCTCCAAGCCACCCATGTAGGAGTAGATGTCGCCGATCACCTCGGGATTGGCGGTCTCGGCGTTCACCCAGTAGCCGCCCTGAGGATCCCTCGCGAGGGTCGGAGGCGAGTCCACAGATGGCCGCGGCGGTCCCGACACCCCGAACTCGAAATCGGGGCTGTCGTTCTGCCACCCTTCGATCATCCAGCCACCATCGATGATCATGCCAACACTCCCGGTCACCACGCGGGGCGGCGCCTCCTGTGCAGTCATCGACACCGACCCCGGCAACAAGCTGCCATCCGCCTGCATCGCCAGAATCAGCTCGACAGCTTCCCGATATTCGTCACTGCTCGCAATGTGTCGGCCGGTCTGGGTGTCGATGTCCCCCGGTCCGCCCACCCCGGCGGTTTGAGTGAGCCGTCGCACATTGTTCGTCATCCGTACGCCCGGCAGTGCGAATCCATAGAACTCCCCATCACCGACCTCGGTGATCTTCTTGGCCGCGTCCCGAAACTCATCCCACGTCGGCGTTTCACTCAGTTCCACCTCGGCCCGCTCGAGGATCGAGGTGTTGCTCAGCAGGAACGTCGCCTGAAGCTTTCGGGTGGAGAGAGGGACGGAATAAGTCTTGCCATCAAACAGATGTGCGCCGGGAACGAAGATGCCCTCGGGGAACTGAGCCTTCCATTCGTCGAAGTTCGGGATGATGTCGTCAAGCGGCCGAACCCAACCCGACGCGACCGCATCCGGCACCAATCCACCAGACATCAGGAACATGTCGTGAGCGGTCCCATTCCGGACCGCCAATGGCAAAATCTCCCTGATCCTGGGATGCGGCGCACCCTCATACTCGATGGTGACATTGGGATGCTTCTCCTCGTATGCACCCCCGAACGCAGCCCAGAAGGCCGGATGGCTGTCCGGCGTTCCCAGAACCCGTAGCTCCACATCACCGGTCGGTAGCTCCCCCGCCGGATCCGGAATCTCGAACTGCCCCACCTCAGTAGACGGAGCAGCACCCTCCGGATCACACCCGGTCAACCCCAATGCCCCCGCTGCTGAAGCAGCCGCTGCTCCAGCCAGAAGGTGGCGTCGGCTCACACTGCGGCCCCGCAAGCTCTGTGAGATTCCATTCATGACGGCCTCCATTGGCGGTCGATGCTTCCCAGTTGGCACCAATTGATGCAGGTCCCCGGCTCACTCGGCAGGACCGCTCAGATGTTCACTATTACGAACCATGTTCGCTCCGGACATTACCCATCGGAAATGGAGCGTGTCAAGGCGCCCCGATCGGGCATGGAAGACCGTGCCGGTGGTATCTGCGTCGCGGAAGGTCACCGCGCGGCGCATGGCGGTTTCGACCAGATCGGTGCGCAAGTTGTCGGCGAAGGTGTCCCCGATGATCCGGTGCGAGCCCCGTCACGCACAGCGCACAGGTACAACTAGCCCTGACCGGTGGCCAGGTAGGTGATATCGGAGGTCCACACCGCTTTCAACTCACCTCGGTCGCACGGCGTCCGACCGAGTCCGGAATCGCGTGCGTGGCAGCATCCTGGCGGTACTTCGGGGTGTCGATCTTCCTCTTCGCACCCCTGAGGCATCCTCTCCTGCCAGGGGCGAACCTGGCGATCAGGATGTCCACTCAACGGGGCCAGACTCAATTCCAACCAGCCGGTTGACAGCCGCGGGTTGACCGCCTCAGTGTCGTCCACGACCGGCTTCACGTTGTCCGGGACCAGCACCCAGAACACGCCGCCGCCTCACAACCGGCGATCATCCGTGACGGGCTGGGCATAGGTCAGCCACACGCGAGTAGATCAGGGCGTGCATCTTCCACTGCCGCCCGGCGTCGCCATCGTTGACGCGGACGGCGGCTCTCCCTGGCCCGGTAGCCGCTCCGCGCGGGGTCGCGAAGCGGTGCAGCGTCCGGTACAGCACGACACCCTGCCGGGCCAGCAGCTCCTCGATCTTCACGATCGACAACCCCGCCCGATCCCATGGTCATGGCAGGCAACACTTGCGCATTGCCCGGTGCTTGGCTGAGCTGATCGGTGAGCATGCTGGCGCGTGCGGGGACACGCAGCAGGGTGCTTCGAGACAGCCCCACAGGTCGTCGAATGCGGGCGAGTCGACTTCCTCATTGCCGTAGCAGTCGAGGCCGCACCAGCGATGCTGGTCACCGAAGACCACGAGTAGGTCGGGTCGGGTCGGCATCCGACTGCTTGAACGTGACGGGCGGATGATCAGATCGCCCGCTGGTGTGCGGCTGCGTCTGTATATCCCGGCCGCAGGGCGGCAGTCACAACGGCGCCCAGGTTCCCGCCCGGTAACTGCGCCAGGAATGCGCGTCACTGCCGGTGTACCGGTAGGTCTCGAAGGTGTCGCCGTCACCGAGGATCCGGGGGTCGCGCGTACTGACGAGCGTGTGCTCCAGTTCCTGCCGCAAC
This sequence comes from Ruania alba, assembly GCF_900105765.1. Lineage (NCBI taxonomy): Bacteria > Bacillati > Actinomycetota > Actinomycetes > Micrococcales > Ruaniaceae > Ruania > Ruania alba. The sequence goes on from NZ_FNTX01000002.1 coordinate 1,409,350, forward strand.
GACTTCTTCGTCGCCTGATGGCCGGGGTCCTCCGCGAGGTTGTGCAGGCAGGAGGGGTCGCGGTCGATCCGATAGAGCTCCTCGGCGGGGCGTTTGGCGAACGCCAGGTTGAAGTAGCGGTCGGTTTCGTTCTGGTAGTGCTGTTCGAGCACCAGGGACTTCGTTGGAGAGGCGTCGACGTTGGTGAACCCGGTCTCAGGGTTGCCGGCCGGCCACCGTTCGGGATGGAAGTTGCACACATAGAGGTACTCGGGAGTGCGTATGCATCGCACCGGATACCCGAGGTCGTCTTCGCGACCGAGGTCGTGGCGCTCCCGGCCCATGTAGACCCGGTCGCGGTCGGGGTCGATCACACCTGAGGATGTCGATCGGAGGACGTCGGTGAGGGGATTCCCTTCCATCTGCTCACCTGGACTGAGACCGGCGGCGTGGAGCAGTGTGGGTGCGAGGTCGATAAAGCTGACCAGGTCTTCGACCGTGCGTCCACCCGGAACTTCGCGCGGCCAGCTGATCGCGAGAGGGAGCCGGAAGTCCTCCTCGTACATCTGCCCCTTGACGCGTGGAAACGGCATCCCGTTGTCCGAAGTAACGATCACCAGAGTGTTCTCGAGCTCACCGGTGCGATCCAGAAGATCGAGCATCTGGCCCAAGTGCTGGTCGAACCACTCGACTTCGTAGGCATAGTCGAGCAGGTCGTTGCGTACGACTTCGTGGTCGGGCAAGTACGGGGGCACTGTGACGTCAGCGGGATCCTTCCCGGCGCGCATGCCTTCGCCCTCGACGTAGGACCGGTGCGGCTCGTGACCTCCGTACCAGAAATAGAACGGGGCGCCGTCAGGGCGATCGTTGAGGAATGCCTCGAAGTTTCCGGCGTAGTCGATGGGCCGGATCCCCGTCTTCTCCGGCGGTGTCAACCTCGCGTCGTTGTACTCGGGTCCGGCAGGGTTCCGGGAACAGCCACCGGCTCGCCAGTCACCCGGGCCCCATCCCTTCCCCGTGTACCCGACGTGATATCCCGCATCATCCAGAAGGTCGGGGAACACCGCGAACTTCGATGGGAAGATCCCGAAGTGGTTGCACGCCTCCTCGAGCTGCCACGAGTGCCTGCCGGTCAGGATGCTCGCTCGAGATGGAGCGCACTTGGGGTTCGACGTGAAGGCGTTCATGAAGAGAACACCCTGCTCCGCTACCCGATCGAAGTTCGGGGTGTGCACGAACGAATGACCGTACGCACTCATGTGGGAAGCATCGTCAGCGATGGCGAACAAGATGTTGGGTGCCTGCACGGTTCGTGGTCGTCCCTTCATCGAAAGAGGAGGTGGTCGACTGGCGATCGGCGTGAACGATGTTCACTATAGCGAAATTCGAGGCAGTTGTGTCGTTGGTCGATTCTCCGTCGACCGTGCACACGGAAGATCGCGACATCGATCAGAACGATCAACCGACTGGCCTCAGCCTCAACCCGCAACACTGCATCGAAGTTGCCTGCCGGATCCGCCGGTACGCCCTCGGGCGAGAAGCAGGGCCCAGGGACGGATCCGGCAAACGTGGTGATGTTCGTCGGACCAGATGAGCGCGGCATCGCTTCATTGCAACGGCACCGACGAGGTCGTCGCCCCAATATCGACGCCTTGACCCGGGCCAGATGCAACGGTCGATCGGGCCTACTGCAGCAACCTGTGTGCATTGCCTGCTCGCGCGAGCTTAATCACCGGCGTGGCGCCTCGCCAGCACGGATGCGCGGGATTTGGACACATATCCGCTCTGCCGTTTCGGCGGCCAGAGTTCGTTATGATGAACTTGAGTCGGAAAGACAGGCAGGCGCGAACGAGGGAGCCGTGATGGAACGCACCGGACGAACCAACCACAGCGTGGATCGATCGCTTGCTGCCGTGCAGCTGGTCGCCAGGGCGGGGCGGTCCATGCGTTTCGTGGATCTGCAACGGCGTCTGGATGTGCCGAAGGGTACCCTGCACAATCTCCTGGGGTCCTTGGTCGCAGCGGGGTTCCTGGAGCGCGATTCGGACGGCTACACGATCGGCATCGGCGCGTTCGAGGTGGGGGCGGCCTTCCATCGACACCGGTCGATCCATGATGTGGCTGGTGTCGTGCTCGATCGACTCGTCGAGACCTTCAATGAGACCGTGCACTTTGGCGCCCTCCGCGATGGTGATGTGATCTATGTCGATCGACGGGACTGCACGCATGAGGTGCGCTATGTTGCGCACCTTGGCGACCGGAAGCCCGCCTACGGCACTGGTCTCGGCAAGGCGATGCTGGCCACCTTGAGCGATGAGCAGATCGTCAGCCTGTATCCTGAGGAGCTCCCGACGGTCACGAGCCGCACCATTCGGACGCGGGATGCGCTGCTTCATCAATTGGCGGCCGCCCGTCGGCGAGGGTATGCGATTGAGGACGAGGAGTCGACGCCAGGTGCGCGGTGTATCGGGGTCGCGATTACCACGGACTTGGGATTGTACGGGATTAGCATCACCGTTCCCGTCCAACGATGCACGCTGGAGCAGCTCGAGGAGCATCTCGGTGACCTTCAGGAGGCTGCTCGAGAGATCGGCTCGAAGCTGTCGGCTGTCGAATGGCTGAACGGACCAGGTGCGCGCGAACTGAGCCCTCGTGCGGCCGCCACGGACCCGGGAGGGGCGTAGCGGGGGCGGTATGGGGCTAGGTCCCGGGGAAGATATGCCACGTGGGTGAACTACGTTGCTGCGCAGCGGCAACTGGCGTCCGAATCCCCGGAATCGCCGACCTGCCGTGGTTACGGTGCAGAGATGACCAATGAGAAGCGGGCACAAGAACATCGAGCAGGTCGCTGCGTGGTGGTGGTGGAGATCCCCCGCGGCAGCCGGAACAAGTACGAGGCCGACGATGGAGGGGTCATCTGGTTCGACCGTCGCCTTGGCGGACCGGCCGGTTTTCCCGGTGACTACGGGTACGTGATCGGGGCCGACGGCGAGGACGGGGACGCGCTCGACGCGCTCGTGCTCATCGACGAGGGAACCTTTCCCGGGGTGCACATGCGCTGTCGGGTGATCGGCGGGATGTCACTGCAGGTCGGGGACATCGCCGAGACCAAGCTGCTCGTGGTGCCCGAGGCCGATCACCATTCCGACCACCTGACGGACATCGACGATCTGCCGGAGGCGGCGGTCGAGGAGCTCGAGGCGTTCTTCCACGCCTACCGGATGCTGGAGTCCAAGGACGTCGCGGTGCTGGACCGGCTGGACCGACAGGCGGCTATCGCGGTGCTCACCGGAACGTGACCGCACCCCTCTCCAGCGGTGGGTCTGTGGGGGCGATCGCCGCGATGATCACGATGTGCAACTAAGGGTTGCGCATCGCGCGGTGCGCCGCTATCGTGACCTGCAACCAAATGTTGCAGGAGGAAACCATGGAGCTCGGCACCATCGAACGTGAGCTGTACATCGAGGCAGCGCCGGAGATCGTCTTCGACGTGGTGAGCAAACCTGAGCACGTCCAGCAGTGGTGGCCCGACGAGGCCCGCTACGAGGCAGTGGTGGGGGCCGAGGGGGAGATCCTCTTCGGTGACCCGGACGGCGAGGGCAAGGTCGTGGCGCTCACCGTCGTCGAGGTGGAACCACCGACTCGGTTCTCGTTCCGCTGGACACACGCCGCCGACGAGGTGGCTGCAACGGGAAACTCGCTGCTGGTGACCATCGACCTCGTGCCGCAGGGGGCAGGAACACTGCTGCGGTTCAGCGAGACCGGCTTCCGGGAGAGGGGCTGGGAGGCGGCCGTGCTGGAGGAGTGGTACCGCGACCACTCGCGCGGATGGGACCACTTCCTGCCGCGGATCGCGCCCTACGTCGCCACCCTCGTGGAGCAGCCGTGACCGCAGTCGTGAACGACGAGCTGTGGTCGGCGATCGGCGATCCGACGAGGCGGCGGATGCTCGACCTGCTGCTCGCGGGCACGGCCGAGACGGCGAGCTCGCTCAGCGAGCATCTGCCGGTCACCCGGCAGGCGATCGCCAAGCATCTGGCCGTGCTCGACCGCGCCGGACTCGTGCACGGCGCCACCAGCGGTCGGGAGAAGCGCTACCGGGTCGATGACGACCAACTTGCCCGCGCCGTCGCCCAGCTCGCCGCGGTTGGCGATGCCTGGGATGCCCGGCTGCACCGGGTCAAGCGGATTGCTGAGCAGATTCAGCAGGCCCAGAACGACCAGTGACGAGGAGAGAACAGATGACCACCACAGAACCAGCCACGACCGAGCGCCTTGCCCTGTTCGAGCAGGCTGCCGACTATGCCCTCGCGACGATCGGTGCGATCTCCGACGGCGACCTGGACCGTCCCACACCGTGCGACCCCTGGGACGTGCGCGCGGTGGTGCTGCACCTGGCCGACGTCGCCGACGCCGTCATCGACCTCACCCGCACCGGTGAGCTCGCCCTGCCGACGCCACGGTCAGCCGGCACACCTGATCCCGTCGCTGTGGCCCGGGAGCGGATCGATGCACTGCGCGAGACCTTGACCACCATGGCTGCCAGCGGACAGCAGGAGGACCTGCTCCTCGGCGCCGCCCAGGGCGGCGCGAACGAGCTCGCCGCCCACGGGTGGGACATCGCCGTGGCGCTGGAGGCGGGCCGGCCCGTCCCGGAAGACACAGCGAGCGGGCTGCTTGCCCTGATCGAGGGCCGCCTCGACGAGACAGCGCGTGGGACGAACTTCGGCCCGGCCGTCCCGGTCGCTGCGACGGCGAGCGCGAGCGACCGGTTCGTCGCCTACCTCGGCCGCCGCCCGTCGTGAGGGATGCTGTCCGTACAGCGCACTATCCCTGCGCGGGCTTGCGCGCCACCACCGACCACGCCACCGGCAGCTGCTCCCGCCAGGGCATCGGCAGCACGAAGCCGTCCTCGCCGGGCACCATCACCGGCAGGGCCTGCCACGGCAGGGACTCGTGCTCGGCCACTGCCACCAGGTGCAGACCGGCATCCAGCAGCGCCTGCAGGGTCTGGGAGACCGGGTGTGGCCATTCGTAGTTGCGGGCCGCCTTGATCTGGCTGTAGTCGCCGTCAGTGTAGGTCATTCCGTCGGAGTAGGTGAACGCGCGGCCCAGCGGCAGCGGCCAGTAGCGGTTGCCGAGCCGGACGTCGTCGCGCACCAGATCGTTCATCGCTGCCAGGGCCGGGTGCTGGTCCCGGAAGAAGAACGTGCCACCCGGGCGTAGCAGTGCCGCGATGGTGCGTGCCCAGCCGTCGAGATCCTGCACCCAGCAGATCGTCCCGATCGAGGTGTGCACGTGGTCGAACGTGCCCCCGACGGCGGAGCTCGCCTCGCTCACTTCGCTCTCCACCCAGCGTGCGTCGATCTCGCACCGCTGGGCCAGGTCACGTGCGACGGCCAGCGATCCGGGGGAGAGGTCCACGCCGGTCACCCGCGCCCCGAGGCGTGCCATGGACACGGTGTCGGTGCCGATGTGGCACTGCAGGTGGCACACGTCCAGCCCGTCCAGAGGCGCGTCGTCGTCGATCCGGGTGCCGCCCAGGTGCGGGGCGAGGAGGGCCATGTCGGTGCGGATCACCGACGAGATGCGGGTCGGATCGGCCACCAGGCCCTCGACGTCATAGGCAGCGCTGGTCGCGTGCACGGCTGCGCGACCGTCCCAGTTCGCCCGGTTCGCGGCGTAGGCGTGTGCGGTGCTGGTGCTGGTCTCGACCAACGGGTCAGTGGGCATGCTCATGGACGTCAGCGTGACACGTGCACGAGCGATCTCCCAGCGGATACCCCTCGCCCTCTCGAACTCAGGGGCGGGGGTGCGCGGCGCGCAGGCGCGGCGCGGCGACCAGTGCGAGCAGTGCCGCGAAGGCGCCGGCACCGGCGAGCACCCGGTAACTGCCCGCCGACCCGAAGGCGTCCACCGCCGCTCCCGCTACGGCGGTCCCGACGGCGAACCCCACCCAGATCGCGGTGCTCTCCCAGGTAAACCCCTCCGTGAGGCGTCCGCGAGGTACCAGCTGTTGAACCAGCGCGTTGCCGTTGATCATCGTGGGCGCGATCGCCAGGCCGGCCACGAACATCGTCGCCGCCAGCATCGGCAGCGAGTCGACCAGCAGGAACAGGCACATCCCCCCGGTCAGGACGAGCACCCCGATCACGAACCGCTTCCGCAGGTCCATCACCCACGTCCGCGCGCCGTAGGCCAGCCCGCCGGTCAGCGAGCCTGCTGCCATACACGCGAGCATGACGCCGGCCCACGCCTTGGCGCCGTGCTCCTCGCTGAACGCCACGGCCGAGACGTCAGAGGCGCCGAACACCACACCGGTGGCGAAGAACACCAGCACGACGGCGAGCAGGGCGCCCGAGCGCAGCACGGACCTGCGCCCCTCCTTCGCCGCCCGTCCGGTCGGCACCGGTTCTGTCGCCCGTTGCGAGAGGAACCAGAAGCCGCCGGTCCCCGCGGCGAGAACAGCCACCACCAGCCCGGCCGTCGGGGAGACCGAGGTGGCCAGTGCGGTGGCGATCACCGGTCCGGTCATGAACACGGTCTCGTCCAGGGCCGCCTCGAGGGCGTACGCGGTGTGCAGCCGGTTCGGGTCGGTGAGCGTGTGGTTCCAGCGGGACCGCACCATCGCACCCACGGAACCTGTGGTCGCTCCGGTGAGGGCCGCCGTCAGGAACAGCCAGCCCACCGGGGCACCCAGGGTGGCGGCGACGACCATGCCGAGCAACGACGTCATGCAAATCGCCAACGCGGGGCGCATCACCCGCGCCTGCCCGAAGGAGTCGATCAGCCGCGCCAGCCGTGGCGAGAAGACCGCCTGGCTGGCCGCATAGGCACCGGTGATCTGCCCGGCGAGCCCGTACTCGTCGTACAGGGCGGTCACCATCAGCACGATGGAGAGGGTGACCATCGACAACGGAAGCCGGGCCAGTACGCCGGCGGTGGAGAACGCCAGTGCCCCGGGAGTGGACAGGACGCGGCGGTACGGGGCGAGCACCCGTTGATCCTGCCACTCCTCCGGTGCGGGTTTACCCTGCTGGCATGGAGGTCACCCACTACGGGCACGCGTGCCTGGACGTGCGTACCCAGGGAATGCGTGTGCTCATCGACCCCGGGAACCTGTCCCAGGAGCCCCCGCTCAGCGGTGTCGATGCGCTGGTTCTCACCCACGCCCACGCCGACCATGCCGACATCGATGTCGCCCGGCGGGTGCATCAGGAGAGCCCGCAGGCGGTGCTGCTCGCGCCTCCCGATCTGGCTGCCCTGTGGCAGGGCGACGGGCTTCCGGTGGAGGCGGTTCGCCCCGGCACCGCTGCGGCGATCGGCACCGTGGTTCTGGCATTCAGCGGTGGTGAGCATGCGCTCGTACACCGGGACCTGCCCGTGGTCGACAACGTCGGTGTGCTGGTGGACGGCCTGCTCTACCACCCCGGCGACTCGTTCGACCTGCCAGACGGTGCGGTGGGTCTGCTCGCCGCGCCGGTGAGCGGGCCCTGGCTCAAGATCGGTGAGGTGATGGACTTCGTGGCCGAGGCGCGCGCCGAGCTGGTGCTGCCGATCCACGAGGCGCACAACTCCGAGGTGGGGCAACGGATGGCCCTGACCAGGCTCTCCCACGTGGTGGCCGAGTACGGCGGGCGGCTACTCACCCCGGAGGTCGGGGAGCCGGTGCGGGTGTGAGCCGGTCCTGGAGCTTTCGACGGTCCTGAGTGGCGAGCTGCCCCATCTGGCAGCAGGCGACTCAGGCCAGTCGATACTCCTCAGCTGCCCAGCGCAGCCGAGACCACATCCTTCGCCGCCGACTGCACCTGCTCCAGGTGGTCAGCGGAGACGAACGATTCGGCGTAGATCTTGTACACGTCCTCGGTGCCGGACGGGCGCGCGGCGAACCAGGCATCCGCCGTCGTGACCTTCAGGCCGCCGATCGCGGCGCCGTTCCCAGGGGCATCCACCAACGAGGCGGTGATCGGCTGGCCGGCCAGCTCGGTCGCAGTCACATCCTCGGCCGAGAGCTTCGCCAAGGTGGCCTTCTCCTGACGGGTGGCGGCCGCGTCCACGCGGGCGTACCAACTCTCCCCGAACTCGGCCACCTGCTCCTCGTGCAGCTGGCTGGGGGAGCGGCCGGTCACCGCGAGGATCTCGGCGGCGAGCAGAGCCAGCACGATGCCGTCCTTGTCGGTGGTCCACACCGACCCGTCCCGGCGCAGGAACGAGGCACCGGCGGACTCCTCACCGCCGAACCCGACGGACCCGTCCAGCAGCCCGGGCACGAAGTGCTTGAAGCCCACCGGAACCTCCAGCAGCCGCCGGTCCGCACCGGCGACCACCCGATCGATCAGTGCCGACGACACCAGGGTCTTGCCCACGGCGGCCTCGTCGGACCAGTCCGGCCGGTGCCCGAACAGGTAGTCGATCGCCACCGCGAGGTAGTGGTTGGGGTTCATCAACCCGCCGTCGGGGGTGACGATCCCGTGCCGGTCGGCGTCAGCATCGTTGCCGGTGGCGATGTCGTAGGGGGCAGCGCCGCCTTCGCCTCGCATCATCGAGACCAGTGACGCCATCGCCGACGGCGAGGAGCAGTCCATCCGGATCTTGCCGTCCCAGTCCAGCGTCATGAATGACCAGCGCGGGTCCACCTGCGGGTTCACCACGGTCAGGTCCAGGCTGTGCCGCTCGGCGATCTCTGCCCAGTACTCCACGGCCGCGCCGCCGAGCGGGTCCGCTCCGATGCGTACCCCGGCGGTCCGGATCGCATCCAGGTCGAGCACCGACTCCAGGTCGTCGACGTAGGTGAGCAGGTAGTCGTGCTTGTGCACGTTCTCCGCTTGGAGTGCCCGCTCGTACGGGATGCGTGCGATCGCACCGATGCCGGAGCGGAGCAGTTCGTTCGCCCGCCGGGCGATCTGCCCGGTCGCATCGCTCCCGGCCGGTCCACCATGGGGCGGGTTGTACTTGAATCCGCCGTCCCGCGGCGGATTGTGCGACGGGGTCACGACGATGCCATCGGCCAAACCGGGTCCGCGGGTGCGTACCCCCTCGGTCGATCCGGCGCCATTGTGCCGCAGGATCGAGTGGGACAGTGCCGGCGTGGGCGTGTACGAATCCCGGGCATCGATCCGCACCTCAACGCCCGCCGCGGCCAGCACCTCCAGCGCGGTGCGCTGTGCCGGCTCGGAGAGCGCATGTGTGTCCCGGCCCAGGTACAGCGGGCCGTCGATTCCCTGCGCGGTGCGGTACTCCACGATCGCCTGGGTGATGGCGACGATGTGTGCCTCGTTGAACGCGCCGTCCAGACTGGAGCCCCGGTGCCCGGAGGTGCCGAACACCACCTGCTGGGCCGGGTCGTCCAGGTCCGGGGTGCGGTCGACGTACGCCGAGAGCACGGCATCGGTGTCAATCAGGTCCTCGGGGAGGGCTACCTGCCCTGCGCGGGAATGCATGGGAGCCATCGTGCCACCACCATCGCGGGCGAGCGATAGGAACCGGGTCACTCGATGGCAAAAAGTGCCGCTCGGATCGATAGGGTGCAGGTATGGCAAAGCGCAAGAAGTCCGGGCAGGTCAATGAGAAGGTGGCGGCCCGCAAAGCCGCCCGCAAGGCGGCGCTCGCGGCTCCCCGCCGATCGTTCGAGGGACTGCCCGGCGAGGCCGACTGGGTCGCCATGCGCGAGGTGGTTCCCGCGGCCAGCGCCACCGCCCGCACCACCGCCGAGTACGGTGCGCGCGAGGTGACCGTGGTGACGGTGCTCCCCGGCCTGCTGCCGGCGATGCACCGCGAGGACGGCCAGATCCTGGTGGCCCTGCAGAACGTGACCTCCAGTGGGGACCCGAGTCGCGATGTCGCAGCGGCTCTGCTGCAGGTGCTCGATGCCGAACCGGGCACCAGTCTGACCCACCTCGATCTGCCCGGCCCGGGGCCCCGCCTGCAGGACGTGCTGGATCTGGACGCCCCGTTCGAGGTGACCCTGCACGACACCTTCGACTTCGTGCTCCCGCCCGACACCGAACCCACCCCGGAGCTCACGTCTGCGCTCGAGGAGTTCGCCGGTGCCATCGTGCCGACGGTGAAGCTGGAGTCGGTGGCGAGCGCGTACTGGTGCCGGATGGGTGCACGCGAGTTCCTGCGCTGGTCCCGCACCGAGGACGAGGAAGCGCTCCTGGATGCACTCGCCCGCCTGCACGCCGCCCGCAGTTCGGCGATCGACGACGACGCCCGGTTCATCGGCGCGTTCCGTTCCTGCGCGTTGGTGGTTCCGGTGTGGGAGCTCGCCCCTGGAACCGAGGCCGAAGAGCTCGAGGGCGTCGCCCCCGCGTTCGAGGAACGTCTGGCCGAGGCGCTCGCGGTGACCGAGCCGCTGAACGCCGACGAGCGCCGGGCTCGGGCGGGCATCGTGTCGCGCCAGGTCACACTGCGCTGACGACGATAGGCTGAGGATCGTGAGCCGGGCGCCAGGCGACGGGATGAACCCGCTACGGGTCATCCGGCGGCGTGCGCCCGATACCGGTCCGATCCCGGTGCAGCGCCCCGATCCGGACAATCAGCGGGTCGCTGCCGTGATCCCGGCGAAGGATGAGGCCGAGCGGATCGCGGCCACCGTCCGTGCCGTGCGTGCTATCCCGCACGTCGATCTCGTGCTCGTGGTGGACGACGGCAGCGAGGACGACACCCAGCACCTCGCCCGAGGCGCCGGTGCCGTGGTGGTGCGTCACTCGCACAACCGCGGCAAGGCCTCTGCGATGGAGACCGGGGCCGCCGTGGTGGCGATGCGTGATGTGGAGGCCGGCCCGGCCCGCTTGCTGCTGTTCGTGGACGCCGACCTCGGTGCCACCGCTGTCAATGCCGCACCCCTGGTGCCGCCGGTGCTGGCGGGCAAGGCCGACCTCTCCATCGCCGTACTGCCGAAACAGTCCGGTGCGGCCGGGAGGGGGATCGTCACCGGGCTGGCCCGGCGGGCCATCCAGCGAGCGACCGGATGGGCGCCCACCCAACCGCTCTCCGGGCAGCGGTGTATGACCCGCGCCGCCTTCGACGCGTCCACCCCGCTCGCGCACGGCTGGGGCGTGGAGACCGGGATGACGATGGACGTGCTGCTGCAGGGGTTCGCCGTGGTGGAGGTGCCCTGCGATCTGCGCCACCGCGCCTCCGGGAGCGACCTGGCCGGGCAGTTGCACCGCGCCGGGCAGTACCGGGACGTGGCCATGGCCGTGGCCGCCCGCAAGTTCCGCCACTACAAGCAGAAGGTCACCCGGGAGACCTCGGGTGAACCCGCCGAGGACGGGCGCTCGCCGGCTCCTCCGGCCGAGCGGGCGATCACCGAGAATCCGCAGCCGCGGAAGCGTCGCCGGAGGTCTCGGAACTGAGGCTGCCTCGCTGGGCGTGCAGCCCGAGCATCCAGGTGGCGCAGGCAGCGATCAGCAACGGCACCCCGAGCGCGACGCCCAGCGCAGGGATCGCGATCCCGGAGTCGTTCACCGCCAGCCCGAGCCCGAGGGCCACGGCAGCACCCACCAGACCCGGGGTCAGCATCGGCACGTCCCGGCTCATCAGGGAGATCGGGTTTCCGCCGGACAGCCAGGAGAACGCCCCGCCGTCGGGGGAGGTCAGTGCGAGCCGGATCGGCTTGGCGAGCACGAACACCACCGTGAGCACCCCGCAGATCGCCAGGATCGTCAGCGGCCGGTTGCCGAACAGGATCGAGATGTTCTGGTCGAGCTTGCGCCAGACGACCCCCCACAGACCACCGTCGAGGACCGTCTGGAAGAACCGTCCTAGGTGCGTGCGCTCGGCCGGCGGTCGCAGCCAGTCGACGTAGGCGATGGCCATCGTGGCCACCGCGGCGATCAGCAGCACGGCCGCCACACGCTTCCAGGTGAGCCTGATCCCCGCGGCGAGCAACGCCGTCACCATGAACGCCGGGAGCAGGGCCGGCGGGCCGCCGAAGTCCGCCCCGATCGAGGGCGCACCGTCCAGCACCACCACCACGGCCCCGACGGCGAGCACCACCACAGCGGCGAGGCGCCGCCGTCCGGCACGCACCAGAGGGTTCGTCAGCACCATGGTGACGAGCAGGCTCGCCGTGGTGAACAGGGCGAAGGTGGTGTTGTTCATCCCGTAGAAGCGGCCAGCCACCAGGGTGGGTACGCCCATGACGGCGGAGAGCTGCAGGGTGGCCCCGGTCGCCACGTCCACGGCCAGCACGAGCGCTGTGGCTCCCGCCACCACAGCAGCGGGCCCGAACGTGTGCCGCCGCCACGGACCGGCCAGAGCGACCGCGACGATCACCGCGATCCAGGCGGCCGTACCGCCGAGCAGGGCCAGCATCGCAGGGTTCGCGCGCCACCACGGCAGCAGGTTGGTCAGGTAGGACGCCACCGGGATGCTGGCGATCCCCAGCGCCACCACCCGCAGCACGCTCAGGGCCAGCTCCCGTTGGGCGAACAGCCGCTGCAGCCACCGGCTGTGCGCCGGGAACCGCTGGGCGGCCCATGCGCGTATCCGTGCTGCTGCCGGGCGTTTCAGCGCGAGTGCGACCGCTGCGAACAGCAGCAGATTCAGGGCGACCAGCCCGGCGTAGAAGGTGGGGACCAGCGGGCGCACGGCGCTGGCGTGCACGGCATCGTCCTCGAGCGCGGCCTGCCGGTCGGCCGCGGCCACCGGGCCGGGCGGCCCTGCTGCGAGGAGTGCGGGCGCCCCGATGGTGGCCCCGGTGGGGATCGCGTCGGTGATACCGAGCAGTTCGGCGATCGTCGGTTGCAGGTCGGTGGCCAGGACGTATCCGTCCTGCCGGGTGGAGGAGGAACTGAGCACCCCGCTGGCTGTTCCGGGGCCGCTGATCGCCAGCACGCGCAACCCGGGCTCGTAGCCGGAGTCCGCGACCCCGGCCAGCAGTACGACCGGGTCGGTCGCGGCGTCGGCCAGGCCGGCAAGGATGGCTGCAACCCGGTTCTCCACGATCCGGATCTGCTCGGCGCGATAGGCCTGCGGAGTCGAGGAGATGGTGTACCCGTCGTCACCGTCACGGATCGAGCCGGCATCGATCACCAGGAGATCGGACTCGCTGACCGCTTCGCGAGCGGCCGCACTCAACTCGGCCGGGTCGGCCGGGCGGTTCGTGTGGTCGGCGACATCGCCCGTGCTGTCCGCGACGGCGATGGCTGCCCCCGGTCCGATGCTGCGGGCGCGCGTGCCGGTCTCGTCGAGCACGTCCCCGAACAGCCCGGGCTGGGCGTCGAAGTTCTGCCCGCCGATCGCTTCCTGGTACTCCTGCCACCCACGGACCTCGCCGTCGGAAGGTTCCAGCAGGAACCGGCACGGTCCCTCCTGGTCAGCGGCCCGGGTGCCGGTGGTCAGCGCCAGCCAGCCATCGGCGGGGCAGGTGAACGATCGCACGCTGCGCACCACCAGGGACCCCACCCCCTGATGGGTCAGGGAGGCGAGAGCCGGGGTGTCGGCGTCGATGTCGTCCCAGGCAAGGCCGCCCACCCCGATGACGACGACCGGTGCCGCGGGTGTCTCCGCGCGCGCCGGGGCGGGGTTCACCCACCCGAGGAGCAGCATCAGCCCAGCGATCATCGCCAGTGTCCACCCCGTTCGAACGGACTTCCCGCGTGGGAACGGGCTTCCGGGCAGTCCGAAGCCCGTTCGAATGCGGGAAGTCGGTTCCAATGGGGTGATCATCGCCTGCCAGCCTATGCGGCGCGACGTGCAGAAACTGTGTGGGCCGGGGGAGAGTTCAGCGAGTGCGTACCCGCAGGCCGCCGGCCTGCAGGCGGGCGGTGACGGCGGTCGCCTCGCCGATCAGATCGCCATCCACCTGCACGTGCTCCGGCTGGTCACAGCTGACCGAGACCTCCCGGCCCCGCCAGAACTCGATGGAACTGGGGCTCACCGGCAGATCCTTGCGCAGCCCTACCCCCTGGGCGACGACCTTCCCGAACAGTGACGACCAGCCGAGCACACCGCCCCGGGTGTCCAGCGCGGCCACGTCGAGCCATCCGTCGTTCAACTCGGCGTCCGGGAGCAGCACGATCCCGCCGGGCAGCCGCCCGCAGTTCGCGAACAGCAGGCTGCGCACCTTCAACGGCCGCACCTCGCCCTCACCCACCCGCATGCGCACATGCAGCTTGCGCCCGTGCAGGTGCCGAGCACCGGCGAAGAAGTAGGCGAGCCAGCCCATCCGGGACTTCAGCTCATCGTCTGCCCCGGCCACCATGGCCGCGTCGAAACCGAGACCGGCCATCACCAGGAACAGGTGCTCATCGCCGTCTGCCCCGTCCGGCTCGCTGGTCGGCGAAGGGAGGGCGGCGCCCGCGGCTGGGGAGAGTCGGTGCGCGCGGAGCCAGCCGATATCGATGGGATGGTCGGTGCCGCCGAGAGCCGTGCGTACCAACGAGGCGGTCCCGTCCAGCGGGAGGTCGAGGTTGCGGGCGAGCAGGTTCCCGGTGCCCATCGGCAGCAGTGCCATCGGCACCTCAGTCCCGGCCAATGCGGTGGCCACCGCTCGTACCGTGCCATCGCCGCCGGCGGCCACCACCACGCTCGCCCCGGCCGCCACGGCAGCACGCGCCTGACCCACACCCGGGTCCTCGGCGGTGGTTTCGAACCATAGCGGTTCGGCCAACTCGAGCTCGTCGGCGATCTCACCGGCCAGCCGGCGCAACCCGACCGGGTCACGCGCCTTGATCGGGTTCACCACGAAGGCAGGTGGCCCCGGGGAGCGATCACGTTCCGGCTCGTGCGTCACCAGCGGGTCCACCCGCGCACCCCGCTCCCGGATCCGCTGCAACACGACCAGGCCGACCACCAGGGCGGCGAGCGCTAGCACGAGAGCCACCAGGCTGATGGTCTGCTCCCACGTCATGAGGTGAACGGTAGCCGAGAGTCCACGCAGGGGTGTGGGGCCGATACGCTCGTGGGGTGATCGATCTGAAGAGCCTTCGCGAGGATCCGGACGTCGCCCGAGCCAGCCAGCGGTCCCGGGGTGAGGACCCCGAACTGGTGGACCGAGTGCTGGCAGCCGACGAACGCCGTCGGGGCATGCTGACCGGCTTCGAGCAGTTGCGAGCCCAGCAGAAGGAGGTCTCCCGGTCCGTCGGCAAGGCCTCCCCGGAGGAACGACCCGCCATCCTCACCCGGGCGAAGGCACTCGCCGAGGAGGTCAAGGCGGCCGAGGCCGAGGCCAATGCCGCGCAGGCAGAGCTGGATGAGCTGCTCACCCAGCTGCCGAACCTGGTGGCCGACGGCGTCCCCGCCGGTGGCGAGGATGACTACGTCGTGCTCAAGGAGGTCGGCAGCCCGCGTGACTTCACCGCCGAGGGTTTCGAGCCGCAGGACCACCTCGCCCTGGGCGAAGGGCTCGGTGCGATCGACACCGAGCGCGGCGCGAAGGTCTCCGGGTCGCGGTTCTACTTCCTCACCGGCATCGGTGCCCGCCTGGAGCTGGCCCTGCTGAACGCCGCGATGGACACCGCCACCGCGGCCGGGTTCACCCCGGTGATCACCCCCACCCTCGTCAAGCCCGAGATCATGGCCGGCACCGGCTTCCTCGGTGCGCACGCTGCCGAGATCTACCACCTCGAGGTGGACGACCTCTACCTGGTGGGAACGTCCGAGGTGGCCCTCGCCGGCTACCACGCCGGGGAGATCATCGACCTGTCCGACGGCCCGAAACGGTACGCCGGCTGGTCGGCCTGCTACCGCCGCGAGGCCGGCTCGCACGGCAAGGACACCCGCGGCATCATTCGAGTGCACCAGTTCCACAAGGTGGAGATGTTCTCCTACGCTCGCGCCGAGGACGCCGACGCTGAGCACCAGCGCCTGCTCGGCTGGGAGGAGCAGATGCTCGCCCTGGTGGACCTGCCCTACCGCGTGATCGACACGGCCGCCGGGGACCTCGGCTCCAGCGCCGCCCGCAAGTTCGACTGCGAGGCCTGGTTGCCCACCCAGGAGCGCTATCTGGAGCTGACTTCCACCTCGAACTGCACCACCTTCCAGGCTCGCCGCCTGAACGTGCGTGAGCGGGGGGAGAGAGGGACACATCCGGTCGCCACCCTGAACGGCACCCTCGGCACCACCCGATGGATCGTGGCCATCCTGGAGAACCACCAGCAGCCCGACGGCTCGGTGCGGGTGCCTGAAGGGTTGCGCCCCTACCTCGGCGGCCTCGAGGTGCTCGAGCCCCGATGACGACGGCCCGCCCCTCTGCCCACCTGGGCGCCTTGGCGCTGTACCGGCCCGGGCCCGACCTGCTGGTCGCCCTGGACATCGACGGCACCATCCTGGGGCACGACCAGAGCCTGTCGGAGAAGGTGCGTACCGCCGTCGGGGATCTGCGTGCCTCGGGCACGCACGTGGTGCTCTCCACGGGGCGCTCCCTGCAGGCCGTGTTGCCGGTGGCCGAGGCCCTGGGCATCACGGATGCGTGGGCGGTGTGCTCCAACGGCGCGGTGACCATCCGGCTCGACTCCACCCTGGCCAGCGGCTACGAGATCCACGACGTGGTCACCTTCGACCCCGGCCCCACGCTGCGGTTGCTGCGGGAACACCTGCCGGAGGGCATCTTCGCGGTGGAGGACCTCGGCCGCGGCTTCGCTCTCACCGCCCCGTTCCCGGACGGCGAGCTCACCGGGACCCTGCGGGTGGTGGACTTCGAAGAACTCTGCGCGATGTCGGCCTCGCGCGTGACGATGCGAGCACCGGGTCTGGGCTCGGACGACTTCCACGAGCTGGTGGACCGGTCCGGACTGCACGGGGTGAGCTACGCCGTCGGGTGGACCGCCTGGCTGGACATCGCCCCCGAGGGGGTCTCCAAGGCGTCGGCGCTGGAGCAGGTGCGCCAGTACCTGCAGGTGGGCCCGACGGCGACCGTGGCGGCCGGGGACGGACGCAACGACATCGAGATGCTCACCTGGGCGGGTGTGGGCGTGGCCATGGGCGGCGCCGACGAGACCACCCGCGGCGCGGCCGACCTGGTCACCGGGCCGGTGGAGACCGACGGATTGGTGCCGGTGCTGCGCACGCTGCTCGCGGGGGAGTGATGACGTTCAGCCTTCCGGTGGTGTGATCTCGAGATCCGCACCGAAGCCGGTCAGGGTTCCGCCCAGGTCGTCTCCGTAGGTGTACCGGCGCAGCAGGTCCTGTTCGTCCACCCACCAGGTCTCGGTCCGGTCCGGCAGTGCCACCTCGTAGACCGTCACCGGAATGCCGTCGAGCTCGGTCTCGTCCACCGGCCGCACTGCCTCGACGTCGGTGTAGACGTTCTCCAGCGCGCCCGCCCAGTTCCACAGGGCGAGGAAGTCCTCGGCCGCACCAGGGCCAGCGGTGCTGGCGGCGCCGCCGTCCGATGCCCGCCAGTACGTCCCGTCGACGAACCACTCGTGCAGGGTGACCTCACCGTCAGGGTTCCGGGTGGTGATCTCCATGGCCACCACCTCGGTGCCCTGATACGCCATCGCCCCGGTGACGCTGCCGTCCACCGTGGTTTGCTCGAACTGCATCGAACCAGCCGCGCGGATCGCGTCCGCGGTACGGGTGCCGATCGTGTCGGGCGTGAGCGGGTCGGCAAGGTCGACGGTCGGTTCGGGGGAGCCGGTCCCTGTGTCTTCAGCGCTGGTGGCGACGGTCGCGGTGGTGCCGCCGCTCGGTGGCGGGTCCTCCGGGCCGGCGCAGCCGGCCACCAGCAGCACTGACCCCATGACCACCGTGAGGGTTCGCCGGAACGGCATGGTCGCCGTCACAAATACTGGCCGGTGCCGTGGTGCTCCCCACCGTCTTTCGGGCCCAGCCCCATGGCTTGGCCGGGGTGCACCCCAGGAGGCAGCGCCTTGCGCATCTGGACGAGCTGGTTCTGCGCGGCCATCTGCTGCGCCACCAGGGCAGTTTGGATGCCGTGGAACAAGCCCTCCAGCCAGCCCACCAACTGAGCCTGAGCGATCCGCAGCTCGGCGTCGGAGGGGGCCCGGTTGTCGGTGAACGGCAGCGTGATGCGATGCAACTCGGCCACCAGGTCCTCGCTCAGACCGTCCTCGAGCTCATGCAGAGACTTCTCGTGGATCTCCGCCATCCGTTCCCGGGCAGCTTCGTCCAGTGGGGCGTTGCGCACCTCGTCGAGGAGCTGCTTGATCATCGTGCCGATCCGCATCACCTTCGCCGGCTCGGCCACCAGCTCGGATGGGTCGGAGTCGTCGTCGGCCGTGGCTACCCCGAGCCCGTCCGGCGAGGTGACCACCACGCGCGGGCTGGCCCTGTTCTCGGCTGACTCCTCCTGTTGAGCGTCCGATCCGCCACGCGTGTCGTCGGAGGCCCCCACCTGGTCGTCGGTGTTCTCGTCGGTGCTCGTCATGACTCCATCATGCCTCGCTCGTTGCTGTCCCGCTGAGCTGCGCACCAGTCGCTTTCGCCGGGTCCGATGCAGGCCCAGGGCCGAGCAGGTACTAGCCTTCACCGTATGAACTGGTTGACCAACGCTGCTCATACTCGGTGGCTGGAGAGCGAGACGGACGCTCTGCTGGACTTCGCCTCCGGGTCTCTCGTCGAGGAAGGTTTCGCCTACCTGAGCACCGAGGGGGTGCCGGTCCCCTCGCAGGGGAGCCACCTGTGGCTCACCTGCCGCATGATCCACTGCTTCTCCCTCGGTGCGCTGCTGGGCAGGCCCGGTTCGGCGACCATGGTCGACCACGGGTTGCGGTCACTCGCGTCCCACTTCCATGACGATGAGAACGGCGGCTGGTACGCCCAGGTGGGCCCCGACGGGCCAATGGACGACACCAAGCCGGCCTACGCTCACGCCTTCGTGATCCTCGCCGGAGCGAGTGCCGCCTCGGCCGGCCGGCCCGGCGGCAAGGAGCTGTTGGAGCAGGCGTTGACGGTCTCCCTGCAGCGGTTCTGGCGGGAGGACGAGGGCATGGTCGTGGAGTCCTGGGACAGGACGTTCTCCGAGCTCGAGGACTACCGCGGCGTGAACGCCAACATGCACACGGTGGAGGCCTATCTCGCGGCCGCGGATGTCACCGGCGATGACGCGTGGCTGGACCGCGCCACCCGGATCACCCGCCGCGTGGTGGACGACTTCGCCCGGAAGCAGTCCTGGCGGATCCCGGAGCACTTCGACTCCGACTGGCAGCCACTGCTCGACTACAACATGGACTCGCCCTCGGACCCGTTCCGGCCCGCCGGTGCCACCATCGGGCACTGGTTCGAGTGGAGCCGCCTGGTGCTGCACGTCCGCGCAGCCTGGGCGGTGCGCGGCGTCGCGGCCGAGGACTGGATGCTCGAGGGGGCGCAGGCGCTGTTCGACCTGGGCGTGGCCGAGGGGTGGGACGTGGACGGCGCCGACGGCTTCGTCTACACGGTGGACTTCGAGGGCAAGCCGCTGGTGCGTGAGCGGATGCACTGGGTGGTCACCGAGGCGCTCGCGTCGGCTGCGGCCCTGTACCGGGTGACCGGGGATGCGAACATCGCCGCCTGGTATCAGCTGTGGTGGGAGTACGCGGCCGTGCACCTGATCGACACCCAGCACGGATCCTGGGTGCACGAGCTGGGCGCGGACAACGAGCCGAGCGCCACCGTGTGGGCGGGCAAGCCGGACGCCTATCACGCGGTGCAGGCCACCCTCATTCCACGGTTGCCGCTGGCCCCGGTGCTGGCCCCGGCGCTCGCACAGGGGATGCTCGACACCCACTGAGCCGCCGGCCGCGTGGCCGGAGCTGTCGGCCCGGGGTGTTTGGTGGGCAGGTGTCCGGTCCGTGCGCGGCGGTTGGTGTCATCGGTCGTTGGTGTCCGGCTCGTGCGCGGCCGGTTGGTGCCATCCGTCGTTGGTGTCGTGCGGCACGCGCGACGGATGGTGGCACCCAGTCGCGGCCAGGTGCCATCGGGCGTCGCTCCGGTGCGCGGGTGCCGACGACGGTGGGCACCTACGTGTGCGGTGCCGAGGTGCCCGACGGCGGCCCTCCCCTCAGGGGAGGAGCAGCACCTTGCCGAACACCTCGCCGTCGGCCATCATCTGGTGCGCCTCGCTCACCTCGGCGAGTGGCACCCGGGCATGGATGACGGGCCGCACCCCGCCCTGGGTGACCAGCGGCCAGGCGCGCTTGCGGACGTCGGCGATGATCGCCGTCTTCTGCTCGGGTGGGCGCTGGCGCAGCACGGTCCCATGCACGGAGAGCCATCGGGTGAGCACGGGGGCGAGGTTGAGCTCGCCGGTGGCCCCCTTCTGCATGCCAATGATCACCAGATGCCCGAACCGGGCCAGCGCATCGATGTTCTGCGCGAGGTATTTCGCCCCGACGACGTCCAGCACCACGTCCGCGCCATTGCCGTTGGTCTCGGCATGAGTGATGGCGACGAAGTCCTCGCTGCGGTGATCGATGGCCCGGTGCGCACCGAGCTCGGCGCAGCGGGCGGCGCGATCCGGGCCGCCGGCGGTGGTGAGGACGCGGGCGCCAAGGCCAGTCAGAAGCTGCAGGGCGATCGTGCCCACGCCACCGGATCCGCCGTGCACGAGGATCGTGGTGCCGGCGAGGGTGCGCGGGTCCAGGCCGGCCGTGGCGGGCAGCCCGGGCACGGCGAACAGGTTCGACCAGAGCGTGGCGAGCGCTTCGGGGAAGCTCGCCGCCTCGACCAGGTCGATGTCGTCCGGAACCGGTAGCAGCAGGTCTGCGCGAGCGACGGCCTGCTCGGCGTAGCCTCCGCCGTCGAGAAGGGCGCACACGCGGTCGCCGACCCGATGCCCGGTGACCCCCTCGCTGAGGGCAGCGATCGTGCCAGAGACCTCCAGGCCCGGCCAGTCCGGAGCGCCGGCGGGCGGCGGGTGCATGCCTTTGAGCTGGAGCAGGTCGGCGCGGTTCACCCCGGCGGCGGCCACGTCGATGAGGACCTCGCCCGGCCCAGGGGAGGGGGTGGGGATGTCGGCCGAGGTGAGCGTGTCGGTCGAGGACTCGTCGGAGGAGATCACCATGGCGCGCATCCCCCCACCCTACGAACGCGAGTGCGCGACTTCTCGCTCACCGACTGAGATATGGGCGAGATCGCCCGCACTCGGTGCGTGCCAGTTTGGGCGGTCCGGTCACTCTGGGCCAGAATGGGGCTACCAGGAGGGTTGACAGAGCGGCCGAATGTGACGGTCTTGAAAACCGTTGTGCCTCAACAGCACCAAGGGTTCGAATCCCTTACCCTCCGCCGAGGCTCCGGGCGTACGCTGGCACGTAGGGGAGTGATGCAGCGTGCCGCAGCGTCGAGAGCGAATCAGGTTCGCTGTCGGAGTCGCGCTCGCTCCCGGTCTGGCCGCCCTCGCCCATGCATGGGTGGAATGGTTGAGTCCGCACGGCGTCGTCGGGGTGCTCATGGGGGTGTCCATCGCGGCGGTCGTGGTCATCGTCGCCACGGTCGTCGAGCGCCGCACGCGTGCGCGAATGTCGCCCGACGGGCTGCGCCGTCGAGAGCGCGCGAACATCGCCGCGGGGTGGGGGATGATCGTCGGCGGATTCGCAGGCATCCTCGCCTCGTTCGTCGGGATGCCGTGGTTCGAGCTGCGTGAGGTGGCGCTCGTGGTGATCGCCGGGGGCGGCGCCGGACTGGTCAGTGGTGCGCGAGCACGGCTGGCACGACTGGAATCGGCGATGTAGCAACGGTTTCAGCATGACCGGACGATGTGGTTCGCATCATCGGGATCCCCCCGTTATCCTGGTGGGCGTCGAGGAGACGTCGCATAGTCTGGTCTAGTGCGCATCCCTGCTAAGGATGTGAAGGGGCAACCCTTCCGTGGGTTCAAATCCCACCGTCTCCGCCACTGTGATGTCTCACGACATCGGCGACAACGGACCTACGGAAACGTGGGTCCGTTGTCGTTTCTGGTGTGTGCTGGTCCTGGGGGTCGTCCGGTGGGTTGGTAGTCGCGGGTGGGGCCGAGGATGAGTTGGCGCAGGATTTCGCCGGTGGCGGCGTTGATGATGGTGATGTCGAGATCGGCGATGAGCAGGACCACGGGGGTTCGGGCGTGGGTTCGGCCGATGCCGATGTGGTGGAGGGTGCCGCCATGACGGGCGAGCGCGGACTGAGACTGGCCCGAGTTCACCGCGGTCACCATCAGGCGTCGCTTGCTGTCCATGGGCCACGAGCCTGGCCACGGCACCTATGCCGATCTCGTGCGACACCCCTATTCCGATGTCCTGCACCAGGACACCACCGTCTCCGCCACTTGTGATGAGGGCCCCGCCATGCTGTTCGGCGGGGCCCTCATCACGTCTCAGATCGGGGGATCCGGATGACTAGGAGCGTTCGCGACGTGTGGACGCGTCCGCCGTCGCCGCGTGAGGCCCTCCTCCGCGATCCAACCCACTCAGCCGAGCTCTCAGTGGACGGCTGTTGGTGTTCGCCCGGTCGTCTCCGCCCGAAGTGGCGTCACGTCCCGTCGTGATGACGAACTGGTCAGGTGGGTAGCGGGCTGCTACCGTGACGCTATTACGAAATAGCATGGAGGCTGACTGGTGCCGATCAAGGGTCGATCGCACGCTCCCACCCAGGGAGACGTGGCGCGTCTGGCCGGTGTCACCCAGGGGACCGTGTCTGCTGTCCTGAACGGGCGCGCGAGGGCTCATCGGATCCCGGAGGCTACTGAACTGCGGGTCCGGGAGGCGGCGGCCGAGCTCGGCTATGTCGCGAATCCCGCTGCTCGCAGTTTGCGCGGCAAGCGCAACCGCCTGCTCGGCGTGCACACCTTCGAGTCGGTCTTTCCGCTTGATGAGGGGAACTTCTTCCATGAGTTCCTCCTCGGTATCGAGAAGCAGGCGGTGGTCGAGGGGTATGACATGGTGCTGTTCACCTCGACTGAGGACGCCACGGGGCGGCGTCGGATCTATCGCGAGGGTGCGAACCGTTTGAATGTGGCCGATGGCAGTGTTCTGCTCGGTTTTGCGCAGGATGTGAGCGATATCGTCCGCCTCGCTGGTGAGGGGTACCCGTTCGTGCACATCGGCCGTCGTGAGGTTCCGGGGGCGGAGTTCCGTTGGGTCGGTGCTGACTACCGGGCAGGGACGGCCGCGATCATTGCCCGTCTGGTCCGTCTGGGGCATGAGCGGATTGGGTATCTGAGTCCGGACCGGCGCAGTGAGGCGCTGGCTGATCGTGAGGACGGCTACCGCGATGGTTGCAGCGCGGCGGACGTGCCCGCCCTGGTTGATCTGCTGGAGGTGGAGCAGATGAGCGCGGAGTGGTTCGACCGCGCTGTTGCTGATGGGGTGACGGCGTTCGTGACGGCGAATGAGGACTACGCCGCGCGGTTGGCTGAGCTGACCCGAGCTCGCGGGCTGACGATCCCTGAGGACGTGTCGGTGGTGGTGTTGCGTGGTACCGCCGCCGGGCCGCGGCCGGGGGTGTCGTGGAGCGGGATGGGTATTCCCCGGAACGAGATGGGGCGGGTGGCCACGCGGATGTTGGTGGAGATTCTGCGGGACCCGCACGCGACCCAGGATGAGCACATTCTCCTTCCCTGCGCCCCACCGGAGGAGACCACGATGGCCCCAGCCAAAGGAGCAACCGCATGAACCAGATCTACGCAGACATCGCCGTCATCGGCGCAGGGCTGGGCGGAGTAGCAGCAGCCCTGGCTGCGGCCCGGCACGGTCGCACCGTGATCCTGACTGAGGAGACGGAATGGGTGGGCGGTCAGGTCACCTCTCAGGGGGTGCCGGTCGATGAGCACCGCTGGATCGAGCAGTTCGGGTGCACGGCGAGTTATCGCGCGTTCCGCGACGGTGTGCGGGACTACTACCGCGACCACTATCCGCTGACTGCTGCCGCCCGGGCGGACAGATACCTGAACCCCGGCAGCGGGCTGGTGAGCCGGTTGTGTACTGAACCCAGGGTCGCAGTGGCGGTGCTGGAGGCAATGCTTGCCCCGCATCAGGCGGCAGGCCGTATCGATCTGCGGCTCCGGCACCGGCCCATCGCGGCCACCACCGACGGCGACACTGTCACCAGTGTCACGGTCGAGGACGCTGACGGTAGCCAGGTCACTATCAGCGCCGACTACGTCCTGGACGCTACCGAGACTGGTGAGCTTCTCCCGCTCACCGGTACCGAGTACGTCACCGGCTTCGAGTCCCAGGCCGACACCGGCGAACCCAGCGCGCCGGCCGAGCGGCAGCCGGAGAACATGCAGTCGGTCACCTGGTGCTTCGCTTTCGACTATGTCGAGGGCGAGGACCACACGATCGACAAGCCGGCTGACTATGACTCCTGGCGCCATTTCCAGCCGCCGTACTGGCCCGGTCCGATGCTCGAGTTCACCGCACCGCACCCGCGGACGCTGGAACCCATCACCCGGGTGCTGCTGCCGCACCATGACGAACGGCCCGGTGAACCGGCCGCGAGTGGTTCGATCGACTTGTGGCGTTACCGCCGGATCCTTGCCCGGGCGAACTTCGCCCCTGGCGCTGTGCCGAGTGACATCGTGCTGGTGAACTGGCCGATGGTCGACTACGTCAGCGGGCCGTTGTTCGACGCCGGGGGCAACAACGCCGAGCACTTCGAGGGCGCGAAGCAGATGAGTCTGTGCCTGATGTATTGGATGCAGACCGAGATGCCTACCCCCGATGGCGGGAAGGGGCTGCCGGGTCTGCGGTTGCGCGGGGACGTGTTCGACACCTCCCACGGTCTGGCGAAGTACCCCTACATTCGCGAGTCTCGCCGCATCGTGGCCGAGTACACGGTGATCGAGCAGGACGTGGCTGCTGAGTCCCGGCCGGGGAAGAGGGCGAAACAGTTCGACGACTCCGTCGGTATCGGGTGCTACCGGATCGACCTGCACCCCTCCACCGGTGGGGACAACTACATCGATGTCGGATCGTTGCCGTTCCAGATTCCGCTCGGTGCGTTGCTGCCGGTCCGGGTGCGCAATCTGCTCCCTGCGGCGAAGAACCTCGGCACCACCCACATCACCAACGGCTGCTACCGGCTCCACCCGGTGGAGTGGAACATCGGCGAGGCCGCCGGCCTGCTCGCCGCCCGGTGCATCACCGGCGGCACGACCCCGCACCAGGTGCGGGCCGACCGGGCCCAGTTGCGCTCGTTCCAGCAGGCCCTGACCGATGACGGCGTCGAACTCGCCTGGCCCGACGTCGTCGTCGCCGTCTGAGACCTACGAAATCGGCAAAGGGAGAGCTGTTGATGACTGAGCAACCGAACATCCTGGTGCTGATGGTGGACCAGTGGCGTGGTGACTGCCTCAGCGCGGCCGGGCACCCCGTCGTCAAGACGCCGTACCTGGATCGCCTTGCCGCCCGCGGGACCCGCTTCACCCACGCCTACTCCGCCTCGCCCACCTGCATCCCGGCACGGGCGTCCCTGCACACCGGGATGTCAGCCGCCTCGCACGGGCGGGTCGGGTACAAGGATCTGGTGCCGTGGAACTACGAGGTCACCCTGGCCGGTGAGCTCACCCGCGCCGGCTACCAGACCCAGGCGGTGGGCAAGATGCACGTCTACCCCGAACGCACCCAGTTGGGCTTTCAGAACGTCATCCTGCACAGCCCCACCGGGATCGTGCGCACGGCCCGCCAGCAGGGCAAAGACCCCGGACTGGTGGACGACTACCTGCCCTGGCTACGTCAGCAGCTCGGCCGGGACGCCACCTACTTCGACCACGGTGTCGACTCCAACTCCTACGTCGCCCGCCCGTGGGACAAACCCGAACACACCCACCCCACGAACTTCGTCGCCACCCAAGCGGCTGACTTCCTGCGCCGGCGCGACCCGCGTAAACCATTCTTCCTGTTCGCCTCCTTCAACGCCCCGCACCCGCCGTATGACCCACCGGAGTGGGCGTTCCAGCAATACCTGAACGCACCCATGCCTGATCCGCCGACCGGGGACTGGCAGGACTACTACGCCGAGTTCGAGGACCCAGCCAACTCGTCCGCGGGGGTGACCCAGATCGATGAGACGATGCTGCGCCGCGCCCGCGCCGGCTACTACGGGCACATCACCCACGTCGACCAGCAGATCTCCTACCTGCTGGCCGAGCTCGACCATTACGGCGTGGCCGAGAACACCTACATCTGCTTCATCTCCGACCACGGCGAGATGCTCGGCGACCACCACATGTTCCGCAAGGGCTACCCCTACGAAGGATCCGCCCGCATCCCGATGCTCATCTCCGGGCCAGGCATGAAACCCGGCCACGTCAGCGACGAAGTCGTCGAACTGCGCGACATCATGCCGACCCTGCTCGAGTGTGCCGGGGCCCCGACCCCGGACCAGGTCGAAGGCCACAGCCTGCGCGACATCACCCGTGGCGGGAGCGAACCCGTGCGCGCGTACCTGCACGGCGAACACCTCATGTTCGGCCAATCACTGCAATGGCTCACCGACACCCACAGCAAATACGTCTGGATGTCCGCCACAGGGCGCGAACAACTCTTCGATCTCGACCACGACCCGCACGAGACCCACAACCTCGCCACCGACCCGGCGTGGGCCGACACCCTGACGACCTGGCGAGCACGGCTGATCCAAGAACTGACCGGCCGCGAAGAAGGATTCACCGACGGCCGGCAACTGTTCCCCGGGCGGCCAGTCTCCCCATGCCTGGCCCACGCCACCGATCCAAGGCCACCCCGTCTGACAGCCTGGTTGTCTCGGTAGCGACGGCGTGCCAGTTCGCGTTGGAACGCTTCCGGCGCCTCAGGCGGACGCCTGATTGAGGATCGCGGCGACAATGGATGGTAAACCGACCACGGGGTTGCGATCCCCGCGGACGCGCTCAGGTAATTGAATCTGAAACTTCACAGAATCATGGACCAATTCTTGGAAAGAGGAGAGATCGCTGGAACGCGGAATTCGAATGCGGTCGTCAGCGATGTCGTAGAGCCGTTCAAATGTCGTGTCGAAAGGTCGGCGAAGTGCAGTCTGTCCCACCTTGCCTTGGTCGTCAATCTGAAAGTTCCGGTCGCCATAGTCTCGAACACAGCGGATAAGGTCAAGTCTCAGGCTCTGTGGTAGGAACTCCTGGATAGTCTGGATTAGAGATTCGATGCTGTGACCTTCGCTCGAAGTTTGAAGCCATCGGATACCTAATGAGAGCAGGTAGAGTTCGCTTTCGACAGATCCGTCCGCCGCCACGCCGGGCTCAACTTGGTACCATCCCTCGATGTGATGTCGGCTCGAACTCGTTGTAGAGGTCTTGACTTCGACGCCAACGGATCCCAACTGAAAGTCGCGCGAAGAGCGGTCTGAGCCGAGCCAGCACGCCAGCAACGCCTGCGATGGTGGTGCGGTCGGCGCTCGCATCAGGGCCAGGAGTACGAGTAGTTCGCCTGCCAACCCGGTAAGCGCTGCGTTCTCAGCGGCTGCCTCATCTAGCACGAGGGCGATCAACGGCTCTGTTCGTCTGAAAGCTCCAGCCATGTTGTGCGTTCGACCATGGTCAAGCAACTCGATTAGTACGGTTGCCGCTGCAGCATCAAAATGATCACCTGCGGGCAGCCAGAGGCGGTTCGCTGCGAATGTCTCGCCTCTCTCACCACGCCACGTGTCATGCACCAAGCGCTCACGCACATTTTGATCTAGGGCAACCAGTTGGGGTCCAAGGATGAACAGTTCCAACTCGTTCTGTTGGTTGCGCGCTATCGCGAGCGACTGATCTGGCCCTATCCACTTGATTCGTCGGCGGTGGCGACCGTTGGCCGGTGTCGCGGAAGTCAGAAGTATGCGCAACGATTCGAACGTCGGTGAGATCGACACTTGGACTATCCCTCCCCTTTTCGTCGGCTAGCGCTCACAGCCTCGATGTGATCTGGGCCGCCGCACGGAATGCTAAGCCCAACCGCCACGGCGGCGCTATCCTCGTCGCGTCCGATGAGCTGGAAAACGATCAGACCTGGACTGCCCTCGGGACGACTCCCGTCGGAGTTCAGAAGTGGTGGCTCGCCGAGCAGGGTGTAGTCGAGCGCGTCGTCGCCTACATAGCCCGTTTCTGTAGCTCTTCGAGAACCCCAACTCGCGTCGAGCGAATTTCCCTCGACAGTCCTCATCATTGGACGAATATCCACCTTAAGATGACGACCCAGTTGATCCAGCGGACCTGAGTCGATGCTTGGCCCAGAGCCGAATCGCAGGGCTACACGGAAGCGTGGCTGGCTAGCTGCCTTCGCGTCGAGATCGATGAGACTCCAGCGTTGCGGTGGAGTCTCATCAGTAATTAGGCCGCGGACTCGCCTGTCTAGGCATGACGCCCAGAACCGCAGGTAGGCAGCGATGACGTAGGGCGAGAAGTGGCCGAGATCGACGCAGTCACCTTCGACGAGCGGGGCGCGATATAGCGGAAACACCGGATCGTCCGAACAGATCCCAGCCAGGGTCTCCACCGCTGCCCAGCGCTGCACCTGCTCAAGCGATCGGCCATGGTCCGTGTAATGAAGTGAGTCGAGAAGATCCGCCGCATCCAAGAGGCCGAGATCCTCGACCGCCACCAGCCCGCGCCGATCACCTCTGACAGCGCCGTTCTCGTGCGCGTCGGCAAAGAATGAGGCCATGATCTCGAGGTTGCGTCCGTCCGCGCCGGGCGGATTTAGATGCCGCACCATGGGGCGCGAGCCCGGTCGCAACTGTCGCGAACTGAGACCGGATACCTTCCCGGTCGCCCGGAAGGACGTTCCTTGGAGGACAGTGAAGTCGGGGAGAGAGTCGGGCGTCGACTCCATAGCTGCGAGCACTTGGCTACGGAGGGAGTGGTCGGTATCCGCGAACTGTGTGAACAGTGACAATTGATTCGACGAGAGGAATACGCGGCATAGGTCAACGTAAGATCCACGGAATCCGAACCAGCGCTGCATCTGCATCTGAGTATCAGCCATAGGAGCGGACGAATGTCGAGTAAACAAGGTGACAAGCAAGCCCTCCAGCGTCAAGCCTCGGGACATTACGTTGCCAGCTACGAAGATGGTCGAGTGGTTGGGAGGCGACAGCCAGCCCATGTCAGACGACACAGGTTCGAAGTTTGGCCTGTCATCTGCGGCAGGATCACTGTTAATAACAGCGATTGCAGTACCGGGAATTATCTCCTCGATAAGCAATTGCTTGATTCGTTTCCACATAGAGACGCGGCGAAATGTGCTAGAGGTGTCGAGTGACTCATAATGAGCCTGTACTGCAGCGCTCGATGCACGGTAGGATTCGTGCCAGCTGCTCCATGCGTTCTCGTCTGCGCTGAGGTCTGCAAGGGCGCCCGTTTCGCCCTGACTGCTACCGCCGAGCCACCATTCACGCAAATATCGTGCAACCTCGAAGTGCTCGTCCTTTCCAGCCGAAGGGTGGATGAGCATCGAAGTGACCGGAGAGGTGTCTGCGGTGACAGCGTCTCGACTTTCGAACACCTTAGATCGAGCCGTCGCAGGGCCAAACCTGTCGCCAGCTCGTTCGAGCCGGATTGCAGCGCCAACGAGGTACGCGCGCACTGCGTCGAGTACTGACTCATCCACCACCGGTTCGCTGCTGTGAGGTGGATCGTCTGCATTGTCTATCGACGCGGAATCCGCACTGGACGTCTCTACGCACAGAACGTCACTCAGCGGCCCATAGTAGACGTCCGCGCCTGTGTACCAACCGGGAAGTCCTTCCGGTACTCGGTACGTGAGAGATCGAGGGGTTGGAGTTCCATGCTCTCCGGGCGTTCGCAGTGCGGCGACGAAATTTCGCGGAGCCAACGGATTATCTGGGTCTTGAAGAAAATTTGCCTGGGGTGTCGCCGTATAGGCGATGTAGGTGGCAAAGACGTGGTCTGCGATTGTGTGACCCGGATCGATCCGTTGTTCCCAGAGATCGAGTATTCTGCGAGGGACCTGCTTGAAGACCTCAAGTTCGGGCGAGCTCCATGGGAGCGCATCGTCGGATATAGATGAATCGTCGGCTTCATCGTCAATCACCAGGAGGTTGACGTCCACGCCGACCGACGCAGCGCTGGGATATACCGTCTCGCGGAGTGTCCGCCCGAGTCGATGCAGGTGGTCGACCTGCTTCATCGCGACGATAATGAGTGGGCGCCCGCGCTCGAGAGCCCGCTTTACGGAACCGGCGGGAACGGCGTATGCGCGGTCCGGACGAATCTGGGGTCCGTTAGCGACCTCTCCCGGGAGTGGCAGAAATATTCGGCGTTTCAAGGGGTGAGGCGCTGAATCAAGTTGAGAATGGATGCGTGCTAGCGTCTGAAGCCATAGTGCTGTGCGCGTCCCTGCTAGCACCACGGCAACATTGACACCATTGTCGAGAGCGCGCGCAAGCACGCCGATCATCGACGCAGTTTTTCCCGATTGGACGGCGCCCATGACGGCACCGGTTCGTATCTGTGAATCACCCCACCGGGTGTCCGAAGTGGGGAGAACGGCCCGATCGCCAATGTATGCAGAGTCGTCAAGGACGACCTCCTGGCTAACGGTGCCCATCGCTGATTCTCTAAGTGCCGCTGCGTACGTCTTTAGCCACCCGAACTCAGGATGTTGGGCGATCTCGATGGTCTCGTCGCCGAACGGGGCTTCTAATTCCACCATGTGGGCCGCGGAAGGTCGAGGAGGTGACATAGGCCAGAATATCCGAACTGCTTTCGAATGGAGTTGTCGACCGAGGCGGAATCGATGTTCAGG
The DNA here is from genome assembly GCF_900105765.1 of Ruania alba. Taxonomy (NCBI): domain Bacteria; kingdom Bacillati; phylum Actinomycetota; class Actinomycetes; order Micrococcales; family Ruaniaceae; genus Ruania; species Ruania alba. The sequence continues at coordinate 1,439,958 of NZ_FNTX01000002.1, forward strand.
GTCGTAAGAAACTCGCGTACAACTCCAGCGACGAACTCCCATTGCTGGCGTGACTGGGTCTTGGGCGGCCTGGTCCAACCCTGCGATGCCTCGCTAATGTCCTCGACGGCGTCTTCTAGTCGATCCTGCAGCGAATCGCCGTGTGCCACGTGTGCGACCGCCAGTGCGATTAGAGAAGCCACCAGTTGGAGTTCTTGCCAGCGACCGGAGCCGCGCGCGTTTCGGAACCTTGGTGCCCACGTCTCCGGTGGTACCACCTGATGGGCATCCACGGCCTTGTCGAGCATTACCATCGCTTCGATCACGCGCTGAGTGTCTCTGAGCGGGTCCGCAGGGGCGGCATGAATGCGATCAAGAAGCGCTGTGATGTGTCGAGCCGTCGATCGGGATGAGAGCCGGTCGTCCTCCAGCAGAAGGGTGGCAGCTACCCACGAGAGTGCCTTGGTCCGTTTATAACCTGCCTCAGTGTAGCCGTAGGGTCCCGATGGATCGACAAGTGCGTGTCCGGTAGAACTCAGATCGTGCCACGAACTTGAAAGAAATGGGGCGACCTGCTCGATTCCGTCAGCATCGCCACTGGTTGCGAGGATTGCCCTCATGAAGTCGAGGTGGTGGTAAGTGGCGTTGCGAATTTCTTCGGCATTTAAATGTTTTCCCTGTTTGTTGTAGAGGCTGAAGACTTCGTGAATCTGACGACTCGTGGCCTCTTCGTACTCGATAACTGGGATTCGGTAGTTCGATACGTCTTCGAAAAGGGTGCGGATCTTCTTTTTTCCGCTGCCGATCTGGATTACTATGTTCCGGATTTCTGAGTAGTAACGACCACGCGCTTGCTCAAGTTCGCCACTCAATGACCGGACCTCACCAGAGCGCAGCGGGAAGGGAAAATAGAGTTCCTTTTCGCGTTTCGCGGTCAGGTTCGTCGGCTCGTTCTTCCGCCACTGCTTCTTGAACGACGGGTAGTTTGTCATGAAGATCTGTTGGAGTTCATCGACGTCAACGCCCCATTCGCCGGCCTTGTCGGCGACGAGCGAAAGGGCTTTCGGGTGGGAGGCGGTGAATCGCAAGAGGGATGTAAGGCGCTGTTTGCCGTCTACTATTTCGTAGCGATCACCCTCGTCGGTGTTCCACTTAAGGACAATTACAGAGGGAAGCGGGATCCCGCGCAATACCGATTCTACGAGTAATTGTGCATCGGCTGTGGGCCAGACGTCCGCGCGTTGGTACGAAGGATTGAGGTCAATCTCGCGGTCAATGGCGTACTGGCGGAACTGCGCAATCGTCCATACATGTGCGCCAGCTTGTATGGGACCGGCAGTCTCGACGTCTTCGCCTTCCTCGACGTCACTCCACCACGAGTCCCAATTCCCACTGGCAGTTTCAAGTGTGACTGTCCCCTCAGCCTCGTCATCGAGTTCTTCGAGGAATCGCTCGCGAAGTTCGCCTGCTCGCTCGAGACGCTCTTGCAGCCTACTGAAGAAGGTCGCAGGGTGTCCCACCTCCGCCGGGGCAAGGCCCAGCATCTCCCCAAGTGACCTATCGAACACCTCTGGAGAACTTCCGTCGATCTCGCGTGGAAGGTGCATCCATCCCTGGATGGCGGCAACTGGGCTGCGCCAGGTGCCCGTTGAGATCGAGATTGCGTCTCGGTCTACGTCGAAGAAGCGCGACGAGTCGACGCTCAGTGGTGTCGCTCCGTCGGCCATGAGGCTCGCGATAGCGTCAATGAGGTTCTGATTCAGTTCGGTCAGGTCTTCGGCCATGTCTTGCTCCGGGTTGTCGTCCCAACGAGGTGCCGGGTGCAGGTTCTGAAGGTCACGTACAAGAGAGCGTGCTGGACGGCGACCTTCGTTGAGATGCCACCGGACGGCTCCGTCCACTACGCGGTTGAGTCCCGTCAGCGTGACGGTGTCACCGGATGAGATGCACGTGTCATCCCAGTCTTCGCCGACCCGTTCCGCTATGAGACGACCGCACTCGCACTTCCCTGGCACGCTGGAGAGGTCGAGTCCGACAAACTGGCCAAGCGCGAGGAATGCGGCCTTTTTTTCCTTGCTGCCCGGACCGAGAGGTTCAACCACGCGGTTGCCGAGATAGTACATCCGGGCGACTGCGTCCGCTTTCGACCTCGCACTTTCGTACCTCATAGCCACTCGCAAACTCTCACGCTGGGACCGCCTCGCGCGTCGGAGCGGACACACTCGCTGGTTCATCAACGATGGTAGCGAGCCCAGGAGCAATTTTACGAAGTCGTGTGAGATCTCGTTCAATATGCTTACGCAGGACATGTTGTACAACGCCGACGTGGACGCCGTTACCTAATTGCTTATAGCTCTCACTAGCGGGCTGGTCGCCGAAGTCGAAATTGGGTGGAAAACCTTGGAGAGTTGCAGCTTCGGCGACTGACAATCGTCGTTGCTGGGGGCCAAGGATCGGCGTCTGAGAGATTGCGACTAGCGCCGGAAGATGGGTCATGCGCTTGGCGCGAATGCCGGACGGGCGTAGTTGCATGGCGCAGTTCCAGAGACTGTCCTCAGTTTGAGCTTGCCACTCGAATTTTCGCCGAGAGGCAGGGAAGGAGCGTACGTCGTGAGCCTCAATCCAGCGATCGAGTACTGACTGATGCTGAGTGTAGAATTTTGAATTCTTGCGGAGGAAGTTCTCCTTCCATCTTGGTGTCTCTCGTGGAAGGTCGAACTGATCTTCGTGCACCCAGGAGTCCACCCAGAACGGAAACCCAGGTAGCCGTACCTCGTCGAGTGCTCGGCTTGGCGCTGCGGTGCGTAGCCGTGCGGTGATCAGTTCACGGAAATTCTCCCATGCATCAATCCACTGCCGCTCTTCGCGGGTGAGCTCGCAGCCAGCGATGAACCGGCGAGAATCCACGGGTAGTTCAGTCATGAGATCCCACGGCTCTGTGCGGACCATCTTGTTCACCACGGCAGGGGCCGGGTCGTCTGCGCTTCGTTCGGGCCAATACGTGGCGGTGATGAAGACTCGCTCACGGATCTGTGGCGATCCGCCTTGTTCGACCGGAAGCAGGTGCGGGGAGAAGATGGCGGGCCTCGATGAGACGTGATATCCGGCCTCGCGCAAGCACTGCACGATTACGGCCCACTCGTGACGGTGTCGTGGTCCAGCGAGGTTGCGAACATTCTCCAATAGCACCACGGGTGGCCTCCGCGCCGCAACGATATGCATGATGTTCTCGAACAGAGTTCCTCGCGCCTCGTCCATGCCACGTTGAGCACCTGATTTGGAGAAGGGCTGGCACGGGAACCCTGCTGTCAGCACGGTGTGTTCGGGCACGTCCACGCCCTGGTCGTTTGCTCGTTTCGTGATGTCGCCGAGCGGATCGGCGCCATGGTTCCACTCGTACACGCGAGCTGCGCGCGGGTCGATCTCCACTGAGTCGACACAGGTCCCGCCCAACTCGCGGAGGGCGTAGGCAAACCCGCCGATGCCGGCAAACAGGTCGACGAAGGTGAACTCAGCGTGCTGAGAGGGTGTCATTTGGGTCTCCTGTCTCGAGCGTCGCATGCGAACCGCTCGGATCAAAGCCACCACGCTGGTTCCAGCGTGCTCGGCCAGCACGGGCCCGATGCAACTGCTTTGGACCTGTCTATCCTATGGCTCTGTGAATCCGTTCTACGGTCGTTTGCCGTGAGGTCGGCACGCTACCTTCAGTCACCGACATGATGGTCTGCCCTCTCTATGGTGGCCGTATGGCTGACGACGCCGTCGAGTTCACCGCCGGTGACCGCACGATCCGGATCTCCCACCCGGACCGGGTGATGTTCCCCGCCCGCGGGGAGACCAAGCTCGACCTTGCCCACTACTACGCCGCCGTCGGCGATGGCATCACCCGCGCCCTGCGCGAGCGGCCGTGCATGCTGCACCGGTACCCCACCGGGGTGACCGGTGAGAAGGTGCACCAGAAGCGCCTGCCGCGAGGGGCGCCGTCGTGGGTGGAGACCGTGCAGGTGTACTTTCCCCGGTACAAGCGCACCGCTGACGAACTGTGCGTGACCGAACCGGCGAGCGTGATCTGGGCGGTACAGATGGGCACCGTGGAGTTCCACCCCTGGAACTCCCGCCGCGACCACGTGGAACAGCCCGACGAGTGGCGCATCGACCTCGACCCGATGCCGGACTGCCCGTTCGACCGGGTGCGCCGGGTCGCTCACGTCGCCCACGAGATCCTCGACGAGCTCGGAATCACCGGCTACCCGAAGACCTCCGGCGGGTCCGGCCTGCACATCTACGTGCGGATCGATCCCCGCTGGGGCTTCGATGAGGTCAGGACGGCGGCACTCGCCTTCGCGCACGAGGTCGCCCGGCGCGCGCCTGACGAGGTGACGACCGAGTGGTGGCGCAAGGACAGAGACCCGACGGCCGTCTTCGTGGACTTCAACCAGAACGCACGCGACCACACCATCGCCGCCGCGTATTCGGTGCGCGGCAACCCCGAGGCGACCGTCTCCACCCCGATCGGCTGGGACGAGATCGAGGACGTCGAACCCCGCGAGCTGACCATCGCCACCGTGCCCGAACGGTTCGCCCGTCTCGGGGACCTGCACGCCGGCATTGACGCCGTCGCGCACTCGATCGAGCCGCTGCTCGCCTGGGCGGAGCGGGACGAGAAGTCCTGACACACGCCCGTCATCTGCGCACGGCTACTCTGGCGCCCATGCCCACACGCACGTCGCCCCACCGTTCTGTCGAGCCGGCCCGGTGAAGCGGGTCATTCGCGGGCTCGACCCGTTCGTGCTGCTCATCCTCGGCGCGTTGGTGCTCGGGCTGGTGCTGCCGATATCTGAGCCCGTATTGGACGGGGTGGGCCGCGTCGGCGACGTCGCGATCTTCCTGCTGTTCTTGGTCTACGGCATGCGGCTGCGCACCACCGAGGTGCTCGGCTCGCTGCGCAATTGGCGGCTCCAGGGCGGGATCCTCGCGGCGACCTATCTGATCTTTCCCGCGCTCGGGTTGCTCATCTCCTGGGCTGTCGCTCCGATCGTGGGCGCTGCGCTGGCCGCCGGTGTGCTGTACCTGAGCCTGCTCCCCTCCACGGTGCAGGCCTCAGTGGCGTTCGTCTCGGTGGCACGAGGGAATGTGGCCGGGGCGATCAGTGCGGCCACGATCTCCAACGTGGTGGGGATGGTGGCCACCCCCTTGCTGGTGCTGTGGCTGATGGGCTCGTCCGGTGCCACCGGGATGGGCGGCATCCGCTCGGTGCTGCTGCAGCTGCTGCTGCCCTTCGTGATCGGCCAGGTGTTGCAGCCCTGGGTGGGGGACTGGGTGCGGTCGCACAAGCCCCTCACCACGGTGCTGGATCGGGGCACCGTGATTCTGCTGGTGTTCGCCGCGGTCGCCTCGGCCACCGCCGACGGCGTCTGGCAGGAGGTCTCGGCCGTCATGCTCGTGGCCCTGCTCGGGGTGAGCGGTCTGCTCCTCACGGTGCTGCTGCTGATCACCTGGTGGGGCGGCAAGGGACTCGGACTCGATGTGGCGGACCGGATCGCGCTGCTGATGTGCGGGTCGAAGAAGTCACTGGCCACCGGTCTGCCGATGGCCCTGGTGCTGTTCCCTGCTGCCGCGGCCGCCACCATCGCGGTGCCGGTGATCATCTTCCACCAGCTGCAGCTCGTGGTCTGCGCCGCGATCGCCCGCCGGCTCGCGGCCCGCTGACCGACTCAGGCGAGCACGGTACGCACGACCCGCCCGGACGCGAGCACTCCGAGCAGCACCAGGGCGCAGGCGCCGGCCACGCTGAGCGCGAACTGGATCAGCACCGGGCCAGCGCTGAGGAACGCGAACCCGAGGGCAGGAACCATGAACAGCAGGGCACACGCCGTCGCCAGTCCCACGGCGGCCGCCAGCGGGACCAGCGTCTCGCGCACCCGTGCTGCGTTCAGCACCCGCAGGTCGGTACCGGCCAGATGCAGCGCCCGGTACTCAGCCCCCTGATCGATCACACGCCCTGCCTGCATCACGCCAGTGGACACGGCGGCCACCACGCCGGCGATGGCCAGCGTCAGGAAGCCGCCCATGGCCATATCCGCAATCATCCGGTCGGCGTCGTCGGCGCTGCCATACATCGCGATCGCCGCCGTGAGACCGGCGATGAACGTGGCCAGGGCCACCCCGCCCACGCTGCGCCAGGCAGTCCGTGGGGAGTCGATGATGCGGCGCGCCGCGATCAGGGAGGCCGCGTCCTTGCTGCGCTTCACGGCGACCCGGCCGATCACACCCATCACCCACGGGCCCAGCGCATTCATCATGGCGAACCCGGCGGCCACGAAGAGAACGAGCACCATGATGCCCGCCTGCCCCGTCTGCAGCAGCACGGCAAACACGACCGCGAAGCCCACCACCGGCAGCACCCGGGACCAGTGCAGTGCCTTCGGCTTGGTCCGTGCTGCCACACCGAGCGGGGTGATCGCCACCTTCCGCAGGCTTGCTCCCGCCGAGACCAGCGCCACGATGGTGACGCCGCCGATCGCGGCCACGAACACCCACCACGGCGGCACCAGCTCGGCGTAGCCGAACGGGTTGTCCTGGAACGGGAGCGGCATCACCAACGGAATCAGTACGAAGGGGCCGGCAGCGCCGAGCGCCGCACCGACGAGCGCCTGCACGGAGGCATCCAGCACCGTCAACAGCGACACCTGGCCGGTCGTGGCACCGGCGAGCCGAAGTGCCGCCAGCCGCTCATCGCGGCGGGCCACGGCCAGACGTGCCGCGGCCCCGCCGAGGGTGACCAGTGGCACCATCAGCAGAACCGTGGCGGTACCCGCGAGCATGACGTAGAAGCCGCCGTCGGACTCCATCCCTGGCTGCTCGGCGCGCTCGATGAACGCGAGCAGACCGCCGATGACCACCAGCACCACCGCCGTCGTGACGGCGAATGCCGTGACGGCGAGCACGCTGGTGAGGCGCTGGGGATCGGTGGATCCGGCGCTGCGGCGGCGCAGCAGCAGCCACATGTCGAGCGCGGCCCTCATCGGGGCACCCGGTCGAACGGGCGCGGCGCCGGCTGGAGCTGCTGGGTGAGTCGGGCAGGTACAGGGTGCTCGACGAGGTCCTCGGGGCGGTGCTCGGCCACGACCTGTCCGTCTTGCATCTGCACGGTGCGCGAGCACCAGCGAGCGACCTGCGGGTCATGGGTGACGATCACCAGGGCGGCGCCGGTGGCTCGGGTGGCCTCGGTGAGTACCTGGAGCACCTCGTGCCCGGTCTCCTGGTCCAGTGCGCCGGTGGGTTCGTCGGCGAACACGACCCCGGGGGATCCCACCAGCGCGCGGGCAATGGCCACGCGCTGAGCCTGCCCGCCGGAGAGCTCACCTGGGCGGCGCTGCGCCATCCCGGCCAGACCGAGGTACTCAAGCCAGCGTTGCGCGGTCTGAGTGGCACTCTGGCGGGGCATGCCGCCGAGCATCAGGGGGAGTGCGGCGTTCTCGTCGGCGGGGAGCTCGGGGAGCAGTTGGCCGGACTGGAACACGAAACCGAAGTCCGTGCGGCGCAGTGCGGTGCGTGCCGACTCGGAGAGCGAGGCGAGATCCTGTCCGGCCCAGAGCACCTCACCCTGGGTGGGGGTGAGGATGCCGGCGAGGCAGTGCAGCAGCGTCGTCTTCCCGGACCCGGATGGCCCCATGACGGCGATCGACTCGCCCGGCGCAACGGTGAGATCGACGCCGGCAAGGGCCGTGGTCGTGACGCCGTCAGTGCCGTAGGTCTTCACCAGGCGATGGGCGGAGAGTGGAGAGCGTGTGGTCATAGCTGTCACTCTCGTGGTCAGCGCGGTGCGGCCGCATCGGCCCTGGGGATCGACGTGCGGTGAGTGGATCCACCGGTGGGATGGCGGGATGTCCACCCACGGGAGGACGGGATCGCACCGTACCGGTGAGCCCGTGTGTGACGGGGCCGACAACGCAGTGATTGGTCAGGGGGGCCGTGGACCGGTAGAGTGGCACGCGGCCATGAGCCAAAAGCGCCCGTAGCTTAATGGATAGAGCATCTGACTACGGATCAGAAGGTTGGGGGTTCGAGTCCCTCCGGGCGCGCTCGTTGAGACAGCGACACAGAAGCCCCTTCCCGGGAGACCGGGGAGGGGCTTCTGCGTTCCACCTGATGCCCGGCGCCGACGCCGCAGCGTGGTCCGGTCTCAGCACGATTCAGGTGGTGAACACTGTCGTGGGCGAAACACGCCTCGGCGTCGGCGCTCACGGAGTCAGCGCTCTGAGGCTGTGACGGAGATCACAAAAGAGTGGCGTGACGACTTCGGTGTGTGCCGGTCGTACCTGGTAAGCGCCACACGTGTGGTTTCTCCCCCCGGGCCCGCGCGTGGGTGCGCCTCCGGGCGGGTCGGCATGATTGCCGGCCCGCCCGGAGCCTGTTCGCCGATGACGTGGGCAAATCTGCCGCCGTCGTGGCTGTGACGCACGTCACGGCAGTCGGTGCGTGAGGATCTCGGCGTTGTTGGCACGTACATCGTGAGCGGGATCGTGCGGCTTCTCCCCCGGGCCGCCACGCTCGCTCGGATGGGCGGGTGTGCCACAGCACTCCCGCCCATCCGCTTCCGGGTTGGCTCGATGGGGTGCGGCTCGCGGAAGGTTCGGGATCGATGCCCGCTTCCTGGTGTGAGGTAATTCACGTGCGCAGTGGCGTGCTCAGCAGCACCAGTTCAGGTCGTACGGGCTATGGGTGGAGTGCAGCAGGTGAGGACTCGCGAGGACGCGGTGCGGCTCGCGCAATGGCTCGAGTCGGCCGACCGTGGGGTCCCGGTCGTCCTGATCAGCCCGTCCCGGTATGGCGCCGAGTCGTTCCTGGATGTCGATCGCCTGGAGGCTGAGGCCAGTGCGTCTGCCGAGATCTATCTCCTTGCCTCGGTGGCCGCAGTGTGGGCACTGCGCCGCACCTACCCGCCGGCGCGGCACCTCTATGCGGGGTCGGCGCGGGTGGTGCCAGTCGGCGGCTTCGTGGCGGAGGTGACGCGGTTGCACGTGGCCGGTGACGGTATCGACCGCGTACAGGTTGCGCGGGAGCTGCTCGATGACGTCCGCAGGTGCTCTCCGCTCGCCGTGTCCTGACTGCCGGCCAACGCCGGCATCAGGCAGGTGTCGTGAGCAGGTCGACGCCGAAGGTCGCGAGCGTGCCGAATGCCACGCCCCACAGAATGATCGAGACGATCTGCCAACGGATCACCGCATTCCGTGAGGCACCGAAGGAGACCATCGCCACCGACGTGATCTGGCTGGGCAACACGGTCTGACCGAGCAGGCTCACTCCGGCCACGCCGTATCGATCGAACATGCGCTTGAGCTTCTCCCGTTTCGGGGAGGTGGCGGGTTCGCGGTTGCGCATGGCCGCATCGCGCGCTTTCGCCGCGCCGAGCACGAGTACCAGCATCGAGGCGGCGTTGCCGACGATGGCCACCGGGATCGCGACGAACGGGCTCAACCCGGCCAGGACCCCGATGACTGAACCGAAGTAGGACTCGACGAACGGGATGGCACTCGCCAGGAGCACGCCGAGCCACTGGACCACGGCTGGCAGATTCTCGGTGAACTCGCGGAGGGACTCGACCACGGTGGGCTCTCTCTCGATCAGTGCGGCCGTGTAGGCCGGCTCGTAGGGACAGGTCCAGCGTCTCGTCGACCGTGGGCCGCCAGTAGTGCCCTCACGCACCACTTCTGGGCCTTCCCGTCACGATCGACCCGTGACAGATGTCATCGGATCGTGGCGGTTCAGCAAGGCTCGTCACTCGAAACGTTTCGTTTTCTGAGGTGCTTCTGGGTATCGTGGGCCACGCCCATGTATCGAGCCGTCTCATCGAGGAGCCCCCTGACATGACCGGAGCACCGATCTCCGTCCAGCTGTACTCCGTCCGCGACGCCATGAACGCGGACATGACCGCCACGTTGCGCCGCATCGCCGACATCGGTTACACCAATGCCGAGGCGTTCGGTTTTGCCGACCGGGTCGACGACTACAAGGCCGCCAAGGACGCCTCAGGCCTGCAGATCCCGTCCGGGCACGCCAAGCTCGTCGAGGCCGAGGACCCGGCGGCGATCTTCGACGCCGCCACGACACTCGGAATCAGCACCGTGATCGACCCCGCGATCCACGCCGACAAGTGGAGTGACCGGGCCGGTGTGGAAGCTCTTGCCGCGCGCCTGAACGAGCTCGCCGGACAGGCCGCTGACCAGGGCCTGACGGTCGGGTACCACAACCACTGGTGGGAGCTCGCCGAGATCGACGGCACCCCGGCGCTGGAGATCCTCGCCGCCGCGCTCGACGAGCGGATCGTGCTCGAGGTGGACACGTACTGGGCCGAGGTTGGTGGCCAGTCGGCCCCCGCGCTGCTCGAGCGGCTCGGGAGCCAGGTCGGATTCCTGCACGTCAAGGACGGCCCGCTCACTCGCGACAACAAGGCGCAGTTGCCTGCCGGTGCCGGCCAGGTGCCGATCGAGGCCATCCTCGCCGCCGCCCCGGACGCCGTGCGCGTGGTGGAGTTCGACGACTACGCCGGCGACGTGTTCGAGGGCATCGCCACGAGCCTGGCCTACCTGAAGGAGCGCGCATGAGCGGGAAGGTGGGCGTTGGCATCATCGGCGCCGGCGTGATCAGCACGCAGTACCTGAAGAACCTCACCTCCTTCAGCGACCTGGAGATTCTGTTCATCGCCGACCTCGACGTAGAGCGCGCCCGCGCCCAGGCCGAAGAGTTCGGGGTGCCGGGCCACGGCACGGTGGCCGATCTGCTCGCCGTCGACCAGGTGGAGATCGTCGTCAACCTCACCATCCCGGCCGTGCACGCCGAGGTGGGGCAGCAGATCGTGGCTGCCGGTAAGCACCAGTGGAGCGAGAAGCCGCTCGCGCTGGACCGGGCGTCCGCCCGGGCGCTGCTGGATTCCGCCGCTGCCGCGGGGCTGCGCGTGGCGTGTGCCCCGGACACTGTGCTCGGCGCCGGTCTCCAGACCACGTTCCGAGAGATTCGTTCCGGGCGCATCGGCACCCCACTGAACGCGCTGGTGCTGCTGCAGAACCCGGGCCCGGAGTCCTGGCACCCGAGCCCGGAGTTCCTCTTCGACGTCGGCGCAGGTCCGCTCTTCGACATCGGCCCGTACCACCTGACGGCGCTGGTCCACATGCTCGGACCCGTCACCCGCGTGAGCGCGACCCACTCGACGGCGCGTACGACCCGCGTGATCGGGTCAGGTCCGAAGGCAGGAACGGAGTTCCCGGTGAACGTCCCCACGCACCACAGCGCATTGATTGAGTTCGCCTCGGGCGCCAGTGCCCAAGCGGTGTTCAGCTTCGAGTCGACGATCAATCGGGCGAAGCTCGAAGTGACGGGCACCGACGGAGCGTTCGAAGTGCCGGACCCGAACAAGTTCGACGGCCCGACCGTCTACTGGGCGCCGGGAACAAAGGAGGCCAGCGATATCGAGGCCGTCGGAGCCACGTCCACCCGTGGTACCGGGGTGCTCGAACTGGCTCGGGCGATCCGTGCGGGTGAGCCCGAACGCGCCTCCGGCGAGATCGCCTTCCACGTGCTCGACGTCATGATCGCGATCTCCGAGGCGGCAGCCTCCGGGACCGCCGTCGAGGTGACCAGCACGGTGACCGTGCCTGACTCGCTTGCCGAGGACTGGGATCCCGCCGCGGCGACGCTCTGACGTCTCGGCACGCGAACCCCCGATGCGTCCATGATGTGGACGGATCGGGGGTTCGCGCGTGCGGGGGTGGGCGGAGCTGGACGATGGTCCGCGGCGTGCGTCCAGACGCACAGCCCACGATGACTTCCATTGATTTCGAGAGAGGCACACGTGTCCAGCGGCACAACCCCTGAAACCTCCACCCGGCGCCGTCTGCGGCTGCCGTCCTTCAGCGTCCAGATCGTGCTCGGTCTGGTGCTCGGCGCACTTCTCGGCTGGGTCGCTCTGCAGATGGGCACCGTGGGTGCTGAGGAGGACCCGAACTGGCTCACCGAGACCCTCGCCACCATCGGTGGATCGTTCGTGACCCTGTTGCGTGCGATCGTGCCGCCGCTGGTGTTCCTCGCGATCGTCGCCTCCATCGCCAACCTGCGCAAGGTCTCCAACGCTGCCCGGCTGGCAGGCCAGACACTGCTCTGGTTCGCCATCACCGCCGGGATCTCCGTGGCGATCGGTATGGCGCTGGGACTGATCACCCGGCCCGGGGAGAACACCTCGATCAGTGCTGACCTCGCCGAGGAGCCGGGCCGCACGGGCAGCTGGGTGGACTTCCTCACCGGCCTGATCCCGAGCAACTTCCTGGGCCTGGACGTCGGATTGCGGGGAGACTCGGTCTCGCTCAACTTCAGTGTGCTGCAGATCGTGGTGATCGCCCTTGTGGTGGGGATCGCCGCACTGCGCTCGGGCCAGAAGGCGGACGCCTTCCTCAGCTTCAACGCCTCAGCTCTCGCGGTGATCCAGAAGGTCCTCTGGTGGATCATCCGGCTCGCCCCGCTCGGCACTCTCGGCCTCATCGGGCGCGCCGTGGCCACCTACGGCACGGAACTGTTCGCACCCTTGGCGACCTTCGCCGTCGCCATCTATGTGGGCCTGGCAATCGTGCTGTTCGCGCTGTACCCCATCCTGTTGCGTGTCAACGGGCTGCCGGTGCTGTCCTACTTCCGCGGCGCATGGCCAGCGATCCAGCTCGGTTTCGTCTCCCGCTCCTCGATCGGAACTCTCCCGGTGACCGAACGCGTGACGGAGCGGAACCTCGGTGTGCCGCGCGAGTACGCCTCGTTCGCGGTGCCGCTGGGCGCCACCACCAAGATGGACGGTTGCGCGGCCATCTACCCGGCGATCGCGGCAATCTTCGTGGCCCAGTTCTACGGGATCCAGCTCACGGTGACCGACTACCTGCTCATCGCGTTCGTCTCCGTGGTGGGGTCGGCCGCGACGGCAGGACTCACCGGCGCGCTGGTGATGCTCACCCTGACCCTGTCCACCCTGGGGCTGCCCCTGGAGGGTGTGGGCCTGTTGCTCGCCGTGGACCCGATCCTGGACATGGGGCGCACGGCCGTGAATGTCGCCGGACAGGCCCTCGTGCCGACGATCGTGGCCAAGCGTGAAGGCATCCTCGATGAGGAGCGGTACCGCTCCGGCAACGCCGAGAGTCTGTTCGCCGACGACGATGACACGGGCGAGGCTCCCGCTGCCGATCACAGCGAGAGCAAGCGGGTGTCCACCCCGGCCTGACCGCGAGTCACGCCGATCGGGCCGCCCGGGGAACTCCCGGGCGGCCCGATGCGTTGAGAGGGGTGTGAGCATGATCGACGAAGGCTTCGCCTCCAGCGACCTCAACTCCAGCACGGCACTCGCCACGGTCAAGGTGCGCGACGTCGCACCGGTGGCCGGGGTGACCGAGATTCTCTCGCTGGCCGATGAGCTCAGCAGGATCGGCGCAGCGGGCAGCCAGCTCGCCCGGGCGATCGAGTCCGTCACCGGTCTGCGCGCCGGGGAGGTGCAGGTGCTCGCCGCCGTCGCCGGCGGAGCGAGTCACCCGCGCGCGATCGCCGACGCCACCGGCCAGGTGCCCGAGGCTGCCGAGGTGACCGTGGAGGGCCTGCAGGAGCGCGGCCTGATCGGCCGGCACGCCCACTCCGCCGACCCGGCCGCCGAGCCCACCCTGATGCATGTCTCCATGGCCGGTCACGCGGTGCTCGAGCAGGTGGAAGCGGTCCGGATCCGACTCGCCGACGCCCTGGTGAGCTCGCTCGGTGCCGAGCGGGCCCGGGAGCTGCGCTCCACGCTGACGGCGGTCGCCGACCTGATCGAGACGCCCGTCCTGCCCTGAGGGGCTCGGGCCGGCGCTCGGCGAGGTGCGGTCCGTCGTGACCGGCGGACCGTGCTTGTGGTGACGCGCGCCCTGGGTGCCTGCTCATTCGATTGGTGATTGCCTGAGCGCTGGGTGGCCGATGACGGTCTTGTCCCCGATGTCAGTCATGGCGCCAATGGTGACCGATCACGAAAAAGTCCCACCCATGGTTGACGGCGGCGCGATCGCCCCCTATCGTGAATCCATTCAAACAGGGGAAAGCCCTTTCCTGCCGTCGACGGAGTCGGTTCCGAACCGCTCCGAGGCGTCGACACGAGGCCCTGACCGAGATCAATGAAGATGCGGAGGCGAGATGGTGCTCAGCGGAACGGTGGCTGCCACCACCCGTCGGTCGACCGCGGACGCCCGGACCGCGACCTCCCGCCTGCATGCATGGGCGGACGCGGTCGCCTTCGTCGCGCTTGTGAACGCTCTCATCCTGGTACTCACCCTGGCGGGTGGTGTGCTGCTCGGCTGGGCGCCCGCCCTGGCCGCCGCGGTCGCCTGCAGCCGCCGGCGGATCCGTGGTGAGGTGCACCCGTGGATCCGGCTGTTCGCCACGACCTGGCGCCGTGAGCTGCGCCGGGCCACGCTCCTCCAGCTCCCGGGGAACGTGGTGATCGCGCTGCTCGTGATCAACCTGCTCGTCTTCCACGACCGGCCGGGCTTCACTGTGCTGGTGGTGGCACTCGCGGTCGCCACCGGGATCGCCGTGGTGCACCAGGTGCTGGTCGTCACCATGGACGCCCACTACGACCTGCCCATCGGTGACTGTCTGCGCCTGGCTGGTGCGTTCGCCGTCAGGTTTCCCGGGGCTCCGTTGCTGCTCGCCGCCACCACCGCCTTGGCGGCCACTGTCACCGCCTGGATCCCGGGGCTGCTCCCGGTGATCGCCCTCGGCGCCTGGCTCTACCTGTGCACTGCCCTGTGTCTCTCCTTCTTCGCCGCCAACGACCGTGCCCTGCACGGCGAGGAGGCGACTTCCGACCACCTGGCGAACTCACCCTCCGAGTGAACAACGACGCCACCCACGAAAGGAACACCCATGAAGAAGCAACTCCTCGCGCCCGTGGCCATGCTGGCTGCCAGCGGGCTGGCGCTCACCGCATGCAGCGGTGGCAGTGACGGCGGCAGCGGCGGTGGTGACGGCGGCGATCTGGAATCGCTGACCATCATGGCCCCCTACTTCGCCGAGGTACCGCCGGAGAGCGACGACCCGGTCGGCAGCGGCCTCAGCGATCTGGCCGGGATGCCGCTGGAGGTGCAGTGGGTGCCGAACTCTTCCTACGGAGAGCGGGTGAACACGGTGCTCGCCGGGGACGACATCCCCGACGTGATGGTCATCACCGGCAAGGACCAGGGCTTCGTGGCCACCGCCGAGGCCGGCGGCTTCTGGGACCTGACCGACCACCTCGCCTCCGGTGACTACCCGAACCTGGTCACCGAGAACCCGGACGTGCAGCAGGCCGCCAGCGTGAACGGCACGGTCTACGGGATCTACCGCGCCCGCGACGTGATCCGCTCCAGCGTGATCCTGCGCGCCGACTGGCTGGAGAACGTGGGTCTGGACGCGCCGGAAACCACCGAAGACCTCGCCGAGATCGCCCGCGCCTTCACCGAGGACGACCCCGACGGAAACGGTGAGGACGACACCTACGGCATGATCGCCCCGCAGTGGCCGGGAGGTATCGGCACCAGTAGCCCGTACGACACCATCGAGGTCTGGTACGGGTCGGGCAACGTGTGGCGCGACGAGGGTGGCGAGCTGGTGCCGGCCTTCACCACCCCGGAGTGGCGCGAGGCTGTGGAGTTCGAGCGCGACCTGGTGCAGAACGGCTACATCAATCCCGACTACGCCACGATGGACCCGGGCACCTGGAACGAACCGTTCCTCAACGGTGAGGGCGGGATCATTCTCGACGTGCAGTCCCGTGCCGGGCAGCTGCGGGGCTTGTTCACCGATGCCGGCGAGAACCCGGACGAGATGGTCACCATGGTCGGCCAGCTCGAGGGGCCGAACGGCACCTTCGCCCTGCCCACCACGGGCTATGCCGGCTTCCTCGCCATCCCAAGGTCCTCGGTGCAGACCGAGGAGCAGCTGGACCAGGTGCTCACCGCGTTGAACGAACTGAACAGCACCGAGGGACAGATCCTGATGAACAACGGCATCGAGGGGGACAACTTCGAGGTGGTGGACGGCTACGCGCAGTTCAACCCGGAGCGCCAGGACTTCACCGACCAGGTCACGGGAGCTTGGGCCCAGCTCGGGATGAACGTGAACGAGTACACCGCCTACTCGCCACTGCCCGAGACCGACTCGGACGTGGCGTTCAACGAGCGACGCCTGGAGCTGCAGGCCGAGGACCTGGAGAACGCGGTGTTCAACCCGGCCGCCGGCCTGGTCTCGGACACCTACACCACCAACGGGACCCAGCTGGACAACATCATCGGTGACGCCCGCATCCAGTACCTGGCCGGGCAGATCGACGACGCCGGTCTGGATGCCGCCATCGAACGGTGGCGCTCCAGCGGTGGTGACGCGGTGACCGAAGAGGTCAACGCGCTCTACGACGAGCTCGGCTGACCCACCCCGGCGGGGCTCGCGCACCTGCGGGCCCCGCCCCACGACCTCGAGAGGAGGCGGACATGACGACGACCGTCGAGACCGTGGCGGCGCCGCCGCGACGTGAACCCCGCGCGCCCAACCGGCGCAACCCGGGTCAGACGCTGCTGCGCTACCGGTGGCTGATCTTCCTGATGCTGCCAGGCATCGCGTACTTCCTGATCTTCCGGTTCTGGCCGATGTACGGCGCCCAGATCGCGTTCCGCAACTATGTGCCGTTCCTCGGTATCGAGGGCAGCGAGTGGGTCGGTTGGGATCACTTCGCCGACTTCTTCTCCAACCCCGACTTCCCGCGGTTGCTGGCCAACACCCTGATCATCGCCGGGCTGAGCCTGTTCATCGCGTTCCCGCTGACGATCGTGATGGCGCTGCTGCTCAACGAGCTGCGCCTGAACATCCTGAAGCGCACGGTGCAGACCCTGGTCTACATTCCGCACTTCTTGTCCTGGACCGTGGTGGTCTCCCTGACGGGGCTGCTGTTCGCCGTCGGGAACGGCCCGATGTGGACGTTGCTCAACGACCTCCTCGGGACCGAGACCAACTTCCTCGCCGATCCGGGCTGGTTCCGGCCGCTGATCCTGATGCAGGAGGTCTGGAAGAACACCGGCTGGGGAACGATCATCTTCCTCGCTGCGCTCGCCGGGGTGGATCAGGAGCAGTACGAAGCAGCGATCATCGACGGCGCCGGCCGGTGGCAACGGGTGCGGTTCATCACCATCCCCTCGATCATGAGCACGATCATCGTGCTGCTGATCCTGCAGACCGGGCAGATCCTGAATACCGGGTTCGAGCAGATCTACCTGATGTCGAACGCGCTGAACCGGTCCGTGGCCGACGTGTTCGACACCTACGTCTACTTCACCGGTATCCAGCAGGGCGCCTACTCCTACTCCACTGCCGTGGGGCTGGCGAAGGCGATCGTGGGCCTCATCCTCATCTTCGGCACGAACTGGCTGGCCAAGCGGTTCAACCAGGCAGGGATCTTCTGATGACTTCACTGCGCGCACCCAACCGGGTCAAGTATCGCTTCAACACCCCGGCCGGCAAGGTCTTCGACGTCGTCAACATCGTGGTGCTCACGGCTGTCGGTGCCCTGGCGATCCTGCCGTTCCTGTATGTCTTCGCCGCCTCCCTGGCCACGGAGCTGGAGATCACCACCCGCCCGTTCTTCCTCTGGCCCAGCGAGGTCACGACGGCGGCCTACCAGTCGATCCTGAGCTCCAGCGTGTTCGTGCGAGCCTTCGTCACGACCGTGGTGGTCACCCTCGTCGGCACGATGATCCAGCTGGTGCTCACCGCCCTGATGGCCTACCCGTTGGCCAAGGTGGACCTGCCGGGGCGGCGCACCATCATGGCGCTGGTGGTGTTCACGATGGTGTTCAGCGCCGGGATGATCCCGACCTTCCTGATCGTCAAGGAGCTCGGTCTGCTGGACACCTACTGGGCGCTGATTCTGCCGATGGCGATCAACCCGTTCAGCCTGATCATCATCAAGAACTTCTTCCAGGAGCTGCCCAAGGACCTGGAGGAGTCCGCTCGGATCGACGGCGCGAACGAGCTGCGGGTGCTGCGCAGCGTGGTGATGCCGCTGTCGAAACCAGTGCTGGCCACGTTCGCGCTGTTCTACGCGGTGGGCATCTGGAACGACTACATGTCACCGCTGCTGTACCTGAGCGACCAGAGCAAGTGGACCCTGCAGATGATCCTGCGGCAGGTGACCGCCTCGGCGTCACTCTCCCCGGACGATCTGATGACCGACGTGCCGCCACCGGCGCAGGGGATCAAGTTCGCCGTGGTGATCGTGGCGACCATCCCGGTGCTGCTGGCCTACCCGTTCCTGCAGAAGCACTTCGCCAAGGGCATGTTGATCGGGAGTGTGAAGGGCTGATGACCATCCATCTGGCAGGCGACTCCACCGTGGCGCCGGGACCGCTCGACGGGTCCGGGGTGATCGGATGGGGTGGCGTCTTCGACGAGTTCACTGACGAACTGGTGGCGAACCGGGCCATCGGTGGCGCGACCACGGATTCGTTCGTAGCGGAAGGCCGCTGGCAGGCGACCATCGATGCGATCGAGGCGGGGGACGTCGTCGTGCTCGGGTTCGGGCACAACGATCAGAAGCTCGAGGAGCTGGCGGCCGACGGCCGGTACACCGAGAATCTCGAGCGGTTCGTGACCGAGGTGCGCGACCGGGGCGGCATCCCGGTGCTGACCACCAGCGTGGAACGGCTGCTGCGTGACGACGCGGGTGCGTTGCGGGTGTCCCACGGGTCCTATCCCCGGGCGGTGCGCCGGCTCGGGCACCGGCTGGACGTGCCGGTGATCGAGCTGACCGCGTTCACTCGGTGGCTGTACGAGTGGCTGGCCGAGGAGGCTGGGCCGGTGCTGTTCCCGCACGGTAAGCCGGACCACAGCCCGGAGGAGGCGCGTGACACCACGCACTTCGGGCTCGCCGGAGCGCGGGCGGTGGCCTCGTTCGTGGCGCAGAACCTGCGGGCGATCCGCGGTCAGGACGACCACCACGAGCCGCTGGGTCGGTGGGTGATGCAGCCGTGACCTACACGAATGCCCTCACCAGCCCGCGGATCTGGAGGGCTGGGTGGCCGAGGGGCCGGTCGGTACCCGGTGCACCGCCGACGGGCTGGAGCTGTTCAGCACCGCCGACGAGGCGGCGCTGGTGGCCGACGGCCGCGGCGATCACGCGCACTTCACCTACTGGTGCCCCGAGGTGTTCGGACCGGACCTGGAGATCTCCTGGGACTTCAGGCCGCTGCACGGGGGCGGGCTGGCGATGATCTTCTTCGCCGCCACCGGCGCGGCTGGTGAGGACCTGTTCGACCCGGCACTGGGAGAACGCACCGGCTTCTACCCGCAGTACCACTCCGGGGACATCGCCACGCTGCACATCTCCTACCTGCGCCGGAAGTGGGCAGGAGAGAAACGGTTCCGCACCTGCAACCTGCGCAAGAGCCCCGGCTTCCACCTGGTGGCCCAGGGCGCCGACCCGCTGCCCGGCCCGGAGGACGCGGACGGTTGGTATCGGATCCGGGTGACCAAGCAGGGACCGGAGGTGACCTTCGCCATCGACGACCTGGACCTGTTCACCTGGACCGATGACGGCGCCTGCGGCCCGCCCCTGGCGGGCGGCCGGATCGGCTTCCGGCAGATGTCCCCGCTGGTGGCCCGCTACCGCAACCTCGAGGTCCGCCCCCTCTGACCGACCCACCTGCCCCTGCCCCTACCCACCCACCACCCTGACGCGAGTGCGGCCGATTTCGCTCACTCGCTGAGATATAGCCGAGAAGTCGAGCACTCGGTGACCATCGAGTGCCCGCTCACCCTGTTTGGAGCGTCGATGACCGCCGAGGCGACTATGACCGACCGTGACCGTGACGAACACCGCAGCGAGGTGGACGTACCGATCCGGTGGATCGACGACGCCCCGCCCCAGCAGTTGCCGGCCGGAGCGACCCTCGGCGCCCCGGTTCCGCGGGGCGTGGTGACCTCGCCCGAGGACCTGGCGCTGGTCGACGAGACCGGCGCCCCGGTGCAGGCCCAGCTCTGGCCGTTGGCGACCTGGCCGGACGGGTCGGTGAAGTGGGCGGGCATCGGTCTCGGGGCGCAGACCGAGCCCAGCGCCGGGTACCGGCTCGTTGTGCCGTCGTCGGCTACGGCGGCCACCCCGCCAGCCACCGTGACTTCGTCGGTTCGGCGCGATGTCGTGGGCGCGGACCCACGAAGTGGCGCCGAAGCCACGAAGTCGGCAGGGGAGAATGCCGGGAGCGAGGCCGCCGCCACGGTCGCGGTGGCCGAGGACCCCGACGGCGTCACGATCGACACCGGTGCCCTCACCGTCCGTATCCCCGCCCGGGGCGGAGTTCTGGTCGAATCGTTGGCCATCGCCGGCCAGGAGGTCGCCCGGGGCGGTGTCCTGGTCTCCAGCGTGCAGGACCAGCCCGAGCCGAACCACCCCGGCCGGGAGCACGGCGTGGGGCAGGTCGACTCGGTCACCGTGGAGCAGGCCGGCCCGGTCCGTGCGGTGGTGCGCATCGAGGGACGGCACCACACCGGCTCCGGCCGCGCCTGGCTGCCCTTCACCGTCCGGCTGGTGGCCGCCGCCGGGGCGACCCACCTGCGGCTGGTGCACTCCTTCGTCTGGGACGGCGACGCGAACGCGGACTTCCTCAGCTCACTCGGCGTCCGGTTCGACGTACCGCTACGTGCACAGCCGCACGACCGGCACGTGCGCCTCGCCGGTGCCGACGGCGGTCTGTTGCGCGAGGCCGTCCGCGGCCTGACCGGCCTGCGCCGCGACCCCGGCGAAGCGGTACGGAACGCCCAGATGGCGGGCGAGCCGACGCCGTCAGCGGACACCTGGGACCAGGACGTGGCGCGGCTCGCGCAATGGATCCCCACCTGGGATGGCTGGAGCCTGCGCCAGCACAACGCCAACGGGTACACGATCCGCAAGCGCACCACCCCCGACCACCCCTGGATCGGTGTGGCCGAAGGCACCCGGTCCGGCGGGTTCGGCTACCTCGGGGACACCGGCGGTGGCCTCGGGCTCGGGCTCACCGGGTTCTGGCAGTCCCACCCCACCGGGATCGACATCGCCGGTGCCGCGACCGAGACAGGCTCGCTCACCATGTGGCTGTGGTCGCCGGACGCCGACCCGATGGACCTGCGGTTCTACCACGACGGCCTCGGGCAGGACACCTACGCCGACCAGCTCGATGCCCTCGACATCACCTACGAGGACTACGAACCGGGCTTCGGCGACGCGCACGGCATCGCCCGCACCCACGAGCTCGACGTGGTCGCCTACCCGGCCACCCCGAGCGTGGAGCAGCTGGCAGTGGACGTGGCGCACACGGTCGAACCACCCCGGCTGGCACCCACCCCGGAGGCGCTGCACGCTGCCGGGGTGCTCGGCGACTGGGACCTCCCCGACCGCAGCACCCCCGCCCGGGCTCGCTTGGAGGACCGGCTCGATGCCCTGCTGGACTTCTACGTCGGGCAGATCGACCAACGGTCCTGGTACGGGTTCTGGAACTACGGCGACCTGATGCATTCCTACGACGCCGACCGGCACACCTGGCGTTACGACGTCGGCGGGTACGCCTGGGACAACTCCGAGCTCTCCCCGGACCTGTGGCTGTGGACGGCGTTCCTGCGCACCGGGCGGGCCGACGTGTTCCGCCTCGCCGAACGGCTCACCCGGCACACCGGGGACGTGGACGTCTACCACGCGGGGCAGTGGAAGGGGCTGGGCACCCGGCACAACGTGCAGCACTGGGGGTGCAGCGCCAAGCAGCTGCGGATCTCCACCCCGGCCTACCGGCGGCACCATTACTTCCTCACCGCCGACGAGCACACCCGCGACCTGATGCTCGAGCTGCGGGACTCCGACCAGACCTTCCTCGGGCTGGACCCGGTGCGGAAGGTACGCCCGGACGCCGCCACCTACACCCCGCAACGCAGCGCCCTCGGGGTGGGGCTGGGCACGGACTGGAGCTCCCTCGCGGCCACCTGGCTCGCCGACTGGGAGATCACCGGGAACACCCGATCCCGGGACCGGCTGCTCGGCACGATGACCGACATCGGCGCCCTCCCGCGCGGCTTCTTCACCGGTGAGGCGCTCTACGACCTGGACACCGGGCGCTTCGACACCTCCCGGGACCGGGTGGGCGCCTCGCACCTGTCGATCATGTTCGGGCTGGTCGAGATCTGCAGCGAGCTCGTGGACCTGGTGGACGAGCAGGACGCGCCCGGGTTCGCCGACGCATGGCTGCAGTACTGCCGGCTCTACCTCGGCACCCCGGAGGAGCAGGTGGCCGAGCTCGGCGCCGAGCACGGGGGCGCACCCTTCGAGCAGCCGCACTCGCGGGTGCTCGCCTATGCGGCGCACCGGCTCGGCCGGGCCGACCTCGCCGAGCGGGCGTGGCAGGCGTTCTTCGTCGGCGGGGAGCGGATGCGCGGGGAGTTCGTCTCGGCCCGGGAGGAGCCGCCGTACGTGCTCGCCCCGGTGGACGACGCCCCCACGCTGTGGACCAACGACGCAGCGCAGGGATCCCTGGCCACGATGCAGTGCCTGGCGCTGATCGGCGAGCACCTGCCCGAGGAGTAGGACGCGCGCCGGGCGCCCGTGCCGAACGCAACCCTGTGCGGCGTCCGAGCATCGAAACGCCGCACAGGGTTGCGCTCGGCAGTCGGGGTGTCCGGGTCCGGTGGGTGAGCAGCCCAGGCCGGTGCGTGGGCCGCGAGCGTGCATGTGCCACACTGGTGGGGTCGAACTGAAGTTCGCGCACTCCGGGGTCGGTGTAATTCCGAACCGGCGGTTATAGTCCGCGACCCGGCCGCAGCCAGCGGCCGGTTGATCAGGTGAAACTCCTGGACCGACGGTGAAAGTCCGGATGGGAGGTAGTGCGCGCGCGGCGGTCCTCGCCCGTGGTGGGTTTGTGCACCCGGTGGCGGTCCGCCGTCGCCGGCCCCGGGCTGCGCCTGAGCGCAGGAGGTACCGGTGGCATATCCCGACGGCGGAGCGCACCATGCGTGGCCCGGTGACCATGATCACGTGGTCGCTGCACTTCGCTGCGCCATCGACCTGAGCGCCCGCGGACTCGGCCGGGTCAGTCCGAACCCCGCGGTCGGGTGCGTGATCCTCGACGTCGAGGGGCACACGGTCGGCGAGGGATGGCACGCCCGGCCCGGCGGTGAGCACGCGGAGGTCGTCGCGATCGCCGATGCCCGGCACCGGGTCTTCGGCCCCGGCGACGACGCCCCACCGGACTTCCTCACCGGGTGCACCGCCGTCGTCACCCTCGAACCCTGCCCGCACACCGGGCGCACCGGCCCCTGTACCCAGGCGCTGCTGACCGCCGGCATCTCCCGGGTGATCTACGCCGTCGGGGATCCGCTGCACGGCGGGGGAGCGGACCAGTTGCGCGCCACGGGCACCGAGGTGCACGGCCCGGGCAGCCCGCTCGTGCCGGACGAGCTCGCCACCGAGGCGGCCGCCACCAACGAGGCCTGGCTGACGGCGGTGCGCACCTCCCGCCCGCACGTCACCTGGAAGTTCGCCGCCACCCTGGACGGCCGGTCCGCTGCCGCCGACGGCACCAGCCGCTGGATCACCGGCGAGCAGGCGCGCGCGGACGTGCACCGGCTTCGGGACAGTGTCGACGCGGTGCTCGTCGGGGCGGGGACCCAACGCACCGACGATCCGCACCTGACCGTGCGACCTGCGCCGTCGGACGGGCGGCAGCCGCTGCGGGTGGTGCTCGACCCGTCCGGCCGTACGGCAGGTGGTGCCCGCATGCTTGATGATGCGGCGCCCACTCTGCTCGTGCTCGGGCCCGAAGCTCCGCTGCCCGACGTCGCCGGTCATGTCGAGGTCGTCCGCGTCCCCACCTCCGGACGGGCAACGTTGTGGCCGGAATCGGTCTCGAAACCGACCACAACCTCGCCCGGCCAGGGCAACGAGACGGGGCCGACCGACCCGGGCGACGCCAGCCATCGGTACCTGGATCTGCCGGCAGTGCTTGCCACCCTGCACGAACGCGGACTCCGGTCCGTGCTGCTGGAAGGTGGCCCGCGCCTGGCCGGAGCGTTCCTCGCCGCCGGCCTCGTGGACCGGGTGGTCGCCTACCTCGCTCCGGCCCTGCTCGGCGCCGGACCCCCCGCGCTCGCCGACGCCGGAGTCCGCACGATCGACGCCGCCCACCGCCTGGAGACGGTCGACGTGACCACCCTCGGCCCCGACATCCGTCTCACCGCCCGCCCCCTCCCACTCCCCGAATCCCTCCAGGAGTAAGTCCCATGTTCACCGGAATCATCACCGACCTCGGCACCGTCGAGAGCCTCGAACCCACCCCCGGCGGCGCCCGGCTCGTCGTTACCGGACGCCTGCCGCACGACGTCGCCGTCGGTGACTCCATCGCCGTCGACGGTGTCTGCGTGACGGTGACCTCGCTCGCCGAGGCGAGCGACGCCGTCATGCGCACCTTCACCGCGGACCTGATGCCGCCCACCCTCGGCCGCACCACGCTCGGCGGGCGCAGCGGGGGGGACCGGGTGAACCTGGAGCCCGCTCTCTCGGCCGGGGGCCGGTTCGGCGGGCACGTCGTGGCCGGTCACGTCGACGCCGTTGGCACCGTGGTCGGGCGGACCGCCGGCGACCTCGCCGACCAGCTGACCGTGGCACTGCCCGCCCAGCTCGCCCGGTACGTGGTGCCGCAGGGATCGATCGCCGTGGACGGGGTGAGCCTGACCGTCGCCGAGCTGCACGACAACGCCGACGACGCGGGCGGCTGTTTCGTCACCATCGGCCTGATCCCCGCCACGCTCGAAGCCACCACCCTCGGGCAGCGCACCCCACCGGACCGGGTCAACCTCGAGGTGGATCTGCTCGCCAAGCAGGTCGAACGCCTGCTCGCCGTGCAGGAGGTGGCCCGTGCGTGACGTCGAGCGTGCCATTGCCGAGATCGCGGCTGGTCGCACCGTGATCGTCGTGGACGACGCCGACCGGGAGAACGAGGGCGACCTGGTGGCCGCCGCGGACGCGATCACCCCCGAGACCGTGGCCTTCATGGCCACCTACGGGCGCGGCCTGATCTGCGCCCCGATCACCGCCGAGGACGCTGGCCGGCTGGACCTGCCGCCGATGGTCGCCCGCAACACGGAGGCCCACGGCACCGCCTTCACCGTGAGCGTGGACGCCACCGAGGGCATCAGCACCGGGATCAGTGCCGCCGACCGGGCCCACACACTGCGGCTGCTCGCGGACCCGGCCACCGCTCCGGAGCAGCTGGCCCGGCCCGGGCACGTGTTCCCGCTGGTGGCACACCCCGACGGGGTGCTCGGCCGGATCGGGCACACCGAGGCCGGGGTAGACCTCACCCGGCTCGCCGGCCGTCGCCCGGCCGCCGTGATCTGCGAGATGCTCACGCCCGACGGCGTCCCTTGCCGGGGCGAGGAGTTGCGCGCCTTCGCCGCAGAGAACGGGATGGCGCTGGTGACCGTGGCCGAGCTGGTTGCGTACCGGCAAGGTCTGGCGTCCTCCGACGGGGAGCCGATCGGCTGGCCGCCGGTCGTGGAAGACGCGACGGATCT
This sequence comes from Ruania alba, assembly GCF_900105765.1. Lineage (NCBI taxonomy): Bacteria > Bacillati > Actinomycetota > Actinomycetes > Micrococcales > Ruaniaceae > Ruania > Ruania alba. The sequence continues at coordinate 1,465,545 of NZ_FNTX01000002.1, forward strand.
GCGAACGCCCATCCCGCCCGCCACGGTCCGACGCCAGGCGGAGGCGACGCTCCCGATCGCTGCTGGAACGTTCCGGGCGATCACGTATCTGGATCAGGGGACCGGTACCGAGCACGTGGCACTGTGCCTGGGTCTGAACGGCTCCGGCCATTTCTCCGGCGAGGACGACGTGCTGGTACGGGTGCATTCGGAGTGCTTGACCGGGGAGGCGTTCGGCTCGTTGCGCTGCGACTGTGGACCACAGTTGGACGACGCCCTCACGGCCATTGCCGCTGAAGGGCGCGGGGTGGTCGTGTACCTGCGCGGTCACGAAGGCCGCGGCACCGGGCTGACGGCGAAAATCCGCGCCTACCAGTTGCAGGAACAGGGTCGCGACACGGTGGAGGCGAACCTCGACCAAGGGTTGCCCGCCGATGCTCGTGACTACGCGGCCGCCGCAGCGATCCTGCTCGACCTCGGTGCACGCGAGGTGCGTCTGAAGTCGAACAATCCGGCCAAGTCGGCGGCGCTCGCGATGGGTGGGGTCGCGGTGCGTGGCCACGTGTCGGCGCCCGCTCCGGTGGGAGTCGACAACCTGGCCTACCTGCGCACCAAGGCCACCCGGATGGGGCACGTGCTGCCCTGGCTGCCGGACGAGCCCCACACCCTGACCGCACCGACCACCCACGAGAGGACCCCCGTATGACCAGCGAAACCACCCCCGCCCCGCACACCGGACCCGGGATCGAGGTGCCGCACGTGCCGCACCTGCGTGCCGCCGTCGTGGCTGCCTGCTGGCACGAGGAGATCACCACCGGACTGCTCGACGGGACGCTGCGTGCCTTTGGTGATGCCGGGATCACTGAGCCGACGGTGATCCGCGTGCCGGGCAGCTTCGAGCTGCCGGTGGCCGCGGGTCGGCTCGCGCGCGGCGGGTATGACGCTGTGGTGGCGCTCGGGATGGTGCTGCAGGGCACCACCGCGCACTTCGAGTACGTGTGCCAGGGGGTGACGACGGGGCTCACCGAGGTGGCCACCTCCACCGGGGTGCCGGTCGGGTTCGGGGTGCTCACCTGCAGCACCGAGGAGCAGGCCCGCGATCGGGCCGGGCTTCCTGGGTCACGGCAGGACGTCGGCTACGAGTCGGCGGTGGCGGCGCTCAGCACGGCGGTGGCGCTCGCCGAGGCCGGCGTGTGACCCGCTGCCAGCTTTCCCCACCGCCGAACGCAACGTTGTGCGGCGTTTCCGGTCGGGCGCGCCGCACCAGGTTGCGCTCGGCGGGGTGGTGAACCGGACGTTGCGTCAGCCTGGTGGTACCTCGCGCAGGGCTGCCTGCTCGACCAGGCTCGCCAATTGCTCCCAGGCTGCCTCGGTCGGCTCGGTCAGTGCATACGACGTCGGCCACATGCCCGAGTCGTCGTCGAGGTTCGCTCCCACGCTGAACCCGAAGGTGGAGTAGCGCTCCTTGTCCATCTGACCACTGCGGAAAAAGCAGAGCATCTTCCCCTTGCGGGCGTACCCGGGCTGCCCGTAATAGAGCTTGGGCGCCAGGTCCGGGGCTGCCGTCGTGACGACGGCGTGCACCCGTTCGGCCAGCACGCGGTCCGACTCCGGCATCGAAGCGATCTTCGCCAGCACATCCGCCTCGTCGGCGGCGGCCTTCTCCGCAGATCGGCCGCGGCGCGCTTGCGCCTTCAGTTCGGCGGACCGCTCCTTCATCGCGGCGCGTTCCTGATCCGAGAAACCTGTGGCGGCCGTGCTCTTCCTGCCGGTAGACCCGGTTCCCATGACGGTGCTCCCCTCGTTGATCTGTGCGTGTGCGTCCACGCTAGAGGGGCCAGTCCGTTGAGTGCTTCTCGATTCGTGATCGACCAGGTGTGGTCGACTGGCTCGATTCGTTCGGTCAGGTGGCGGCTACTGGGCTGCGAGCCACCCGGCCAGCCGGTCCGGCCGGTCGGTGATGATGCCGTCCACCCCCGCAGCCACCAGCGGAGCCCACTCGGCCGAGTCGTTCGAGGTCCAGGTGAAGATCTGCTGCCCGGCCCCGTGCACCCGGTCAACGGCGTCTGGCCTGGCGATCACACTCGCCGAGGTCGGGTTGCATGCCACGGCGTCCAGTTCTGCACACGTCGCGAGCGCCTCGTCGGTGACTTCCTGCACCAGCAGCGCTCGCGGAAGTTCCGGAGCCAGAGTGGCCAGGGTGCGTAGCATCTCCACCTCGAAGGACTGCGCGATCACCCGTTCGGTGACACCTGCCGACGCGAGCTGTGCGAGCAGTGCCTGCGTCGGTTCGGGTCGCCAGGCCCCCTTCAGCTCCAGCAGCAGCCCGACCTCCGGGAACCGCCCCAGCAGGTCCACCACATCGGCGAACAACGGCAGAGCCGTGCCGGCGAAGCCGGGATCGAACCAGGAGCCGGCATCCAGGTGCTTCACGTCGGTGGCGCGCATCTCGGCGACGATGCCGGCGCCGTCGGTGGTGCGGTCCACGGCGGCGTCGTGGATCACCACAGCCGATCCGTCCCCGCCCACCTGCACGTCGATCTCGATGAAGTGGGCTCCACCGAACGCGGCAGCAGCGAACGCGGGCAGGGTGTTCTCCGGGGCGACGGAGGAGTTGCCGCGATGGGCGACGATCTGGGTCACAAGAGTCTCCTGTCTCTGGCTCTAGCTGACACCGTACGACGCGCCGCCGACACTGGCGTGGAGGTGGTGGGAACCGTCGCCGGGGATTCAGGCAACGTTCACTTCCGCGACCGCAGTGGCAGGCGCGCTACGCGCCCGGGCCGCGCAACTCGTTCGACGACTTCCAGCAGCTTGCTGGGCACGCAGTTGGAACGCACGCGATACAAAGTGGGCTTCCCGACCCGGGGACGTCCGTCCCAAGCCTGATTGTTCAACCTCTGCACCTGGCTCCGGCTCAGCGAGCCGAAACCAGCCACTCGTTCCTGCGCCCAGCTCTCTCTTCACGAAGAGATCGACACGACGTCCAAGCAATCGAGACTGGCGACGTACGACGAGAATATTGGCCGCAGTACAGAAACTCACCCGGGTACATCTCGGTGTCCCGGGTACCGCGGTGGCCGCGGCCCGGCAAAGAGAGGGTGCCGTCGAGCTGGTGTATCGAGAGACCAGCGGGGCGCTCGGGCAGACGCTGTTTCACCGGAGGGGACTGCGATCCGCAACTTCCGATCTGTGATCGGGATGCGTCGATGATGGAGTACACGCGAGCCATCCTGGCCCGTGTGTCTACGTTAGTCAGGTCCGCAACAGAACTGGGCGTTCGGAGCGATGGCGGTGATGCCACACTCGACCAGTCTTTTCATCACCCCCCCTATTCCTCCTCCATCAACCCTTCACTGCCCCAGCCGCCAGTCCGTCAATGAGTTGTCGACGTAGGGAAATGAAGATCAGGATCGTAGGGAGAGCCGCAAGCATAGTCCCTGCGAGCACAAGGCCATACTCCGTGGAGAATGCCGTACGCAGTGAGTTTAAACCTAGCGGAAGGGTGTACATAGATGAATCGGACACGAATGTTGCCGGCCACAGGAAGTCGTTGTACACGGCTAGGAAGAACCAAACGAAAAGGGCGCCGATGGCAGGGCGAATAAGTGGCAGAACCACGGTGATAAAAATACGGAACTCTCTTGCGCCATCAACACGCGCGGACTCGATCACTTCCGATGGCACTCCCAGGATGAACTGGCGCATCATGAATACACCAAAAGCTGGCAGCAAGAACGGAATCGCATAGGTGAAATAGCTATTGGCCAGCCCAAGTCGCGTGATCTCTACGAACAAGGGGACCAAGATGATGGCAAATGGAACCATGAGTGCAGACAACACAATGTTGAACAGTACTCTTTCGCCAGGGAATCGGTACTTGGCGAATCCGAACCCTGCCAGTGCGGCAAGGAATGTCGAAACGGCCGCCGTAGATGAAGCGACAAGCGCGCTCGTTATGAACCATCTTGCGAATGGTGCACGCGTGAGCAGCTCGGAGTAATTCTCAACCGTCGGGTTGGAAGGAACGATCTGCGGAGGCGTAATGAAGATATCCTCTAGTGGCTTGAATGAGCCGGAGAGTGCCCAGAGGAGTGGGACGAACGAGACGACCAGCCAGAAGCCCAGTGCGATGTGGGTTAGGGCCGGCGGCCTACGGCGTACACTTGATCCGCTATTGGCTCGCTTCGCTTCGGACATCTTTGCGAAAGTCACTTCGACTCCCTTCCTACTCCGAACGCTGAAGCGATCACCCGCGATGCCGCGAATACCGTGATGAACAGCAGCACACCTGCGGCCGCAGCGAGACCGAACTGCTGTCGTACGAACGCGGCGCGGTAGATAAACATGGTGAGGCTGATGGAGGCATTGCCCGGGCCCCCATCAGTGAGGATATACGGCTCCTCAAATATCTGGGCGGTTCCCGTCAGCACGATCACGACAACGAACGCTGTCACCGGACGCAGCATCGGAATTGTGACACTGAAGAACTGACGAACAGGGGAAGCGCCGTCTATCGAACTCGCTTCATACAGCTCACGGGGAATGTTCTGTAGCCCGGCGAGAAAAAAGATCATCAAGTAGCCGGAATACCGCCAGATCAATATAATTATGATGGTCAATCGAGCCAGCACAGGAGCATCCAGCCAGCCGACAGGTGGCAACCCCAAGACTGCGCTTAGTATGGAGTTTACCAAGCCGGTCTGAGTATCGAACAGTATATTGAACAGTAAGGCGACGATGACCGGAGAAAGTACTACGGGCAAGAAGAATGAGGTCCGAAAGAATCCTCTCCATCGAACGCCTCTACTATTAAGAAGAGCTGCCAGCACGAGTGCGATCGGTATGACCAACAGCAAGGCTCCAGCAACATACCATCCTGTGTTTGCCGCCGCTGCACGGAAGTCGTCGCTGCGGAGAAGGGTGGCGTAGTTCTCAAGGCCGACCCAACTAGGTGTCCCGATTCCCGCCCATGAATGCAAGCTCAAATGAACGGCGAACAGACCTGGGCCAGCGATGAATGCAGCGAAAACAAGGTAGAAGGGCGCAATGAAGACGTAGGGCGCCAATCGCGTTCTTGTCCACTTTCTCCTTCTGCGGCGTTCATGTACATCGACTGCTTTGCCCGCTTCGACGGCACTCATTGGTCAGGAGGCCATCTGGCTCTCGGCGCGAGCTGCCGCCCCCTGGATGGCTTGAGCAGCTGTCTCCCGACCGGTGAGGGCGCTCTGGATCGCGGTCTCAAGTTCGTCAATGACAATAGATGAGTTGGGGCTCTGGAACATATCCGGAGCGTCGACTGCGATAGTGCTGTAAATATCCATGACACGCTGTCCGCCCAGGAAGTCATCGGTCTTGTCGATAACTTCGGGAACGTCCCAGGCTGATTTCATTGTCGGCAGGTATCCGGTCGTTCTAAAACGGTCGACCTGTCCGTCCAGAGTTCCGTAGGCGTCCTGTAGTAACAGTAGGGCAGCGTCGCGCACCGGAGAGTCTTTTGATACAGCGAATCCCGTGCCACCCGACGTGCTCGTGCTAAATCCGCCCGCCTCGAAACGCGGCAATGGGGCGATCTCCCACTTTCCGGCCTGTTCTGGAGCGTTTGCCTGGAGGATGAAAGTATTGAACCAGTCGGGCATGAAGTAGGCTGCAACTCGGTCTTGTTTGAGAAGTGATGTTCCTGGTCCGCCGTAGAAGTCGCTCACGACCATGAACGTGCCGTTTTCTGCGCCATCCACCAGAAGTTGGAGCGCCTCGACCGCCTCCGCGCTGTCGATGGTCAGGTTTCCATCAGAATCGAACATACCGCCGCCACGTTGCAGCAGCAGGATTTCGAACCAGGTGATATCGGCGTTGCCGATGACGCCCAGACTTATTCCGTGCCGCTCGGATATCTCCCCTCCAATCCGTATGTAGTCTGTCCAGGTTTCTGGTTCTGGTATCGAATACTGTTCCCATAGGTCTGTGCGCTTGTACAGGGTGACCAGCGGAAACTGAGACTCCATCGCGTAAACCTTGCCATCGTCTGTGTACGGCGCAACCCTCGCTTCGAAGAACTCGTCACGGGGTGCGCCCATAGCTTCGGTCAGGTCGACCAGGGTTTCGGCGGCGATGTGGTTTGTCATGAACCTGGGAAAGCTCTTGATTTCGATCCCAAGAAGACCGGGAAGTGCGCCACTGGCTGAGTATGCGGTCAATGCCTTGGTGGTGATGTCGTCGGCGGAGGACTGTAGCTCAGTGATCTCGTACTCGTACGGACTGTCGTTGAGGGCAGCCGCACGTTGGGCGAAGAACTCTGTGAACTCGGCTGCGTTGCTCCACACTGGGACAGAGACCGGTCCTGACGTCGCCTGCTCAGGTTCACTCGAGCCAGCGCAGGAGGCGAGTAGTGGAGCGATCGCCGCTGCCGCGGTGATTCCGAGTGCAGAGCGTCTCGTGATCCTGGGAGTTGGGATATTGGCATTCATCGTGGTGACCCTTTCTGCTCGCTTCGTCGCGAGTCGGTCATGCCGAGGGAACTCGGAGAGTTGTCGTGCGGTCGATGAGGGGCAACGTGAGGAGGGATCGGGTGTTGGCAGACTGGTAGGCGCCAAGTAGAAGTTCGGTGGTGGCATGTCCGCGGTCGGCGTCGATCACGCTTGGCACTTCTGCTCTGGTGGCGTGGAGAATCTCGTGCACCGAGTCAATAAAGGCATCTGTGTAGTTGTAGCTGCTCGTGTTCGCCTTGTCTTGCTGAATCAGGTACGTGCGTACGAGGTCGTTCTCGTCGCCGTCTCGCAAGACCAGGTTGGCGCTGTTTGGTGCTAACCGCATGACACCATCAGTCCCGGTGACAATGAGGCCGGCGCCTGACAGATGTGAGCTTGATCGGATGAGAACGAGCGCGTCGTTGGGAAAGCCGATTTGAAGGAGCATCTCGTCTTCGACGAGGTGGCCGTAGCGCGTCTTTCCGGACTGCTGCGCGGCAGCGAACAGCCATGATGCAGGCGGGTCGTTGAGCAGGTGGCAGGCCATGTCGACCCAGTGGCTGCCCCAGGACATGAGGTCCCAGCCGCCTCCGACGAAACCTTCGATGCGTAAGATGGTGCCGAGGTGGCCATCGTCGATGAGTTGCTTGGCACCGCGGTATGGCTGTTCGAAGCGGCGCTGATGATTGACGAAGAGTCGTACCCCTGCGTCTGAAGCGGCGCGGACCATCTCGTCAATCTCGTTCAAGCTGACGGCCATGGGCTTTTCGCAAAGTATGGTCTGCACACCTGACCCGATCGCCTGCAACACCATTTGGTGGTGAAGTGTCGGCCACGTGCATATGCTCAAAACGTCGATCTGCTCATGTGCTAGGAGGTCGCCCAAGGAACCGTATGCGGTTGCATTCTGGTTCTGGGCAGCGAGGGCCTCCGCGTTCTGAATCTGAATGTCCGCGACGGCCGTGAGGGTGGTGTCGGGATGAACTGCATAGGCGTTGGCGTGCGCCTGGCCGATTGAGAAGCCCTCGAGGTTCTGGTTGGTCTTCGCAACGGGAGCGCCCGCTCCGACGATGGCTGCTCGATAGGTCATCATCGCTCCTGCAACTGGTGGTCATCGGCGATCACGGACGAGATTCCAGCCCAGAGGTGGCTCCGGATCATCGAGTTTTCGTACGTCGTTGGCTCGTGTCCGAGGGAGGTGTACCACGTTCGTGCGGCACCGACCTTCGATCGCCAGGCAATCGGGTGGTCAGCGCCCATGCTCGAGTCCTCAGGGTCGTAGGTCCCTTCATCGACGGTAAGGAGTACCTCCACGTCAGCTCGGGGATTGCGATCGAACGCGTACCACTCATCGGTCCAGCGCCATTGTGCAGGCAACATGCTGACCGATGGGTCGTCGGGTCGTTCCACAGTCACCGTCGCGGTCTGTAACTGGCGCTTCGTCGGATGGCTGCGGAAGCGTGCACCGACAAGCTCGTCAAAAAGTGCCCAGTCACGCTCACAGTCGGAGGCAGCGTGTATGCCTGCAAACCCTCCTCCGCGTGCTGTGTAGCCTTCATAGGCGCTCCGCTGTGTCGCGTCGAGCAGACCTGTGCCGGAGGTGTGCGCCCACACCACGGCAAGAGCATCGTTCAAGTTCTGCTCCGTGAAGATCGTCGAATCGTCAGTCGCGACAAACGGAATCGCGTTCTCCTTCGCCATGTCGCCGATAGCGCGCACGGTGGCGTCAATGCACGTGTGCCGAAAGCCGACGGTTCCCGAGAATATGATGAGTCGTCCCACCGTCACAACCTCTCTGTTTAGTACCGTGCTGAGCAATTGATGGTCAGCGTTCTGCGCCGAGGCGACTAAGGTATGTTGCTGAATCGAGCACGGCTTCGTCGCCACCGATCTCAAGCGTGGTATGACCGTCGAACCCGGCCCCTTCCAGAGCCCGGAACGCGCCCTCGATGTCGATCACACCGGAACCGAGCGCGATCGGGGACATGCCGCAGCCATAGATCGTGCCCCGGCGTTCCTCCCACTCGCTGCCGAGGTCCTTCCAGTGGACATGCTGGATCTTCTCGCCGAACGTACGCACATACTCGACCGGATCGGTGCCGGCCAGCCAGATATTCCCGGTGTCGAGGTTGAGCGCGAGGGCGGGGGAGTCGATCCGCTCGAGCAGGGCCGATGTGCCGTCGATAGTGCCGGTGATCGGACCGTGTGGTTCGAGCAGGATGGTCACGCCGTGGTCCTCAGCCACCCGTAACGGCTCGTGCAACTTCTCCGCGATCGTGAAGACGGCTTCTTTCTGATCGAGGTTCTTCCCGAACGGTGTGACCGGCTCACCCTCGGTGGTGATGACATGGGGCACGCCGATCGTGGCGGCGGACCGGACAGCCTTGATGATCTCTGCCGTGCCGTACCGCCACGGGGCGGCGGCGTCCAGCAGGTCGGAGTGCGCGCAGTACGAGGTGATCTGCAGCCCGCGGTCCTCGAACAGCCTCTTCAGGTCGAACGGGTTGGAGTCGAGACTCGCGACCGCACTGAACCCGAAGTGGTTCCCCAGGACGGCACCGTCCGACGTGTCGGTCACGTCGGCGTAGGTGAAGCCCCAGTCCCGGATCCGGTCGAGCTGGTGGTCGAGAGTTGAAAACGGGTCGACGAGGGCGAAGCAACCGATTTTGATAGCCACGTATGGGTCTCCTCCTCATTGAGTCGGGCCGTGTTGCCCGTAACTACTGACGATGAGGCTAGGACTCAGAACTTCTCGATGTCGTTCGACTTCGACCAGTGATGAATCGTGAACATCGATATCGTTGCCGCAGAGCATGGCCTCCGCCTAGGTTCGACGTCAGGAAGGGCTCGAGGAGGAGGCCGTATGCCCACACAGAACGACGCCATGGCAATGGGTCGCAACGGCGGTGCCAACCCGGCGACGTTCGAGGCGCCCACAGGAACCTTCGTGGCAGACACCTGCGCCCCGCTGAGGGAGGCGGGCGCCAGCGGCGAGATCGACCTCTGGGCGTTCGGCCGGGGTACCTACCCGGGTGAGCCGATCGCGTCGGACGTGCTTCCGCAACTGAAGAACGTCGGTACCTGGGAGATCACCAGGGACCAGACGTGGGGTCTGGACTGGCACCGCAACGAGGGCATCGAGTTCACCTGCGTCTCGGCGGGTGCCATCCCGTTCTCCTGCGAGGGAGAGGACTTCGATCTCAGTGCCGGCCACGTGACGGTTACTCGCCCGTGGCAACTACACCGGGTCGGCCGCCCGCATGTGTCCTCGTCCCGACTGACCTGGTTCATCCTCGATGTCGACGTGCGCCGACCGAACCAGGAGTGGGTGTGGCCCACCTGGCTCCCGATCCCCGCTGACGACATAGCCCGACTCACCGACCTGCTGAGTCTCAACGAACGACCCGTGTGGCGTGCCAGCAGGGGCCTCCTGACCGCGGTTGACACGCTCGAGCGCACGCTCCGGGGCGAGGTCAGCCAGCCGATGGCACGGATCGCGACCAGCGTGGTGGAGATCTTCATCGAGCTGCGTGATCTCCTGGAGCACCACGAGCCCGTCCTCGACCCGTACCTGTCCTCGACCGAGCGGACGGTGCACCTCTTCCTCGAGCGGCTGCGGGAGCGGCTTCAAGAGTGCTGGTCGGTGGACCAGATGGCCGCGGAATGCGGTCTCGGCCGCACCCGATTCGTCCACTATTGCAAGCAGATGACGAATCTGACCCCGCAGGAGTACCTGAACCTCGTGCGGATCGAGCACGCGAAGCAGCTGCTCACCACCACGGACCTGCTGGTCTCGGACATCGCGCAGTTGTGCGGTTTCGCCTCGAGCCAGTACTTCTCGACTCGATTCCGTCGGCTCACCGGGAGGCAACCGGCTCAGCTGCGACGGGACCGGGCCACGGCCTGACCATTCTCGGTGTATGGCGCGCGACATCCCGGATTCGGTCTGCCCCAGCAGTGACAAGGCCGGGGTGCCCTCGTAGGGTGCCCGTATGAAGGTCATTGCGGTGTACTCCACCAAGGGTGGGGCGGGGAAGACGTCGGCAGCGGTCAACTTGGCCTCGGAAGCAAGCAAGTCCGGCGCGGTGCTGTTGTGGGACCTGGATGCTCAGGGGGCGAGCACCTACCTTGCAGGTGTGAAGCCCAAGCTCAAGGGCGGGGTCGCCAAGCTGCTCAAGGGGAGCAACTCGATCTCCGACGTGGCCCGTAAGTCCGCGTTTCCCCGCGCTGACGGCAGTCACCGGATCGACGTCGTCCCCGCCGATGACTCCTACCGGGAGCTTGAGCTGATGCTTGATGCGGCGAAGGGCTCGCGGCGCCGACTGCAGAAGGTCCTCAAGGACGCCTCCGGTACCTATGACACCGTCATCCTGGACTGTCCGCCCGGTGCCTCGTTGGTGGCGGAGAACGCGGTGCGCTCGGCAGATGTCATCGTCACGCCTGTGCCCCCGGCCGCACTGTCGCTCCGTTCGCTGGAGCAGGTGCGCGACATCGTCGCGGATTCCGCGAAGCCCGCCCCGATCCTGGCCTTCCTCTCCATGGTGGACCGTCGCAAGCTCACCCATCGTCGCGCCGTCGAGGACCTGCCCGCCGAGCACTCCGAGATCGTCGACGTCGTCGTGCCCGCCAGCGTGGTGGTGGAACGCATGGGGGCCGAACGCGCCCCGGTGGCCGCATTCGCGCCGCGGCACCAGGTGACGGAGGCGTACACGCAGTTGTGGAAGCTCGTCGCGCAGCACGCGTGAGGGCTGACGCGCCCCTCCCATGCGGGGCCAATCGTTCGCGTCCGGTTTGCAGGTGCGGCGTGAGACCCTGCACGCAGGTACGCACATGAGGTTTGGCTAGGAACCGTGCTTCCACGGATTGATGAGCCGGACCTGCGTGTGCGTGAAATCCTTGACATTCCGGGTCGCGAGATCGAAGCCTCCGGCGCGGCAAATTGCGGCGATGAGACCGTCCATGGTGCTCAGGGCACGCCCGCGGGAGCGTCCGTGGGACCGCAGCGTGGCGAACTGTGCGCCTGAGGCTTCGTCGAAGGGGAGTATTCGCCCTTCGAAGAGTGGCACGGTCTCGTCCTCGAAGCGCTGCCCACCTTCTCGTGCTCTGTCGGATGGGTCGCCTCTTCGGGAATGCTCCGAACCTCGGCCTCCGTGCTGCGCCCATGGCGAGCGGCACGTGCCTTCAACGCGCGGTGGGTTTCGTCAGAGAGTTTGCGAACGGTGATGGCAGGCATGACGACCTCCAGTGATATCAATTCAGGAACGATGCCATCATCGTGTGTAGGTCGGGCTGTTCTCACCCGATCAGCCCAACGGTTCCCGCAGCCCGCTCGCCCGCCGCACCGGGTGCGCCACCGCGGCCCGCACGGCCTCCTCGGTGCCGACCACCCGCACGAACTCCTGCGCCCGCGTCACCGCCGTGTACAGCAGCTCGCGCGTCAGCAACGGTGACGTCGCCGGCGGCAGGATCAGCGACACCCGCCCGAACTGACTGCCCTGCGCCCGGTGCACCGTCATGGCATGCACCGTCTCCACGGGAGGCAGCCGGTGCGTGCGCACCAGCATCGGCCGGTCCGGGTCCCCGAACGCGGCTACCACGCTCTCACCGTCGGCGATCAATACTCCCGTGTCGCCGTTGTACAGACCGACGTCCTTGTCGTTGCTGGTCACCAGGATCGGTCGGCCCACCGCCCACGGGTGTCCGGCGCGATGTCCACCCACCGCAGCAGTACCCTCCTGGACCCACGCCTCCACCTGCGCCGCCCACCGGGCCACTCCGGCCGGACCCCGCCGGTGCGCGAGCATCAACCGATGCGCGTTCAGTGCCTCGAGTGCCCCGGCCGCATCCCCGGCCACAGCTTGTGCCACCAGCTTCTCGCCCGCCGCCACGGCGTCCGCGCGCACACCGACCACCGCCGCCTCATCCAGCTGCTCGACGTCGGCTGCCACCAGCTCCACTCCGTGCCGGCCCGCTCGCAGCAGCTCCAGCACCTGCTCGGCATTACCGGCGCGGATCGCGGCCGCTAGCGGGAGGATCTCCGAGCCCTCTTTCTGCCGGTGCACGGTCGTCAACCGCACCACCCCGTTGCCCAGGTCCGCGGCCACCGTCGGGCCGCCAGCCACTCCACCCGCCAGCGCGCTGGTTCCCTCGGTGCCCAGGCCCAACCCGGAGGGTGCCGCCGCGACCGGCGGCCGCGCCACCAGGTCACCGAGCACCGCACCCGCTTCCACCGACGCCAGCTGATCCGGATCGCCGACCAGCACCAGCCGCGCGTCCGGGCGCAACGCCTCCAGCAGCCGCGCCATCAACGACAACGGCACCATCGACGTCTCGTCCACGACCACCACATCATGTGGCAGATGATGGCTCCCGTCATGCCGGAACCGGGTGGTGCTCCCCGGCTTGTACCCGAGCAGCCGGTGCACCGTGGTCGCCTCCGGCAGCCCCACACGCTCCCGATCGGCGTCCGGCAACGCCCCCACCACCTGGGCGGCTGCCTCTTGCAACCGGGCCGCTGCCTTTCCTGTCGGGGCTGCGAGCGCCACCCGCGCCGGACCGGCCACGTCCTGCAGGACGGCCAGCAGCCGCGCCACCGTCGTCGTCTTCCCGGTTCCCGGGCCACCGGTGAGCACCGTCAATCGCCGCCGCAGCGCGTGCGCGGCCGCCAGTCGCTGCCGGTCGTCGCCCGCATCCGGGAACAAGCGCTGCACCGCCGGCGCGAAGTCCCCCGTTACCTCCAGGTCCGGAGCGATCAGCCGGGCGTCGATCAACCGCCGCACGGTCAGCTCGTCCCGCCAGAACCGGTCCAGGTACAGCCGGCCGTTCACCCAGCGTGCCGGGCGCACGTCCGGGTGCGACCCTCCCGCCGCATCGTGCCCATCCACTCCGACGGCGACCATCGGGCTGGCCTGCACGGCTGCCACCCATGCGGCGTGCTCGGGCCATGGGGGCGGCTCCGCCGCCGCGTCCTCACCCTGACCGGCGTCGTCGGGGATGCGCAGCGCCGCCAGCTCCGACTCCTCACCCAGGTGCAGGCACACCGACCCTCCGCGCAGCGCCCGCACCGTCAGCGCCGCCGCGAGCAGCACCCGCTCGTCGCTCTCCCCGGTCAGCCGGCCCAGCCGGGTCGCCACCTGCACATCGGTCGCCGTCACCAGGCCGGCCGCGTTGAACTGTGCCAGCAGCGGGGGAGCCCCGACGGCGGTGCGTACGTCTCCATCGACACTCGCCATGGCGTCGGTGGTCGTGATCGCGCTCATGGTGTACCCCTCTCTTGCGGGCCGACACCGTCGAGCACCTCCGACAGCGCCGCCACCAGACCCGCCGGTGGCCGCCACGCGAGCACGCCGTGGGGCGACCCGTCCGGTCCCACCGGTGTGTCCGGTCCCGCCATGCCACGTACGAAGAGGTACAACCCTCCGCCCAGGTGCACGTCGGGGTTATATCCGCGCAGCCGCCATCGCAGGTACCGGTGCAGCCCCACCAGGTACAGCAGCAACTGCAGCGGATAGTGCGCCTGCAGCATGGCACTCACGACGGCGTCCGGCCGGTAGTCGTGCACGGTCAGGTCGGCGCCGAGCGCGCCGAGGCGGTTCGACTTGTAGTCGCAGACGAGGAAACTCGCAGGACGGCTCGTACCGCTGCCTCCGTGCCCCGCAGCACCGCGTCGATCGAGCCGGTGAGATACCCCCGCAGCTCCGCGGGGCCCTGCGGTTCGGCGGCGAGGGTGCGCAGCATCGACGGATACGGCGCGAACATGTCGCCCGGTTCGACGTGGGCCTCGAGCACGTCAGCGATGTCGTGCAGTGTGGCCGCCTGCCGCGCAGCGCTCCCGTCACCCTGACCGTCCTGCCGCTGATCTCCGCCGGCGAGCGGGAGCTCGAACTCCAGCTCGGCGAGCCGGTCCGCGGGTCGAACTCCGCCAGGGTGCGCCCGCCTGCGAGCGGACCCAGTGGGGTGCGCATCACCGTCCCCAGCCCGCTCGCCAGCGAATCCACGTCTAGCCCGTCCACTCGCGCCGACGACGCCGCCCGGCACCGCGCCAGCAGTTCGGCGTCCAGATCGGCCGCCGCCGTGTCGGCGTACTCGAGCACCTCGTGCACCAGGGTGCCGAACGCTGCCCCGGCTGGCTGGTTCGCCATCGGGGAGGGCAGGTCGAGCCCCGGAGCATCCGGTGCCGCTGACACTCCCGCCAGGACGCTGTCCTCCCCAGCGTCACCGTCTGCGCTGCCCGGTTCGTCCAGCACGCCCGCATCCTCCGGCTCACTGAGCACCCCGGTCTCGCCGCGAGCCGCGTCACCAGCCGGTGCCGCGTGCGCCTGGTGCGCCGCCGCGGTCAGTGCCGTGTAGGACGCTCGCCGCCAGCTCACGTCCGGCAGCCGATCCAGGTGGGCCACGCTCAACTCCGGCTGCTCCCGCACGGGCTGCTCCCACCGCGCTCTGCTCGGTTCCATCGGCGCCACCTCGGCCGCGATCGTTCCTCCCGAGCGCCCGGCGATCGTCTCGAACGCGTCGGTGACCGTATCGTCCCGCATCGCTCCTGGTTCCGCCGCCACCGCCGGGGCACCACCGAGGTCGCGCCCGCCGAGCAACACGCGGGTGAGCGGACCCTTCGCTGTGTTGCGGGAGGGGACCCAGTGCGCGACCACCTGGTGCCGGGCACGGGTGAGCGCCACGTACAGCAACCGCAGATCCTCGCCCCGGTCCTCTCGCTGGTACCGCTCGCGCGCCTCCCGGTACAGCTGCGAACCGGGCCCGCCCACGTGCAGGATGCGGCGCCCGTCGTCGGCGTGGAAGCCGAGGATCGAGGGAGTGGCCGACTCGAACCGGTCCCACCCGAACGGCACATACACCACGCCGAACTCCAGGCCCTTGCTGGCGTGCACCGTCACCACCTGCACGGCGGCCGCATCGGTCTCCAGCCGCCGGCTGCGCTCCTCCTCGAAGTCCCGGGTCGCCTCCCGGATCCGACGACGCAACCACCCCGTCAATGCCGCCGCACCGAGCCCCTCGGTGACCGCGACCGTGTGCAGCACCTCGCCCACGTGCCGCAGGTCGGTCAGCCGTCGCTCCCCGGTCGTGGTCGCCATCAGACGTTCCGCCACACCGCCTCGGGTGACCGCCTCGTGCAGGGCGGCCACTCCGCGGGTGGTGAGCAGACGTGCCCAGGTGCGCACCGTCTCGGCGAGCCGGTCCCGGTCGGTGTCATCCGCCGTCGCCAACCTGCGGGCATCCCACCCGATGAACGGGGTGAGGGCCAGTGCCGAGGCTCGCCCGTGCGAGCCCGGTTGTTCGAGCGCGTCCAGCAGGGTGAGCCATTCCCGGGCGGCGGGGGTGGCGAACACGCTCGACAGCCCGGAGACCACCGCGGGGACCCCACGGGCGCTGAGCTCGGCTCGCACCTGCTCGGCCTGCGCGTTCGTGCGGGTCAGCACGGCCACGTCACCCGGTTGCAGCGCCCGCCAGTGTCCGTCCTCCTGGACCTGGGTGCTGCCGAGGCGGGAGACGATGTCGGCGGCCGTGTCGGCGGCGATGAAGGAGCGCGCATCACCGACGTAGGGGTCCTTGCCCGGGCGCACTCCCAGGGCCTCGCGGGTGACCTGCCGCAACCGCAGCGCCGGTCCACCGTCGAACCGGTGCTCCCGATGGGCAGCCTCGACCGGTCCCACGGTGATCTGGTCGTGGCCCAGCGCGGCCCCGCCGAGCACGGTGTGCAACGCCTCGAGCAGCGGAGCGTCGCTGCGCCAGTTCGTGCCCAGCGTGGCGGTGGCGACGGCATCGTGCTTCGCGTCCAGGTAGGCGAGCACGTCGGCGCCGCGGAAGGCGTAGATCGCCTGCTTCGGGTCGCCGATCAGCACCAGGGTGCGATGGCGGTGGAAGGCGGTGCGCAGG
The DNA here is from genome assembly GCF_900105765.1 of Ruania alba. Classification (NCBI taxonomy): domain Bacteria; kingdom Bacillati; phylum Actinomycetota; class Actinomycetes; order Micrococcales; family Ruaniaceae; genus Ruania; species Ruania alba. The sequence continues at coordinate 1,481,882 of NZ_FNTX01000002.1, forward strand.
ATCTCCCACTGCACCGGGTCGGTGTCCTGGAACTCGTCCACCATCACCACGCGGTAGCGGTCCCGCACTCGTTGGGCCGCCGCCGGGCCGTGCACCGGGTCCCGTAGCGCGTCGCGCAGCAGCACGAGAAGGTCGTCGTAGTCCATCAGGTGACCGACTCGCTTGCGCCGCTCGGTCTCGGCCCGCACGGCTACTGCGAGCCGGTACCGGAGGGTCCCCAGATCCGAGTTGTCCTCACCCTTCGGTTCCAGCTCGGCGCCATGATCGCTGACGGCGGCCCGCCCCAGTGCGTAGAGCTCGTCCGGGTTCAGGCGCGGCTTCTTCTCGTTGGAGAACTCCTGGATGTACAGGTCGTCGGTGACCTCCTGCACCAGGTCGGCCACGTCCGCGACGAACGTGGCCGCCGGATCCACATCGGCCGCGATCCCCAGCGCGGTGAGCATCTGCTGGCAGAACCCGTGCGTGGTGGTGATCGTGGCTGCGTCCAGCTGGGAGAGTGCTCGCGCCAGGCGGGCCCGCCGCCGGTCCAGCTCGTCGGCATCCACATCGGCGAGTTGCGCTACGAGCGGGTCCTCGCTGGCGGCCGGGTCGGCCGAGCGCAGCGCCCGTTCGGTGCTCACCAGGCGCTCGCGCACCCGGTCACGCAGCTCGGAGGTGGCGGCCCGGCCGAAGGTCACCAGCATCAGGTCCCGCAGTTCGGCCACACCTTCGGCCACGTACCGGGCGGTCAGTGCGGCGATGGTGAACGTCTTCCCGGTGCCGGCGCTGGCCTCCAGGACGGTGGTGCCCTCCGGGAGCGGTCCGTGCACATCGAAGGTCGCGGGCCCTGGCGCCATAGCGCCGCGGACCTGACCGGTGGGCTGCGTCTGGTTCATGAGGTGATCCGCTCCTCACTGGCGAGCAGGGGGTCCCACACGCGGCGGGCCAGGGCGCCCAGTCGGGTGGTCTCCTCCGGGTACCGCTCGCGGTCCTGTTCCGACGGCGTCCCGGCCACGGACTCCAGGCTCGCCCCGTCCCCGAAGCACAGGAGATGGAAGGGGTCGTCGGCCTGGTAGTCGTAGCGCCACCCCCGGCGCACCTGCGCCAGCGCCGAGTCCGGCCCGGCACCCTTGGAACGCGCGGTGGCGTAGCGTTCGGCGATCTTCGGAGGGATCGGCAGCGGCATACGCGATGCCTCGATGTGCAGCGCCACCAGATCGGCGAGTGCGGCAGCCGGATCCTCCGGCGGCCGTAGGCGGCTCGCGGCCGCCGTCGGGCTGTCCTCCCCGTACCGGTTGCTCTCCCCCCGACCGATCGTCACGGTGTGCCAGGCGCGGTCCGGTTCGGTCGTGGCGAGGGCCAGCAGTTGCACCCACGCCCGCAGCCGGTGCTTGGCCCCGAGCTTGGAGTACTCCGCACGCACCACCCGGTCGCTGTGTACCCCGGGCACGGTCCCGGCCACCAGCACGGAGCCGACCTCGGCCAGCACGTCCCTCCCGGTCGCGCTGCCCATGCGCGCCGCCTCGGTGGCCATCGCATGGATCGGGCGGATCCGTTCCATCACCTCCAGCAGCGCGGCGTTCCCCAGCTGCCGTGGTGGCATCTGCCCGCGGCGCCACTCCGCCTGGAACGCTTGCCGGGGTTCAGCCCCGGCCAGTACCGCGGTGAGGATGCGATCGCCCGCTGCCCAGGAGTCCAGCGGTCCCACGCTCAAGGGCAGGCGCTCGTCCACCTCGTCCTCGTCGCGCAGCAGCTGCACACCCAGCCGGCGTCGGACGAACCACTTGGCAGGGTGCTCGAGCAGCTCCACCAGCTCGTCCAGGTCGAGCACCGGTCGCTCGGCTGTGCTGGTGCCCACCGCACCCCCGTTGCCAGCGGGAGCAGCACCACCCACGGACGCTCCGCCGTCGGGAATCGGCAGCGGCTCGGTGACCAGTACGCCTGGGGCCACCCGCTCATCTCGGCCGGCGCGGGCACCGCGGAACGCCGCCACATCAAAGCTGAACGGCCCCGGTGCACCCAAGGCCCCCGGGGTGAAGGCGCGCTCGTCCACCGTCTGCAGCGGGTGGTGGGTCACCACCTGATCGCGCACCGGTTCGCCGCCTGGTGCGGTGGCGATCCGGTCCAGCGCATCCACCAGCTCGGCCACCGGCACTGCGGGTGGCCGGGGTGCACCGCTGCGCTCGTCGGCGCCGGTGTGCACCACCACCAGATGCTCGCCGGCGGCGGTGATCGCGTCCAGGAAGATCTGCCGGTCCTCGCTGCGCAGGTCCCGCTCGCCCAGGCAAGGGTCGCGCGCGAGCAAGTCATCCCCGCTCGGGTGGGGGATCGCGGGAAGGCGCCGTCGTCCATCCCGAGCAGGCACACCACCCGGTGCGGCACCGCGCGCATCGGCTCCAGCGAGCACACCGTCAGCGCGCCCGTGCGGAACCCGGAGCGGGTGGGTCGGCCCGCCAGCCGGTCGGCGAGCAGGGCACGCACATCCGCCAGCAGCAATCCTGACTCCTCGTGGGTGTCCGAATTCTGCACGGCGCCTGACTCGCGCACCCCGGCGAGCACTCGGCGGGCATGGATCGTCTGCCACGGTTCCTCCGGCTCGGTCAGCAGCGTCACCGCATCCTCGAGCGTGTCCAACCAGTGGTGCAGCGGGTGCGCACCGTCCAGCCGTGCCAGCAGACGGGTCAGCCGATCGATCAGCTCGGCGAACCGGCCGGCGACGTCCACATCGGTGGAGCCGACGTCGTCCACCGGCAGCGCTGCACCCACGTAGCGGGATTCCTCCTCGGCCATCGCCACCCCGAGCAGCACGCGGTCCAGTGCGGCGTCCCAGGTGCCCTGCCGGACCGAGGGGTCGATCCCGTACCGGGCCCGGCGCGCACCGTCCTCGCCCCAGCGCACCCCCACCTCGACGGCCCACGTGCGCCACCGGTTCAGATCGTCCTCACTGAGCCGGAACCTGCGCCGGACCGGGGTCGAGGCCGCCAGATCCAGGACCTCCGGTGCACTCACGCGGCTGTCGGCGAGGCGCAGCAGGGTGTCCACCACCGTGAGTACCGGGTTCGTGCTGCGTGCGCCCCGGTCGGCGAGGCTGACCCGAAGCTGTTGCCCCGGGTGCACCTCGGTGGTGCCGTCGGCCGTGGCGCCGAAGGTCGCGGTGATCAGCGGGGCGAAGGCGTCCACGTCCGGGCACATCACCACCACGTCCCGGGGCTCCAGGCTGGGGTCGGCGGCGAACAGCCCGGTGAGCACCTCGCGCAGCACCTCCACCTGCCGGGCCCGGCCGTGACAGGCGTGCACCTGCACGCTGCGGTCGTCCTCGGCGACCGGCTGGGTGCCCGGTTCCGGTTGGTCCAGGCGAATCGAGCGCTGCAACCGGCCCAGCAGGGTGGCCAGCGGTTCCGGTACTGGGTGGTGGCTCGTCGTGGCCGGCCCCTGCATCACCCGGTGCTGCAGCTCGGTCGCGTCGGTGCCCATCGAGACCAGCAACGGATGCCGGGCCGCCGGCTCCTGCTCGGCTCGGCGGATCCCGGGAGGAGGCATGCCGGCGACGGCGTCCCACACCACCGGGGAGGGGTGCGGCAGCCACAGGTGCACGTCGCGGTGCACGGCCAGACCGCGCAGCACGCGGAGCTGGTCCTCCGGCAGGCGGGTGGGGCCGAAGACCGACACCCGGTCGGGGAGGTCCGTCGTTCCCGGGTCCGCCTCGAGCGCGCCCAGTGCCGCGGTCAGGGTCTCGGCCGGGCTCGCGGAGCCGATGTGCTCGCGCACCCGGCGCCATAGGGCCGGCTGCCAGGTCAAATCGTCCGGCACCGGGAGACCGTGGCCATCAGTGTCGGTGCCGTCCAGCCACGCCGTCACCAGATCGGGACGCTGATGGGCGTACGCGGAGAACGATCTGGCGATCCGCTGCGCGAGCGCCACGCGTCGGGACCGCCGCACGGTGTCGACCGAATCGAGACCGGCGGGGCCGTCAGCGGCCTCACCCACATACCGGGCCAGCGGGGCGGCCCAGTCCTCGCCCAGGCAGGCGTCGATCGTCTCCAGCACCGGCCACACCAGGCGCGCCGAACGCCACGGGTCCTCGTCCGGGTCGATGCCGGTCGCAGCCCCGAGCACCGCCTGCACCAAGCGCCCGGGGGAGCGGAAGTCCACGTTCGCGCACACGCCCGCGGAACCTGCGCCGTCGGAAACTCCCAGATGGTGGGAGAGGCGTTGGGCGAGCCACCGCTCGATTCCGCGGGTGGGAACGGCCACCACGTCTGGGGTGAACGGATCCTCCGGCGCCTCGGCGAGCACCTCTGCGAGCGGCGCGACCAGGGCGTCGGTGCGCTCGGAGCGGTGGATGTGCAGCACGTCGGCCATGCTACGGCGCACCGCTGACATCCCGGTGCGCCGATTGGCGACTAGTGATCGGGCACTGGCTGTGGGGCTGGTGGCCCGACATAGCGGGCCGAAGGCCTGATGATCTTCGCATCCGCACTCTGCTCCAGGATGTTCGCGGTCCAGCCGAGCACCCGGGCGGCCGCGAACGTCGGTGTGAACAGGGCGCGCCCGATCCCGACGATCTCCATGACTACCGCGGCGTACCACTCCAGGTTCGTGTGCAGGGCACGGCCCGGCTTGTGCTGGTCGAGCAGCACCGGCACGCGCTCCTCGACCGCGACGGCAAACTCGACCCGTGGCCCGCCGAATCGCTGGGCGACTTTCTTCAGGAGCGCTGATCTCGGGTCCTCGGTGCGGTACACCGGGTGCCCGAAGCCCATGATCCGGGCACCGGACTCCAGCTGGGTCCTCACCCAGGCGTCGATGTTCTCGGGTGTGCCGATCAGGTCGAGGCTGTCGAGTGCGCGGCTCGGGGCGCCACCGTGCAGTGGCCCGGAGAGCGCTCCAAGGGCGCCTACCAGGCACGCGGCGCCGTCAGCGCCGGTCGAGGCGATCACTCGGGCGGTGAACGTCGAGGCATTGAACCCGTGGTCGATCGCGGCGACCAGGTAGGCGGAGAGTGCCTCGACGTGCTCCTCCGGCGCCTGAGTGCCTTGGATCATGTAGAGGAAGTTGGCCACATAGCCCAGGTCGGGGTGCGGGCTCACCGGCGTCTTGCCGGCGTGTATCCGGGCGAGTGCCGCGATGATCGTGGGCACTTTCGCGGCGAGCGCGATCAGATCGGCGCGACGTTCCTGCAGTGTCAGGTCGTAGAGCGGACGCAGCCCACGCCGGTCACCTTCGAGCGAGAGCGCCACCCGGAGCCCGGAGAGTGGATCGGAGCCGCTACTGGTCGCAGCGGTAGTGGGTAGTGCCGCGAGCATATCGGCGGAGAGCGGCATCTGGGCGGCGACTTCGGCGGCGAATGCGGCACTCTCTCGGCGATCGGGTAGCGACCCGTCGAGCAGCAGCTTCCAGACGTCCTCCACGGATCGGGATGCGGCCAAGTCCGTGGCCGAGTACTGGCGGTAGTGGTAAAAGCCTTCGTGCCCACGTACGTCGCCGAGCGCGGTGTCGGTCACCACAACGTTGGTGAGTCCGCGGGGCACGGTGATCGGAGTGTTGTTCATGCGGGACGGCGCGGTCATGGTGTTCTCCTCGTTCGCTGGTGACGGCGTTGCCCCAGGACAGCACCGGCATTGATAGCGGCATAATCAACGTTGATCCGATCAATGTTCGCGAGGGGTGCATGTGAGTGAACCACTGCCTCGCCTGACCACGGCTCAGGCGGCCGCTCGGCTGGGTGTGAAACCTGCGACGTTGTATGCCTACGTCTCGCGTGGGCGAATCAGGAGCACTCGATGCGAGACCGGCGGCTCGACTTTCGACGCCCTCGAGGTGGAGGAGCTCGCCGCTGCACGGCGATCCGGCCGGGTCGTTGCGCCTGCATCATCAGCAAATAGGACGCAGGGCCGGCCGCTGATGGTGCTGGGTTCGCCGCTGACGTTGATCGAAGATGATGAGCTGTACTTCCGTGGTGTCCGAGCTACCGACCTGGCTCGGACCTGCACGGTCGAAGAAGCGATCGAGTTTCTCTGGACCGCAGGGGTGAGCAACGGCCCACCAGCACCCGGGGTGGAGCCGGTGGTCGTGGCACGCGCGAGCCAGGCAGGAGACCTGCTCGGACCGTCCGCCCGCTCGATCGACCGGATGCAGATCGCCGTCACGATCGCCGGAACGCACGACCCGTTCCGGACGGAACTCAACCCGGAGGGTGCGAGAACCGCGGGGCGGCAGATCGTCGCGATCGTCGTCGACGCCTTACCGGATCTCGGCAAGCCCGCACCGCTCACGGCGCCCTTGGCGCACCGGCTCTGGCCGAAGCTGACCGCACAACCGGCCACGGCCGCGGACCTCGATCTCATCGCTGCTGCACTTGTGCTGTGCCTGGACCATGATCTCGCCACCGCGACCCTCGCTGCGCGGGTGGCCGCCACCGCCCGCGCCCACCCGTATGCCGCCGTCGCCTCGGCGCTCGCCGCCTTCGACGCTGCCTTGCACGGATCAGCATCGATCGCTGCCGTGCAGATGCTGCGCGACGTGCTCGGGCCGACGCGCCCTGAGCGGGCAGTCGCTGAGCACGTGGCGGGGGGCAGCGGCGTGCCGGGCTTCGGCCATGTGCTGTACCGACGCACCGATCCCCGCGCTGCCTTCCTCTTCGACGCGATGGCGGCGATGCCGCGGTACGAGCTCGCGATCAATGCGGCGCAACAGGTCGGTGCGGTGATCGCACCGCGCACCGGACGTCCCGCGAACCTCGACCTTGCGCTCGCTGTGATGGCCATCGGCGCGGACATGTCCGCAGACGCGGGGCAGGTCCTCTTTGCGACCGCACGGACAGCGGGGTGGATCGCGCACATTGCGGATGAGTACTCCCAGGCCCCGCTACGGCTCCGGCCGGAGTCGCACTACACAGGTCCGCGCCCAGACGGCGCTTCTCACAGGGCCGCTGAGGGAGCGCCGTGGCCACGGCCGAACTGAAGACTGCTCACGCACTCCACGGTGGCGACGTCGTCTGCCAGGCTGGGGCTATGGTCGAACTCTTCACCGAGCCCGGCGCCCAGTTGCGCCGCCTGTACACCGGCAGCGTCTGGGCCGAGGGCCCCGTCTGGCTGCCCGGCCCGAGCCCGCAGGGCAGAGTCCGCTGGAGCGACATCCCGAACAACCGCATCCTCGAGCACGACGTGGCCGCCGGCCGCACCCGCGTCTACGCCAAGGACGCCGAGTTCACCAACGGCCGCACGCTCGACCTGACCGGCGCCGTCGTGCAGTGCTCGCACGGGCGGCGCGCGGTGGAGCGGGACACCCCGGACAACGGCAAGCCGGCGCCGGTGACCCTGGTCGAGACCTGGCAGGGCCACCGGTTCAACTCCCCGAACGATGTGGTGGTCGCCTCCGACGGGGCGATCTGGTTCACCGACCCCCCGTACGGGATCCTCACCAACAAGGAGGGCCGCCAAGCTCCCCAGGAATACGACGGCTGCTACGTCTTCCGCCTGGACGAGACCACCGGTGCGGTGAGCGCGGTGGTCACCGACATGATCCACCCGAACGGGCTCGCGTTCTCCCCGGACGAGTCGGTCCTGTACGTCTCCGACACCGGCGAGGGAGCCGGCCACATCCGTGCCTACGATGTGCAGAGTCCCGACGGCGGCCCTCCCCGATGCGTGAACGGCCGAGTTTTCGCCACGGTCCGTCCGGGCGCCCCGGACGGGTTCCGGGTGGACACCGAGGGTCGAGTCTGGACCTCCGCCTGGGATGGGGTGCAGATCTGGTCACCCGACGGTGAACAGCTCGGGCTGATCGAGGTCCCCGAGCACGTGGCGAACCTGTGCTTCGGCGGCGAGGACGGCCACGACCTGTTCATCACCGCCACGACCAGCCTGTACACGATGCGGGTCACCGGGTCCGAGGCGCCCCGCCCTTCCTGACAGGATCGACGGTCCTCAGCACATTGCTGCCTCATTCGGCAGCAGGTGCCCCAGATCCCGTCGAAACTCTCACGCCGTCCCGCCCTCGACCAGCTCGGGCGTGAGCGTCAGCACCCGCGGCTGCGCCGGTGCCGGTCCGCCGTCGAGCATCGCCAGGAGTGTCTCGGTCGCTGCCGCGACCATCTGCACCAGCGGGTTGTACACCGTGGTCAGGCGTGGCGTGGTCCGCTCGGCGACCCCGAGGTTGTCGTAGCCCACGACTGCGACGTCGTCGGGCACCCGCCGGCCGAGGTCGGCCAGCACCTGCATCGCACCGACCGCCATCAGGTCCGAGGCCACGAAGACGCCGTCCAGGTCGGGATGGGTCTCGAACAGCTCGGCCGTCGCCCGGGCCCCGCCCTCCACGGTGAAGTCGCCGTGGGTGACGGCATCCGTGGCCAACCCTGCCTCCGACACCGTCTGACGCCACCCCTCGAGCCGGTCCAACGCTCCGGTCATGTCCATCGGCCCGGTCACGGTCCCGATCCGGCGGCACCCCCTCGCCAGGAGCCGGGTGGTTGCGATGGAGGCACCGGCGGTGTTGTCGGTGTCGACGTAGGGCACACCCGAATCGACGAACGGACGCCCGACGAAGACCACGGGAAGCTGCGCGTCCGCGAGCTGTTCGTCGAGGTGGTCCTCCCGGTGGTGCGAGGCCACGATCGCACCATCGACGTGCCCGCTGCGCAGGTACCGCGCGGTGCGGCCGGGCCGTTCACCCTTGCGGGCGAGCAGCAGCACCAACTGCAGGTCGGTGCCCATCAGCCCATCACTCACCCCGCGCAGCAGGCCCGCGAGGAAGGGGTCGGAGAGGATCCGGGCGTCCGGTTCTGGCAGCACCAGCGCGATCGACCCGGTCCGCCGGGTCACCAGCGATCGGGCCGCGGGGTTGGGCGAGTACCCGAGTCGCGCGATGGCGTCGTCCACCGCCACCTGGGCCTCCGGGGACACGCGCTGGCCGCCGTTGATCGCCCGGGACGCGGTGGAACGGGACACCCCGGCCGCCTGCGCCACATCGTCGAGAGTCACGTTCGGCCGGGTCATGAGCGCGAGCCTAGCCGCGCAACGCGGGGCGGAAGGCAGTGATTCGCCGCCACCCGCGCATACCAGTGCCCGGACGCCTTGACCGTGCGCTCCTGCGTCTCGTAGTCCACCCGCACGATCCCGAACCTCTTGCTGTATCCCAGCGCCCACTCGAAGTTGTCCAGCAGCGACCATGCGAAGTATCCACGCACGTCGGCCCCTGCCTCCATCGCCGCCGCGACCGCGCGCAGGTGCGTGTCGAGGTAGGCGATCCGGTCCGGGTCGTCCACGGTGCCATCCGCTCTCACCTGGTCCGGGTAGGCCGCCCCGTTCTCGGTCACGTACATCGCCACCTCGCGCGGTCCGGTGTAGTCGGCCTGCAACCGCAGCAGCAGCCGGGTCAGCCCCTCGGGCTGCACCTCCCAGCCCATGTCCGTGGTGGGCAGCCCGCGGCTACGGTGGTGCACCGACCCCACCGGCTGTGGTGGAGACACCTCACGGTGAGGTCCGTCGCCGACTGAACGGACGCCGTCGGGCCGGTTCTGCCCGGCCGGCACGGCCTGATCAGGGTGGCCGGAGACTGCCGCCCCGTTGTAGTAGTTCACCCCGAGCACGTCGATCGGGGCCGAGATCAGTTCCAGGTCTCCGTCCCGCACGTGGTCGAGCAGGCCCAGGTGGCGGGTGTCGTCGATGATGTCGGCCGGGTAGGTGCCGGTGAAGATCGGGTCCAGGAAGATCCGGTTGAAGAAGCCGTCCTCGATCCGTGCCGCCTCCACATCGTCCGGGTCGCCCGGATCGTACGGGTCGGCCACCGTGAAGTTCAACGTGATCCCCAGGCTGGCGTCGGAGTCCCGACGACGGATCTCACCCAGGGCGAGCCCGTGCCCCAGGAGCAGGTGGTGGGCTGCCGCCAGGCCGTCCTCGGGCGACTGGCGCCCGGGGGCGTGCACCCCGGCGGTGTAGCCGAGGAAGGCCGAGCACCACGGTTCGTTCAGGGTGGTCCAGGTGCGCACCCGGTCTCCCAGCGCCTCGTACATCGCCACGGCGTAGTCGGCGAACCGGTACGCCGTCTCCCGGGTCGGCCATCCGCCGTCGGCCTCCAGTGCCTGCGGCAGGTCCCAGTGGTACAGGGTCAGCCACGGGCTGGTCCCGGAGCCCAGCAGCTCGTCCACCAGACGCGAGTAGTAGTCCAGGCCGGCGCGGTTGAGGGTGCGTCCATCCGGCATCACCCGTGCCCAGGAGGTGGAGAACCGGTAGGAGTCCAGGCCGAGGTCGCGCAGCAGCGCCACGTCCTCGCGGTAGCGGTGGTACTGATCGCACGCCACCGAGCCGTCGTCGCCGGCGTGCACGGCACCGGGGATCTGGCAGAACACGTCCCAGATCGATTCGCCGCGCCCACCCGTCCCGGCGGCGCCCTCCACCTGGTAGGCCGCAGTGGCGGCGCCCCACCGGAAGGTGGCGGGAAAGGTCACCGCGCCGGTGGGCTCCGGCAACGGGCTGGACACAGCGAACGGGACGGAGCGGGCGAGGGGTGTGGTGGTGCTGCGGATCATCGGGCGGGTTCCTCCGGACGGCGACATGTCAGCCCTTCACTGCGCCGGTCATGATCCCGGCCACCAGTTGCTTGCCGACGATCGCGAAGATCACCAGCAGCGGGAAGGTGACCAGGAAGATGCCGGCCATCACGAGGGAGTGGTCAGTGAAGTAGTTGCCCTGCAGGGACTGCACCACCAGCGGCAAGGTGGGGTTCTGCGAGTTCAGCACGATGGAGGGCCAGAAGAACATCGTCCACTGCATCACGAACCAGAACAGGAACAGCATCGCCGCGGCCGGGGCCGCCGCGGGCAGGGCGACGGACCGGAACGTGCGCAGCATCGAGGCCCCGTCCACCCGGGCCGCCTCCACCAGCTCGTACGGCAGCGCCGAGGAGAGGTACTGGGTCATCCAGAACACCCCGAACGGGCACAGCATGGCCGGCACGATCACCGCCTGCAGCTTGCCCACCCAGTCCAGGTCGGTCATCAGGATGTACAGCGGGATCACCCCCAGCTGGGTCGGTACCGCCATCGTGGCGATCACGAACACGAGCAGCCCGCGGCGCCAGGCGAAGCGCAGCTTGGCGAAGGCGAAGCCGGCGAGCGTGGAGAAGAGAACCACCGACAGCGACGCGGTCACCGAGATGATCACCGAGTTCGCCAGCGCCTTCCAGAAGTTGATCTGGCTGGAGGCCATCACGGTGGCGAACCGGTCCAGCAGGCTCAGGTCCGGAAGCCACTGCGGCACCGCCTGCTGGGAGATCTCCTCCTGGGTGGAGGAGCCGAGCACCAGGGTGTAGTACAGCGGGAAGGCCGAGATCACCAGCGTGATCGCGAGCAGCAGGTAGGTGACCCAGCCGGGGCGGCGGGCGGCAGCGCGGACGGCTCGGGACCCACGGTCCCGCCGCCGTGCGGCGGCTCGGGCGGCGCTCTTGCCGGCGGTCTGTGCGGTGACTCCGACGGAGCTCATCGCGTCCCTCCCTTCTCGTCCCGGGAATCGGACGTCGATCTGGCGGTCTCCGGGCGTTCCGGTGACGGCGGAGGCTGGCCTGGCGGGGCGCCGTCGGGCAGGGCGGTGGGTGCGGGGGTGGCCCGCATGGCAGCGCGCGCCTGTGCCTGGGCGATCAGCGCCTTGGTGTGGTGCCGGCTCACCGGTGACCGTTCGCCGTCGGAGGTGGCGATACGGTTGGTGAGGAGGAAGTTGATCAGCCCGATGCACACGATCAGCACGAACAGGATCCAGGCGACGGCGGCCGCGCGCCCGAAGTTCTTCTGGTTCCCCCAGGCCACGTCGTACAGATAGAGCACGGTGGTCATCCAGTTCCGACTCGGCCCGCCCAGGCCCTGGGCATCGAACATGCGGACCTCGTCGAAGATCTGCATCCCGCCGATCGTGGCGGTGATGACCACGAAGACCATCGTGGCGCGGATCTGCGGGACGGTCACGGAGAAGAACTGCCGGACCCGGCCGGCGCCGTCGATGACCGCGGCCTCGTAGAGCTCACGCGGCACCGCCTGCATCGCGGCCAGCAGGATGAGCGCGTTGTACCCGGTCCACCGGAAGTTCACGATCGTGGCGATGGCCACATGGCTGGCGAAGCGGTCACTGTGCCACCCGACCGGGTCGAGCCCGATACCGGCGAGCATCGCGTTGATGAGGCCGTACTGGTCGGCGAACATGCGCCCGAAGATCATCGAGACCGCCACCGGGGCGACGACATAGGGCACCAGCACGCCCATCCGCCAGAACGTCGCCGCGCGCAGGTTCTGGTCCAGCAACGCGGCGATCGTGATGGCGAGCGCGAGCTGGGGGATCGCGGAGAGCACGAAGATCGAGAAGGTGTTCCCGACGGACTTCCAGAACACCGCTTGCCCGAGCACGTCCGCGAAGTTCGCCAGACCGACGAACTCGCCCTGCCCGCCCAGCAGGTTCCATTCATGCACCGAGACGTAGGCGGTGTAGACGAGGGGGAACGCACCCGTGAGGGCGAACAGGAGGAAGAACGGGGAGATGTACAGATAGGGCGAGAGCTTGACGTCCCAGCGGCCCAGCCGCTGCGAGAAGCCCACCCGGCGCGGGGGGCGAGGATCGCCAGTGCCGCGGGTGCGGGCCGGGGCGGGGGTATTCAGGGCAGTCATCGGTGGCTTCCTGTGGCGTGGACGTGGGTGCTCTCGCGCCGGGCCGACCCGATCCTGCGTGCTCGATCGGGTCGGCCGGCGGCTCAGGTCACATCAGGCCGAGGGAGTTGAACGACTCGACCGCGCCCTCCCAGCTGGTGTCAGCGTCCTGCTCCTGCGTCACATCCACCCGCAGGATCGCGTCCTGGACGGCCTGGTGGATCGCGAAGTAGTTCGCCCCCTTGAACGGTGCTCCCTCGATCGCCTCGGCGCGTGAGGTGAAGACCTCACCGACCGGAGCTTCGTTGAAGAACGGGTTCGTGAAGTTCTGCACCGCGTCGGAGGACTGTGCCTCGATCTGCGAGGGGAACGTCCCGGCGTTCTCGAACGCAACGGTCTGCTGCTCCGGTGCGGTGAGCCAGGCGGCGAGCTCAGTGGCAGCCTCGGTGTTCGCGCCGGAGGCGGGCACGGTCAGGAAGGACCCGCCCCAGTTGCCACCGCCGCCGGGGAAGACGTCGGCGACGTTCCAGCCGTCCACACCACCGGCGCGCTCTTCGATCGGCCCGGTCATCCAGGCTGGGCAGAGCATGGTGGCGAAACCGTCGTTCTGGAACGCGGCGTCCCAGTCGGCGGTCCACTGCTCGAGGCCGGCGGAGAGCTCGTCGTCCACGGACGCGGTGAGCACCTGGTCGTACAGGTCCTGCACGGCGGTGTTGGTGGCCAGGTCGAGCGGGTCGCCGGTACTCGCGTCCTCATAGGCGGACTCGAGTTGGTTCACCATGCCCTGGTAGGTGGGCTGGGCACCGTCGAACCAGGCGACGTCGGAGGCGGCCACGAAGTCGCGGCCGGCGGCGAAGTAGTCCTCCCAGGTGGCGTCGTCCCCGCCGAGCAGCTCGGCGACCTCGGCCGGGTCGGTGGGCAGGCCGGCGTCGGCGAACAGGTCCTGGCGGTAGCAGATCGCCTCGGGGCCGATGTCGGTGCCGTAGCCGAGGAGTTGACCATCGAGGGTGGTGGCCTGGGCGACCTTCCAGTCCAGCCAGCGGTCCTCCAGCTCGGGGTCGGTCAGATCGGTGAACAGGTCCGGGTACTGCATCAGCTCGGGGAGCCAGTCCACCTCGATGGCCTCGATATCCGACAGCCCTTCCCCGCCGGCAGCGATCTTGGTGGTGAGGTTCGTGCGGGCTGCCTCGGAGGTGTCCGCGGTGACCAGCTCCACGGTGACGCCCGGGTGCTCGGACTCGTACTGGTCGAGCAGTTCGTCGGTGTAGCCGAACTGGTTGAAGGTGGCGACGGTGAGGGTGATCTCGTCGGTGTCGGAGCCGCTGCCTGATCCGGTACCTCCGTCCGAGCCGGACGCGTCGTCGCTGCACGCGGCGATGCCGGCGACGACGAGTGCTCCGGTGGTGGCCGCCACGAGGCGGCGTGCGCGGGCAGGTGTGCTGAACATGGTGACGTCCTTGTCTGAGGTGGTCGGCAATGGCCGTGGTAGCGCTCCCACACCTAAGGGTGGAAGCGCTCCCACACGTGAGTCATCGTCCGTCGCGGCGAGTGCTGCGTCAAGGCGTCAGCAATCGTGAACGTGGGTGCCGTCGTCGGCGCTTGGGTGTTTGTGCAGGTCAGAAACGTGCGGGTGCGAACAATGTGGCCAGATTGTTACCCGTGGTGTCGCCGAGTGGTGCTCGGTAGGTGCCAACGAGTGTCGGCCGGCGTGCTCGAGAGCGACGGGGAGCGGCGCCTACTCGGCCGAGCGGCGCCGGACCGCCCGCCGGGCGAGGTGGCGCAGCCGGTCGAAGCTGGGCCGTGGAGGTTTCCAGCCGACGCTCTCCGGCAGCACCCAACCGCGCCACTGTGCCAGCAGGCAGAACACTGCGCCGACCCCGGCACCGGCAAAGCTGCCGACCGTGCTCGCCCCGAGGATGGTGAGGCCAGTGGCCACGACGGCAGCGGCGAGCGCGCAGGTGGCATACAAGGTGGACCGCCCGAGGATCCGCGGGATCTGCCGCATCACCACGTCCCGGACGAAACCGCCGCCGACGGCGGTCACCACGCCGAGCATGACGGCGGCGAGCGGCCCCAGGCCCACGGCGAGGGTCTTCTGGGCGCCGACCGCGGCCCACAGGCCGAGCGCGAGGGCGTCGATCGGCGGGAACGCCTTGTCCCAGACGCGGCCCTCGAGCCGGATCGCGTAGGCGATGATTGCTCCGGCCAGGGCGGTGAGCACATAGGCGTTGTCGGTGAGCGCCACGGGCGGGCCGGCCTGCAGGAGCGTGTCGCGGATCAGCCCACCTCCCAGCCCGGAGAGGATCGCGAGCACGGCGAAACCGATCGGGTCCAACCGGTGCGCACGCGCCACCACGCCGCCGAGGATGGCGTTGAACAGCACACCGGTGAGATCGAGCCACCGGATTACGGCGTCCGGTTCCAGCATCGGCTCCTCCCGTCAGCAGTCACGTCGCACCGGTGATCAGTGAGCGTTCGGGGCGCTGGGACCGGCCGGCTCGCTCAGCCGGGCACGCACGGCGGCCAGGAAGCCCTGCTGCCAGGATTCCCCCAGGGCGCGGCGCGCCGCGTTCTCCAGCATCAGGCGGTCGACGTCCCCCAGCACGAGGAAGCTGCTCGCCCGCAGTGGCGTGTCCCACGCCAGCACCGACCACAGTCCGCTCACGGACTGGGTGAACAGCTTCTCGTGAGCGGAATCGGCGGCTTCCTCAGGCCCGTCCACCCCGGCCCAGTACCACCGGGCGCGGGTGTAGGAATCGGCGAGCTCGGCCCAGCTGCGGTATCGAGCCCGCAGCCCGGTGGCGGCCGCCAGTGTCAGGTCTCGAGCCTCGGTCTCGGCGAGAAATCCGGCGCCCACCCCAGCCCGGCTCAGGAAGATGACTCGCACCAGGTCCCAGCCGAGGAAGTCGATCGACTGCGCGCCGCCGGTGTCCCTGACGGTGCGTTCGAGGCGCAGGTGCGTCTCCTTCGCGGTGGGGGAGCGATCTGCCGCCTTCCGCAGGTCGCGGCGCAGCTGCTTCTGCGCGGACGGGTCCATGGCGAGCCACTGGGCGCGCTCGGCGTCGAACTGCTCCCGGTGCCCGACGGCGAAGAGCCAGAGGATCTGCTCGAGCAACTCGCTACGGGTACGCACGCCCCACGACTCGGCCAGGATCTGCGCGCTGACGTCACGGTCGGGGAATCCGAACACGTCGAGCGGCTGATTCGCGGCGACGGCGAACCGGGCCGAGGCGACCAAGGCCCATCCGCTCGGGTCCCGGGCGACCACGTCCGGGCCGTGGGCGAAGGTGACCGTGTGGGAGCCCTTCGTGAACTCCTTCTTCACGGCACGTTCGGCGCGTTTCCGATCCCCACGCTCACCAGCGCGGCGGTAGAGGAGGGTCAGGCCGGTCCAACTTGCTGCCACGAAGAGGATGAGTCCTGCCCAGACAGCGATCGTCATGAGGTCCACGGCAGACATCCCACCACAGAACCGGAATCAGACGTCGATGCTGCTAGTGGGGCCAGGTCGATCAACCGCCAGATCGATGACTGATTCCGGAGTGTTCAGTTCCCGGCCGCGCGGAACTCCTCCACCACGTGCGAGGGAACGCGCTTCTTCGCCGGGATGTCGAGGCCGCGGGCACGGGCCCATTCCCGCACGGCCCGCGGGTCCACCGGAGTCTCGGTGCGCACCGCCTCGGGCGCCGTGCCGCCACCACGCACCTGCCGGGCGGCGGCCGCGAACGGTGCCAGGGCACGGGTGAGCTTGTCCCGGTTGGCGCTGTTCAGGTCGATCTCGTAGACCGTGTCCTCCAACGAGAACCGCACAGTGTGCTGCGCTGGGGTGCCGTCGAGGTCGTCGGTCAGGTCGATGATCGTCCTGGTGGCCACAGAGAACTCCCTGGGTGAGGTGGTGTGAACCCCAGCGTACGGCGTTGGCGGGTCGGCTCGACACGCGGTGCTCGCTACCCTGCTCCCATGAGGTCACGTCAGCCGGTCGCGGTCACGGCTGGCCGCGCGCTCGGGCACGGCCTGGCCACACGCCGTCGACAGGTGGTCGCTGGCCTGGTGCTCGGGCTGCTGCTGAGCCCGATCGGGATCGCCGCCGTCGGCGGTTTCGAGACCGCTGACGCGATCCAGCCGGAGCAGGTCGCCGCCGGGGAGACGATGAATCTCGGGCAGGTGGAGGTCACGGTGCAGTCCTACTTCGTCTCGGACCGGGTCTACACCGGCGGGCTGCCCGATGGGGCCTCGGCCTGGTTCGGCCTGGTCGTGGATGTGGTGAATCCCCGGGACGAGGAGGTCGTGCTGCACCGCGACCTGTTTCGCGTACCGGTCGCCAGCCCGCTGCAGCCGGAGCCGACGACCACCCGGATCGTCGGAGACGGCGGATTCCTCGTCGTGCTCGAGCCGGACCTGCCGCAGCGAGTCGCCGTGCTCTGGGCCTTGGCCGACCCAGGGCAGTTCGGTGGGGAAGCCACCGTGGAGGCCTATCCCGTCCTCGCGGGGGACAGCTTCTTCTCTCCCGGCGACATCCGGTGGGATACGCAGCCGCTGCAGAGCATCATCACCGTGCCCGCCGGTGAGGTCCCACCGGCCCTTCTCGAGGATCAGACATGAGGCGTAGCAGGTTCTCCCTGGTGGCCGGCGTCGTCCTCGTGCTCGCCGTCGGGCTGGCCGTGAACACCATCACCGAGCACACCAGGCCGTCCGGGTCGCTGGCCACCACCTTCGCGCTCGGGGAGGACGCACGCGTCGGTGACTTCCAGGTACATGTGCACGGTGCCCAGGCCGCTGCGGTGCTGGACGACGACGGTGCGGCCGTGGAGACGAACGGGGTCTGGGTGATCCTCGATCTGTCCATGGCCTCGACGAAGCTGCCGAACCGGCTGTACGGCCTCGGGCTTCGGGACTCCGCGGGCAGGACCTTCACCGTCTCCTCGCGGTCGCCCGCGTCGCTCTGGCAGGTCGCGCCGGACACCTGGATCCGAGGTGAGGTCGCGTTCGAAGTCCCGGCCGACGCCTTGGGCGATCTCACCGTCTTCGTCTGGCCGTACCTGCGCTCCAACATCGAGAGCGACCCTGTCGGCTATGGGGTCACGCAAGTCACCGTCACCGAGGTCGAGAACCAGCGGGTCTCGCTCGCCGAGCCGACCCTCCTGCCGGCAGGTGAGCGATGACGAGCAGGAACATTCCGCGGCGTGCCCTCGCCATCGCTGTTGTCGGTGTGCTCACCACGGTCGCGTTCGGTTGGCGGGTCAGCGAGCAGGCGCGGGAGACCTGGTGGCCCAGCGGTGCGCATGCCGCGGTCGGTCCCGGCGAGGATTTCGGCGGCATCCAGGTGGAGCTGGACGGCATCGAGCCGGCTGGTCAGGTGGTGGACTGGGACGGACCATGGACACCACCAGCAGGGTTCCGGGCATGGCGGGTCTCCCTGGCTGTCACGACGAGACAGAGCGACTTCAGCAGCGTCGAGGTCCTCGTCGAGGACACGCAGGGTCGACAGTTCGCCGCCGGTGAGAACGTCCCGTTCGACCCCGAAGGGTATGAATGGTCTCTCGCGGTCACGGTCCCGGAGAGCGGAGACGACCCGATCCCGGAGGTGCAGCACCTGCTGGTGCTCCTGCCGGCCGATGCTGAACCCGCGGCGGTCCGCATCGATGCGCTGTGGGTGATGCGCCCTGAGTACATCAGACTCGAGGTCGAGTAGGTACCGCGGACCTTCGCGGCCCGGGTGCTAGCGGCGGTCAGGCAGCCGCAAGGCAGAGGGCGCACCGAGTCGGGCGAGCAACCGGTCGGAGGCCGCCGCGAGCAGTGTGGCGGTCAGCAGCAGCGTCAGCACCTCCGCGGTCCGGTACAGCGGATCCCACCACGCGTTCCAGCCCGCCACATCCAGGGTCGGCAGCACGGCGCGGAACGCACCCCACACCAGGTACGGCACCCCGGTGAGCGCCATGTAGAGAAGACAGAAGGCAGCCAGCGGTGCCCATCCGGAACGCACCATCAGACCGATGCCACCGACGAGCATCCCGAACCGGCCCTCCGGTTCGCTCACCCGCGCCCAGGCGCGTTGCACGCGGGGGTCGTCCACCCGCGTGGCCATCCGCCGTGCGAACGGGAGACGTGACGTTGCGACGTCGGTCACCGAGATCGTGTCCGAGGTGCGCACCCCGTACACGACCATCCCCATCGTCAGCCACGCCAACGGGATGAGAATCGCGGTCGCTGCCGCCGCGATCAGGGTGTCGCCGGCGCCGATCAGCCAGCTGACGGCGCCCGTCAAGACCGGCAGGGACAGGTCGACCGAGTCCCACCACGACCCGACCGCCCGGCCGATCACCCGCGAGTGCCACCACCCGGCGCCGCTTCGCACGAGGAAGCCGAGCGCATAGGCACCGATCACGATCCAGACCAGCTCGAAGTAGCCGATCACGATCCGTAGCGTCATCCGCCACGGGGAGTCACGATCCGACCAGAGTGAATCACGCTCGGCGAACCGCGATCCGACGAGCCGCAGCAGCAGCGCCACGGCCACGATCCCCAGGACCAACGCTGAACCGCCGTCGACCACCCGGCTGGGTGCATCAGCGTCGACCCCGAGCCGATTGAGGTCGTCGGTCACTCCCTGGTACCCGTAGAAGCGCAGGTCGTCCTTGAGCCCGTCTCCGCTCTCGTAGACCACCAGGAATGGCACCAGCACACTGCCGAGCGCGGCGATCAGATCCTGGGCGAGATTCTGCGAGCGCTCCCGTCGCCGCAGCACGAGCAGGATCGTCACCGTACTCAGCAACGTGGAGAACGGCACCAGGGTGAGGGTGAGCATTCCCGGCACCGACCCCAGCCGCCCGACCACTACGGACAGGTCACGCAGGTACAGGTGCGCCGTCACTCCCACGAGGGCGATCACCAGCACCGGCAGCCAGTGCCGGCCCAGCAGCTTGCCGGTGGTCACCAGCAGGGCAGTCAGCTCGACGGCGAGCGCCCGGAACGTGAACGGATCACCGACACGCACACCGGCGGAATCGCCGGGGGTGGCAGGTGAGGTCATGGGGCGAGGATAGCGAGCCGCACCAGCGGGCCCGCCGTCACAGGGCAGGCAGCCGCGTGTCCACCCAGGCCAGCACGACGCGGGCATACTCCTGCCGCACCGGCTCGGCGGACAGTGCCAGGTCGTGCCGACCACCCTGGAACCGGCGCACGGTCACGTCCACGCCCAGGCGCGGCGCCCGGTCCCACATGTGCTGCACGTCGAGCACACAGTCCGCACCGGCCAGATCAGCGTCGGTGGGGTGGTCCGGGTGCCCGCTGCGCCCCGCGGTGCACACCAGCACCGGCGCGTGCACGTCCAGCCCGCGCGCGATTCGTGCGTGCCCGCGCCGAATCGCCCGCAACCATCCGGCGTAGACGGGAACGTCCTCGAACGGTTTCCAGGCCAGGTCGTACCCCCACTCGCCGCCGGTGGAGGTGTGCAGGCTGCGCCCGTAGGGCTCGCCCAGGGTGCTCACGCGCAGCACGGGCAGCCACCGCCCGACGGCGTCCAGCACCCGGGTGGTGAGCACCCGGTTCACCCAGGAGGAGTTGAGATCGAACCACGGGCTGTTCAGCACCAGGGCATCGACGCCGCCGTGGTCCGAGGCGTACAGGGAGGCGATCAACCCACCGGTGGAATGGCCGAGCAGCACCACCTCCTCGGCGCCGGCGGCACGGATCTGTGCCAGCGCCAGGCCGATCTCCTCGTCGTAGCGGGACAGATCGGTGACGAAGTTCGGCGTGCGGCCGGGGCGGATGGAGCGCCCGTAGTCGCGCAGGTCGAGGGCGTAGAAGTCGAACCCGGTATCGGTCCACCCCTGGGCGTGCTCGGCCTGGAAGAAGTAGTCGGTGAAACCGTGCAGGTAGAGCACCGCGCGCGGCCGCGAGCCGGCGTCGTCCTGGTGCACCAGGGTGGCCACCGGGTCCGGGTGCGTGCCGTCGGGGCGTAGCTGCAGGGTCTGCTGCACCCAGGGGCCGCCGAGGACGTCCATGCTCATGGCACCGAATCTACGCTGCAACTATCGACTGTCCTGGGAACGGTGCTGCCACATCTCGCACGAAGGTCTCCGGACGCCGTCGATAGTTGACGGGTCAGTGCGTGGCTCCCGCCAGCACGTCGGCCACGCTCGGCGCAGGCCCGCACCCAGTTCCGGCCGCGGCCGTGGCCAGCACGGACGGCGCCCCGGCATCGGCGTGCAGATCGTGCAGCAGCTCGATCGCCTCGGGCAGCTCGCGCTGGTCGTCCTCCGGCTGCCAGCGCCCGTTCACCACGGAGTAGGAGGCCTGCGGGCCCGTGCTCAGGTACTGCGCCACGCCCGCCACCAGCCGGTCCACGTGCTCGGCCGTGCTGCCCAGCCCGATGCTCGCCCGCAGCCCCGCGTCCAGCTCACGTGCGGCCAGCAGGGGATGGGCGCAGAACCTGCCGTCGCGCACGCCTACCCCGTGCTCGGCGGACAGGTAGGCGGCCACCAGGCCGGCGTCGTGGCCGGGCAGGCTGAACGAGACCACCGCGGTCGGGTCGGCCGAGTCCGGCCACAGGCGCAGCACCGCGACCCCATCGATCGCCTCGAGCCCGGTCACCAGACGGTCCCGCAGGGCCGTGTCATGCGCGGCGAGCTCGGCGGTGACCGCCTCCAGCTGGGTACAGGCGACGCCCAGAGCGATCGCCCCGATCACGTTCGGGCTGCCGGCCTCGTGCCGCTGCGGAGCCGGCTCCCAGGTGGTTTCCTCGGCGGTCACGTTCGTCACCGCGCCGCCGCCGGCGAGGTACGGGGTGCCGGCGTCCAGCCAGTCCCGACGCCCCACCAGCGCACCCGCGCCGTACGGGGCGTAGAGCTTATGGCCGGAGATGGCCACGTAGTCGGCGCCGGTGGCCGCCAGTGAGAACGGCCGGTGCGGGGCGAGCTGGGCGGCGTCCACCACCACGCGGGCCCCCGCGCCGTGGGAAACCTGGACTACCTCAGCGATCGGGAGCGCCTCCCCAGTCACGTTCGAGGCGCCGGTCACCGCCACCAGTGCGTACTCGGCGCCGGCCAGCGCCTCGGACAGTGCGTCCAGTGTCTCGGCCACGGTGCCGCGGGCGGCGAGCACGTCCGCGCCGTGGCGCTGCCAGGGGAGCAAGTTGGCGTGGTGCTCGATGTCGAGCACCAGCACCCGGCCGGGCACGCACCCGCCGAGCAGGTTGAGCGAGTCGGTGGTGTTCCGGGTGATCACGACCACGTCCTCGTCACGGGCGCCGGTGAACCGCCCGACGGCGATCCGGGACTGCTCGTAGAGGGCCGTGGACACCTGGGAGAGGTACCCGGCTCCGCGGTGCACGCTCGCGTACAGCGGGAGAGCCCGATCGACGGCGTCCGCCACCGCGCTCAGTGCCGGTGCGCTCGCCGCATAATCCAGGTTCGCGTACGCGATCGAGGTCGCTCCCTCACGGGGGACCGTCAACGGGACTGTCGTGTCAGCGCCGACGAGGGGGAGAACGGGATTCTGGGGCATGTGTTCCTCCGGTGTCCGGACCCCAGGGGGTCCGCGCTTGCCGGACGCCACCTCGACGCCGGCCTGGTCGTCACCCGGGGCACCCCACCGCGGTTGGAGGGTTGCCGGCCAGCTAGCCGGGGCTGATCGCTGGCGCTCATGACCGTCTTGTCTAGGATGCCACAGACACCGGCGTCGGTGAACGGCGTCTCACGAGGTGTCCGTCCGCTGCCGGTCGAAGAGGTGAGATGAGCGCCGACCACCTGCTCGCCGTCGATCTGGGCACCAGCGGTGCACGCGCCGGGGTGTTCACCCCCGACGGCGTCCTGCTGGCCAGGTGCACCTCCGCCTGGTCGCCCCGCTCACCTCGGCCGGGCTGGGCCGAGCAGGACCCGCAGGAATGGTGGGCTCACCTCGTCCGGGTGGTGCGTGGGTGTGTGGCTGCGGCCGGCCTGCCGACCGGCGCGATCGCCGCGATGTCGGTGGACACCACCAGCGCGACCGTGGTGGCAGCCCGCGGCGACGGCACACCGTTGCGCCCGGGCGTCCTCTGGATGGACCTGCGTGCGGTCGAGCAGGCGGAACACCTGAGCGAGACCGCGCCCCCGTATGCCGGTGGACGACCCGTCTCGGCCGAGTGGGGTCTGCCGAAGGTGATGTGGCTGCGCAGGCACGAACCCGAGGTGTGGCGCGCCACCGAGGTGATCTGCGACTGCACCGACTGGCTCACGCACCGGCTCACCGGGCAGTGGAGCATGTCGATCAGTCACGCTGCCGCCAAGTACTTCCATGACCGCACCCGCGGTGGGTGGCCGGTTGAGGTGTATGACCCGATCGAGGGAGCAGACATCCTCGAGCGCTACCCGAGTAAGGTCCTGCACCCCGGTGAGGTGGTCGGCCCGCTCACCGCAGCGGCGGCTGAGGAGCTGGGGCTGCGCCCGGACATCCCGGTCGTCGAGGGTGCGATCGATGCCTATGCCGCCACCATCGGCGTGGGGGTGGTGCGCCCAGGGCAGAGGGCACTGGTGACCGGGTCCTCACACGTGCTGATCGCCCAGACGGACCGGCCGCTGGAGGTACCGGGACTGTGGGGTGCGTTCACGGACGCGATCGCGCCGGGGCGGTTCACCCTCGAGGGCGGGCAGGCTGCCACCGGCACTCTGGTGTCATGGTTCCGGCGGGAGCTCGCGGGGCATGCCGCGGCCGAGGCAGAACGGCGCGGGTGCGACGTCTATGACGTGCTGAACGAACGGGCCGCGGGAATCCCGATCGGCTCCGACGGGCTCGTCGTGCTGGACCACTTCCAGGGCAACCGAAGCCCGCACACCGATCCGTACGCCCGCGGCGTCATCCACGGTTTCGGCCTGCAGCACACCGAGGCGCACCTGTACCGGGCGATCTTGGAGGGCATCTCCTACGGAACCGCCGAGGTGATGGGCGTGCTCGATGAGCACCTGCCGCCGTCGGGAGACGTACGGGTGACCGGCGGACCCGCAGCCAGCCGGCTCTGGATGCAGATCCAGGCCGATGTGCTCGGCCGTCCACTCGTTCTGTCCGACACGCCCGTCGGTTCCCTGCTCGGCACGGCCGTGATTGCCACCGTCGGGGCCGGGGTGTATCCGGATCTCGACCGCGCCACGGACCAGATGGTGCAGCTCGGCGAAGTGGTGCAGCCGGACGCGGCAGCGCACGAGGCCTACCGTTTCCACGCCGAGCAGTACCTGCGCACCTACCCGGCCCTGCGGGAGATCCTCGAGGCGGGAACACGGCACCAGGGGCGATGAACGAGCAGGTGTGGCCCGACTGGGTGCTTCGACCACCGAGGATCCCTTACCCCGCGCACGTGGTGACCGCCACATCCCTTACCCGACCTCCGCCGTCGTACGACTCGAGGTAAGGCCGGCCTCGCGAGGACGGACGTGACCCACCCATCCCGCAATGTCACACCTCAGCACCACAGTGGGTGCCATGCCCAGCACCGAGGAGCACCCGATGGACGCCCACTACGACCTGTTCCACGCCGAGATGGCCGAGCGCAGGGAGCGGCTGCTCACCCAGCTCGCCCCCGGTCGCACCCGCCGCCGGTTGAGCCTGCGCCGGCTGGTGGCCGAGCGGTCCGACGCCCGTACCGCCCGGCTCGGCCGCACCCTCACCCCGAAGGACCTGGAGCGACGCGCCTGAGCCGTGCATGACACGATGACACCCGTGGCACGGGTCGGGTCGGAGATCGCGCTGGTGGCGCGCACTGCGGAGCTCGCTCGCCTGGACGCTGTGTGGCGTCAGGCGGTCGACGGCTCCGCGGGTGCGGTGCTGCTCCCGGGTGAGGCCGGCGTCGGCAAGTCCCGGTTGGTGGCCGAGCTCGCCGATGTGGCCGAGCGTGCCGGCGGCGTGGTTCTCGTCGGGCACTGCGTCGGTCTGGGAGACGCGGCACCCCCGTACCTGCCGGTGGTGGAAGTGCTCGAGCACGTGCGCGAGCTCGAGCCCACGCTCGTGGCCGATGCGCCGGCCCTGACCACGCTGGTGGCGCGCGGCGGAACCGGACGGACCGCGGATCAGTTGCAGGTGTTCGACGCCTTCCTGAACGTGCTTACGGCACTCGCGCAGCGGGCCCCGGTCCTGCTCGTGGTGGAGGACCTGCACTGGGCCGATGCCTCCACCCGGGACCTGCTGACGTTCCTCCTCGCCCGGATGTCCCACGAGGCTCTCGCCGTGGTGCTCACCTACCGCTCGGACGAGCTGCACCGGCGCCACCCGTTGCGGCCGTTGGTGCTGGAGCTGGGCCGGATGCGGCGGGTGGAACGGGTGGACCTGGAGCCCTTCGGCCCCGAGGACGCACGCGACTTCGCCCGCGCTCTGGCGGCCCTGGACGGCGCCGAGCGCAGCCCGGACGAGATCGAGCGGATCGCGCAGCGCTCGGAAGGCAACGCCTTCTTCACCGAAGAGCTGTTGGCGCACGCGGGCGAGGGAACCTCCGGGTTCGCCTCGAGCCCGCTCGCCGATGTGCTGCTCGGACGGATCGAACAGCTCGGCGCCACCGCGCAGCACGTGGTGCGGACCGCCTCGGTGGCGGGGCAGAGCAAACTTCGCCAGTCCACGCTGCTCGCCGTCAGCGGGCTGGACGAGGACGAGCTGGAGCGTGCGCTGCGCGAGTGTGTACAACGGTACGTCCTGGTGGTCGGCGCCGAGGGGGCGCTCGCGTTCCGGCACTCGCTGCTGCGCGAGGCCGTCTATGCGGACCTGCTGCCGGGCGAGCGCGTCCGCACGCACGCCGCCTTCGTGCGCTTGCTCGGTGAGGCGCGCTACCCCGGCTGGCTGGGAGCGCAGGCGCACCACGCTACTCAGGCCGGCGACCTACCGACCGCACTGGTCGCGCACATCGGCGCGGCCCGCGAGGCCGAGGACGTGGCCGCCACGGCGGATGTGCTGAACCATCTCGAGCAGGCCCTGGCGCTGTGGGATGCGGTCCCGGACGCCGCCGCGGCCACCGGCACCGACGAGCTCACCCTGATGATGCGGGCAGCCGATGCGGCAGTGGCCGCCGGCCGGACCGAGCGCGCCGCCGCGTTTCTCCGTTCGGCGCTACGCCTGGCCGGTGCCGGGACGGACACGGTGGTCCGCGCCGCCGTGCTGCGCCGCTTGGCCAAGGTGCACTACGCAGAAGATGAATGGGACGCGGGGAAGCGGGCGATCGCTGAAGCATGGGAACTGATCCGGGACCAGCCGCCGAGCCGGGAGCGCGCCTGGGTGCTCTCGACGCTGGCGATGGGCGTGGTCCCCTCCCCGCAGCATCGCGCCTGGGCGAAGGAAGCCGTGCAGGACGCGCGCCTGGTGGGTGCGGGAGATGCCGAGGCCGATGCCCTGATCTCTCACTCGTACCAGCTGCTGAACGAGAACTCCGACGCCGAGGCCATGGCGGTGCTCGATCAGGCGCGGCTCCGGGCCGCCGAGGTCGGTGCCTTCGAGGTGGAGCTACGGGCACACTTCAACCTCACCGTGGGTGAGTTCGAGCGCGGGCACGTGGCTCTCGCCGCCGAGCACGCGCGCCGTGGGCTGGCTCGAGCCCGGGAAGAGGGGCTCGTCTGGGCCACCTATGGACGCGAGCTGGTCTGGCTGGCCATCCAAGTGTTGTATGCGGCCGGAGCGTGGGACGAGGTGGAACGGCTCGCATCCCCGCCGGGGGAGCGGGCGCCGGACTGGCTCACCCGGGTGATCGCGTGCCAGGCGGCGCTGCTCGCAGCCAGCCGTGGGCGATGGGAGGAGGCCGACCGGCACCTCGAGATCGCCGATGTGCACACCGCCGGCACCGAGGACGAGCAGCTCAAGATCGCGGCGTACGCCAGTGCCGAGCGTGGGCTCTGGCAGCAGCGTGCCGAGGACGTGGTGCGCACGCTGCGCGCGATCGTGAACCGGGTGCTCGCTGCGAGCGGCCCACCGCCGTTGCACCTGTTGCGGATCGGGGCGCTGGGCGTGACCGCCGCCGCCGACCTGGCGGCGCAGGCCCGGCGGCGGCACGCCGAGGATGCGGTGGCTGAGGCCGTCAGTTCCGGTGAGTGGTTCGCCGAGGTCGTCTCCAGAGCGTGCGCTGAAGGGCTCCCGCGGGGCGCGACGATCGGGCCCGAGGGGCGGGGGTGGGTCGCGCGCGCCGAGGCCGAGTCGGCGCGGCTGCACGGTGCTGACAGCCGGGAGGTCTGGACCGCGGTCGTGGACGCGTTCGGGTACGGCGACCGCTACCAGCAGGCGATCGCGCAGTGGCGGCTGGCCGAGGCGCTGCTCGAGCGTGCACGCGAGGACAGTTCGGCCGATGACGCGGCGCGCGGAGCCACGGAGCTGGGCCGGGCGATGGAGACCGCGCGGGAGCTGGGTGCCGCGCCCCTGATCGCAGCGCTGGAGGCGCTCGCGCGCCGCCACCGGGTCCAGGTCTCAGGGGTGCGGCTGGCGGCCACCGACCTGCTCACCCCGCGGGAGCGGTCCGTGCTGGAGCTGGTGGCCCAGGGGCTCACCAACCGGGTGATCGGGGAACAGCTCTACATCAGCGAGAAGACGGTGAGCGTGCACCTGACCCGGGTGATGGCCAAGCTCGGGGCGCACAGCCGCACCGACGCCGTTGCGCGGGCGATGAGCGACGGGTTGCTCGGCGCCTGAGATCTCAGGCCGGATGCCCGACGGCGTAGCTCACCAGGTAGCGAACGTCGCCACCGGTGGTGTCGTCGGAGAGGCCGGACAGCCCGGCCAGGTGCAGCATCCGGGCGTCGGTCGCGCCGCCCATCGCGTAACCGACCAGGTCGAGATCGGCGGCTCCCAGGCTCAGGTTCTGCAGGGCTGCCCCGGCCTCCAGCAGGGCGAATCGGCCGCCGCGTTCGCCGTACTTGGCGAGCATCGCGCGCGTGTCCGCGAACAGGCCGATAACGGCCGCAGGTGGGGTGACGGCGTCCGCGCCACCGAGATCGTCGACCAGGTCCGCCCAGCCGGGGCAGTCGCCCACCGTGGTCAGCATGTGCGCCACCGGGTCGTGCTGCAGCACCCGCCCGGGGCCGCGGTCGGCCGGCCAGGTCAGGGCGATCGCCCGCACCGTGTTCAGCCCGCCCGCGGCGGGATTCGGCCGGCCCGAGGTGCCTTCGGCCAGCACCGAGAGCAGGCGGGCCAGGTCCCGGTCCTCCAACGCGTCGGCGCCGAAGGTACGCACCGACCGCCGCTGGTCGAGTAGCTCGGCGAACGGTCCCTCCAGGCGCTCGGCGGACTGTGGCGGGCTGGGCCGCGACCACGGGTCCAGGGTGGGTTCGCCGGGCACGTAGCCGGCGATCCGTTCGAAGAAGGCGGGTCGGTTGGCGGGGGTGATCGACGACGCTGTCCAGAAGTCCTCGAAGTGCGGCGTGGTCATGTCCGCACGGTACCCGGCACGCGTTGCCTCGAACTGTCGCGCCGCGTGCCCGCTCGGTGACGGAGCGCGGCAACGCGCGGTCGCCCCAGGGCGGTGAGCAATGCTCAGCCCAGCGGGTGCGGCAGCGCAGCCGGCCAGCCGGTGGACCGCGCCCACGGGTAGCGCATCGCCAGATCCGCGCAGGTGCCACCGAGGTGCGGCCACCGATGATCCGGATGGATGGGCACCAGCTGGGGGCTGAGCACCCGCACCGCCCGCACCCCGCACCCGGCCAGGTCCGGCAGGGTGAGGTCTCGGTAGAAGAGGTCCACCCCGGCACCGTCCAGGGCGGTGACGAGCTCGGCGAGCTGGTCGGACACCGCTACCGTGCCGGTGCCCGGGGTGGCTCCGGCCACCGGACCGTCCCAGACCGGCAGCGCATGCCACAGGTCCGGACGCCGGGTGTAGAAGACGGCGTGCTCGTCGAAGGAGGTGACATCCTCCGGCTCGGGTGGCGGCGGCGCCGTCGGGCTGTTCACCCCGGCGAAGCTGACCCCCTGCGCCCACTCCAGCGCGGCCTTCGTGGCAGCGTCGGTGAAGGTGGACCGGCACGCCAGGCCGATGCTGTGCCGGTCCCGGCCGGCGAGCGGCGCTGACCCGAACACGGCGGCCACCGGGTGCGGGCTGAACGCCGGCGTGAGGTCGAGCGCGGTGAGCGCGAAGCCGTCGCCGCCGCCCAGCGCAGCCAGGGTCTGCGGTGGCACTGGCACCTGCCGAGCTGGCACACCGTGCAGCCACGTCGTCACCAGCGCGTCCCGCTCGATCAGCTCCTGGGTGGCCCGCAGCAGCGCCAGCATGCTGGTCGGTGCGGCGGCGAGACCGTTCGAGGTCGCGAGGTGGCCCAGGGAGGGGTCGTTGCTCACCAGGTTGGCCGGCACCCACATCGGGGTGTTGTCGCGCAACCGGAACACCTGGGTCAGCCGGTCGGAGGCGTAGCTGTCGTGGTGCGGGAAGCCCGGGTGCGCACGTTGCTGTGCCGAGTGCAGGGTGAAGTCGTCGTGACCGAGCTGCTCCTCGGGTGGCACGGAGGCGGAAGAACGCAGAGGGAGCGGAAACGAGGCAGCCGCATACCGCTCCAGCAGTTCGCCGACCGCCGCGGAGCGAGCCTGGTCGGTGTTCGTGGCGGCGCCGCCGGCGGGAGTGCGATCGTCCGCCGGGCCGTACCGGGCCGAGTACTGCACGATCGGCGGGTCGGCGGGAGTGCGGGGCACCCGGTCCACCGAGACCGCCGTGCCGCACCGCCACCCCACCGCCCGCTCCAGCAGGGCTCCTGGTGTCGACCCACCGCCCGTCCCGTCGGCGGCATGGACCGGCCGGAGCAACGTCACGGCGCCCACGGCAGGCTGAGCCGCCCGTCCGTGACCACTCCGCCGCACCACCCACACTGGGCACTGCGCAGGCACGGGCTCCGGCCGGCGTCCAGGGTGTCCAGGTCGATCGAGACGCAGGCGTCCACGAGCGGGAAGCGCCCCGCCACGGCGAGCTCGAGCTGGCGGGCGAGCAGCCCGGCCGCCACCTGGGAGCCGGGCAGGGAGGCCGCGCCGGGCTCCTCAGGTGGTGCCGGATCACCCCACCTGCTCTGCACCCGGCCGGCGAGGCATCCGACGCAGGCGCTGTGCCCCGGCGCCACGAACGGGCCGAGGGCGACCGTGTGCGCCGAGGACAGGTCGCACAGCACGTGCAGCGCACCGGAACGCACCAACGGGGAGGTGAGCTCCGCCGTCGCCTGCATCGTGGCAGTGGTGCGCACCACGACGGTGACGACGTCCGCGGCGCCGGGTGGACCGCCGTCGGGCCGGTCCTGGCTGAGCTGCCAGCCCTGGGTGTGGCAGAGCCCGGCGAACGCCGTGCGGAAGTCGGGGGAGTCGGCACCCGCGAACGCCAGGGCGAGTGTGAGCGGGCTGAGCGTGACGGGTGTGCCGAACATCCCGATCGCGCGCAGCTGCTCCACGGCGAGGCGGGCGGCGGGGGAGAGGCCGGCAGGTGTGGGCGGCTCCGGTGACCAGCACGCGGCCAGCTCGTCGGCGATCGTGCCGGGAACGTCGTCGACCACCCACACCTCGTCCGGCCCGGCGGTGGCCACCAGGTAGCCGCCCTCGTCGCTCAGCCGCCACCCGGGTGCGCCGACGACCGGACGGTCACTGGCGGGCGTCGTCATCGGCCGGCGCGCTGTTTGCGCAGCGCGGCACTGATACCGAGGATCCCCGCGATCGTCAGGACGGGGATGGCGACGATGCCGATGATCGCGAGTACGGCGCTCTCCTCGTTGAAGAGCAGCAGCCACAACGCGACCTCGGCGACAAACACGCCTGCGCCGACGGCGAGCACCAGCAGGGGCACCGCGACCGCGGCCGGGCCGGATGCCCCGGCGAGCCGATACCCGCCGATCGCCAGGCCGGCCGTGAGCAGCAGACCGAGGGTGGCCGTGATCATGATGCCGGACGAGTCGTCTGTCGCGAAGCCCAGCAGCGCGACGGCGATGCCGAGCGGCAGTGCGAGCGCGGCCATCACGAGCCCACCGGTGCGGCCGGGCCGTGGTTCCGGCGCCGCGACCGGGTGGACCGGTGGGGTGGGGTACGGCGCCGGCACCTCGGACGGCGCCGGCGGGCTCGGCGGCTCGCCCGGCCGGGTGATCTGGGCAAGCAGCAACGGCAGTGCCACCGAGGCCGCCACCGCTGTGCCTGCGCAGCAGCAGCAACAGCAGCACCCGCAGCACGACGGCGTCGTCGGACCGCCCGCCGGGGCCGGCGAGAACTGGTTCGGCGCACGCAGCAGGGCCATCCGGTGAGCATAGGACAGCGGCTCCGGTGGTGCCCTCCGCCGGGGCCGTACGCCCGAGTGGCTCAGCAGTCGGCGGGGTCGCCGGACCGGAGCGGCCGGTAGGCCACGTCGTCCGCGCCCACGGTCGCCGTCAGGGACGGCCCACCGGCGCTGGTGCGCTCGGTCAGCAGGACCTCCACCACCACGGTCTCGCCCTCGCGCGCCGCCTCCCACGCGGCGGGCAGGTCCCGAGTGTCGGTCACCCAGGTGACCCCGTTGAGCGGGCCGAGCCGGGAGATCCCGCACGCGGTGCCCAGCTCGAGCCGGTAGGGCCAGGGATAGCCGGGTTCGATCACCCCGCCCGGTCCGGCCGGCTGTGGCTCGTCGGCGGCGTCGATGAGGTTCTCGTCGGTGCCGAGCTGGTCGTCGGTGGCGGTGCTGCCCGGCTCCCGCAGGCCCACGTCCACCACGGTGCGTTCCTCGGGGACCCCGGCCGGCGGGTGGTCGGCGCTGAGCTGCACGTGGAACGGGCCGGCCGGCAGCATCGCCCGCTCCACCGCCACCAGGTAGGAGTGCGGGTTGGCGTCGTCGGTGCAGGCACCGGGGCTGCCGGGGACCACGATCTGCCCGTGCAGCACGCCATCGGTCACGGCCACCCCGTCGAGCCGGATCGGGCAGCTGGAGCCGTACATCGCCCCGAACCACACCACGATCTCGTCGGTGAAGCTCACCTCCGGACGCTCACCGCTCATCCCTGCGCGGTCCCAAAGCTGCTCGTACTGGGCGAGAGTGGTGGCCACTCCGGTGCGGTAGACCTCACCGGTGTGCTCGTCGCCGAGGAGGCGCCAGCCCTCACCCTCGGTCGGCTGATCGCCGGCCGGCACGATGTCGGCCGGGTGGCGGCCGGAGACACAGATCGGTTCAGTCGCGAACGGCTCCAGCGCCGTGAGGTTCTCCTCGGTGAGCGCCGTCACCTCCACCGACACCCCCCGCGGTCGATCGCCACCCCGAGCTCAACAGCACGCCCTCGGGTGTCTCGGTATGGATGCGATCGGCCAGTGCGGTCAACTCGGCTTCGGTGTGCTCGGCCGCGACCACCGCCACACCCTCATCGGGGAACTGCTCCGCGGCCTCGGCACGGCGCTGGTCGACGTCCTCGGTGAACGCCACCGTGACCCAGCCGTTGCGCTCGCGGTCGATCCACACCCCGGCGAACCCCGGCAGGTCGAGCGCCCATGCCTGCACCTGCTCCACCGGTTGGTCGTTGCCCACGTACACGGGCTCGTCGCGGTAGTCCCCCTCCGGTGCGCGCAGCACCTCCGCCGTTTCACACGCCGGGAGACCGTCGGCCGCGCCGGCCCCGGGAGCGGCAGTCCCAGCATCCGGGGCCGTCTGCCCGCAGGCGGTCAGGACGAGCACGCCGACGGCGCACCCCGCCATGGTCATCAGTCCTGCGTTGCGCATGCGTGCCCTCCGCTCCTCTCATGTGGTGTGTGTTCCGACGGCGGCCGGTGTTGCACGATCGTGGGAACCACCGTGGCCCGTCTGACCCACCGACGGCGGTGTGTCACTCTGCCGGTGGTGTGTCAGACTCGCTGCCCGCGATGTGACCTGACGTGACAGGTCCGCGCATCGGCGCCTACCATGCTCGGGACCCATCCAGAGCAGCTGAGAGATCTGGCTCGATGACGCTGCAGCAACCACTCCGGTGCTACCGCCAGAACCCGATGGAGGAGATATGACGTACGCAGGAGACCTCACCCCGACGGACGCCTGGCAGTTCCTGATCGACCATTCCGACGCTGCGCTGGTGGACGTGCGCACCCGCGCCGAGTGGTCGTTCGTGGGCGTACCGAACACCCGGCCGATCGACCGGCCCACCGCGCTGGTGGAGTGGAACACCTTCCCCGACGGCGCCCGCAACGCCCGCTTCATCGACCAGCTCACCGAGGCCGGGTACGAGCCCGGCGACGGGAAGCCGCTGGTGTTCATCTGCCGCTCCGGGCAGCGCTCCATCGCCGCCGCCGAGGCCGCGACCGCTGCGGGCTTCGGCCCGGCCTACAACGTGACCGACGGGTTCGAGGGCCCCACCGACACCGAGGGGCACCGCGGGTTCAAGGGGTGGCGCGCGGACGGGCTGCCCTGGGTGCAGAGCTGAGCGGGGAAATTCAGTGAGTGATCCCCGCCCGCAGTCGTCCCTGCCCGACGGGCTCGGCCCGGCCACGCTCGCCGTCCGCGGCGGTCAGCAGCGCACCGAGTTCCGGGAGACCTCCGAGCCACTGTTCCTCACCCAGGGGTACACCTACGACCGAGCGGCCGACGCCGAGGCGGCCTTCCTCGGTGAGGCCGACCGGTTCATCTACTCCCGGTACGGCAACCCCACCGTCTCCGCGTTCGAGGAGCGCCTGCGCCTGATCGAGGGCGCCGAGGCGTGCTTCTCGACGGCGACCGGCATGTCCGCCGTGTTCACCTCGCTCGCGGCGCTGGTCTCCTCGGGCAGCCGGATCGTGGCCGGGAACGCGCTGTTCGGGTCCACCTTCGTGGTGCTCAACGACATCCTCGGCAAGTGGGGCGTCACGGTCGACTACGTCAACGCCCACCGCATCGAGGAATGGCAGGCCGCGCTGGCCACCCCGGCCGATGTGGTGCTCTTCGAGACTCCCTCGAACCCGATGCAGGACATCGTGGATGTGGCGGCGGTGACCGAGCTCGCGCACGCCGCCGGTGCCACGGTGATCCTCGACAATGTGTTCGCTACCCCGATCCTGCAGAAGCCGCTCGAGTTCGGTGTGGACGTGGTGGTGTACTCGGCCACCAAGCACATCGACGGCCAGGGCCGGGTGCTCGGCGGTGCGATTCTCGGGCCCCGGGACTATGTGGAGGGCCCGGTGAAGCAGATGATCCGCAACACCGGCCCCTCGTTGAGCCCGTTCAACGCCTGGGTGCTGCTCAAGGGCCTGGAGACGCTCGCGGTGCGGGTGCGGGCACAGACCGCCGCCGCGCTGGAGATGGCGCAGTGGTTGGAGAGCCGGCCGAGGGTGCGCGGGGTGCGCTACCCCTTCCTGGACTCCCACCCTCAGGTGGCCCTGGCGAAGGAACAGATGACCGGCGGAGGCACCGTGGTCACCCTGGACCTGGACATTGACGGCTCCCCGGAGGAGATCAAGACCCGCAGTTTCGCCTTCCTCGACTCCCTGCAGTTGGTGGACATCTCGAACAACCTGGGCGACGCGAAGTCGCTCATCACCCACCCAGCCACCACCACCCACTCCAAGATCGCCCGGGAGGAGCGTTACGCCGTCGGGATCACCGACTCCACGGTGCGCCTCTCGGTGGGGCTGGAAGAGGTGGCGGACCTGCAGGCGGACCTGACCCAGGCACTGCGCACCTTCTGAAATGAAACGTCGATCTGGCGATTGAGTCGGGCAGGCGCAACAACCAGATTGACGTGCGATTCTCAGATCAGGCCGGTGTGCAGCCCGTGGGTGGCGGCACCCGTCCGTGAGGTCTGCCCGAGCTTGGTGAGGATGTTCGCCACGTGACGATGCACCGTGTGCTCGCTCAGGACGAGGGCAGCCGCGATCTCCGCGTTGCTCATCCCGCGCGCCACCAGGGTGAGCACCTCACGCTCCCGAGCCGTCAGGGGGCTGGCCCCGGGAAGGTCGAGGGCGCGCACGAGCCGGCGGGCACGGGCGAGGTCATCCCCGGCTGACAGTTCCGAGAGCACCTGCAGCGCGTGGCTGAGATGGCGCCGGGAAGCGCTCCTGTCCCCGGTGGCTGCGAGCGCTTCGGCGAGCGCGAGGCGCGTGTGCGCCTCGTCGAAGCGCAACCCCTCCGCGTCGAAAGCCTGCACGGCCTCGGTGAGCATCGGGACAGCCTCCGCGGGACCGACGAGCAGTGCGCCGGCCGCTGACGCTGCCGCCGTCAGTGACCGGCTCCCGGTGAACTCTGCGATCTGGCGCAGCTCGGCCACATACGCGCCGGCGGCTTCGGCCTCGCCGGCCGCCGTGGCGATCACGGCTGCCGAAGGGAGCACCTCGGCGCGCGCCATCCGACCGTGCGCGGGCAGTCGGTGGAGCAGCCCGCGGATGGCGGTCCAGGCGTTCGTGGCGTCGCCGCGGGCGAGCTGCATGCGTGCCTGTCCGATGATGGAGAGGGGGTGGAACTCGGCCTGCGCGAAGAGCGCCTCGGCCTCGTCGAACCGCCCCTGCCGACGGCGCAGCTCGCCCAGCTGCGCGACGGCCTCCAGGCGTGAGACGCGCCGGGAGGTGGACAGGCGCTCCAGCACCGCGGTCAGCTCACGTTCCGCGTCGTGCCAGGATCCGCAGGCGACCTGGACCGACGCGTGCTGGCTGCGGCAGACGTTGAACAGCGGTGTGAGCCCACGTTGGACGCAGATCGTCTCCACCCGCCGGCACCAGTCAGCCGCACGGGAGACGTCGTTGTTCAAGGTGCACGCGGCGATCAGCCAGCAGCAGATCTTGCCCATCCACATTGGGTCGGGCACGTCACCCGAGGTGGCCGCCGCGACCGAACTGTCCAGCAGAACGGTGCCGGCCGCGACATCCCCGGCTCCGGTCATCGCGAGACCTTGAAGGGCCTCTCCAACGATGGCGAGATCAGCGAGGCCGAGGCGGTTCGCGATGGCCGAGGCGCGCTCTCCGGCGGCCCGCGCCACGCCGGGGTCGTGGTCGATCGCGATGGCCAGCTCGGCTTCCCGAACGGCGTGCCACCCGTGCTCGGCAGCCTCGTCGAGCGTTGCCAGCAGGGTGGCCGCGCGTCCCCACCAGCCCCGGGCTACCGGTGCGCCGTACCCGAACAGCAGGGTGTCCCAGGAGAGCGCGGTCGCCGCCCGGGCCGCACCGAGCGGGTCATCGAGGATGCGATGCCTGCGGTAGGCGGTCTCGCGTGCCTGCACGCACTCCTCGCCGTCGTCGCGCCACCAGGAAGCCTGGGCCCAGCCTTCGTAGGCGAGCGGGTCACCGGACTCCTCGGCAACAGCGCGGAAGGCGGCCCGGGCCGCGTCCCACGATCCCGCGGCGAGCGCGGTCTGCGCCGACTTCAAGGAAGTCACCCGATCAGTATGACCCTCGGTTCGCGTGGCGGGGTCTGCGGGTCAGGCGCTCACCCCCTGCGACAGCGCCACCACGTCGGCGGTGGTGAGCGGATTGCCGGCGATCCCCCAGCTTCCGCTGCGGACCTCCTCCACCACGCACCACGTGACCGGGCGCATGTTCTCACCCTCGATACCCACGAGCGCGTCGGTGAGGCTACGGATCATCTGCTGCTTCTGGTCGTCCGAGAACACGTTCTCGAGAACCTTGACCTGGATGAACGGCATGTCGATCTCCTGTTGTCCGAGGCCCCGCCCGTTGCGGAAGCCTGGACACCACCCTGCGCGCGCACGCGTCCCGCGCACATCGCCAGGGAGGGCCATCTCTGTTCGGGCTCGTGGCCCGGACGGGCCAGCGCCCTGGACATCACACGTTTGCCCTGGCGGCGGTGCCAGTAGCCAGATCGACGTGTGAGTGCGTCAGTCGATGACGCCGTAGAGGCGGTCCCCGGCATCACCCAGGCCGGGGATGATGTAGCCCTTCTCGTTCAGGTGATCGTCGACGGCGGCCGTCACGATGGTCACATCCGCCCGGTCCCCGATGGCTTCTTGGACCATCCGGAGCCCTTCTGGGGCGGCCAGCAGGCAGACACAGGTGACATCCCGGGCGCCGCGCTCGAACAGGTACTCGATGCTGGCCACCAGGGTGCCGCCGGTGGCGAGCATCGGGTCGACCACGAAGCACTGCCGGCCGGTGAGGTCGTCCGGGAGCCGGTTCGCATAGGTGACTGCCTCGAGCGTCTCCTCGTTGCGCTGCAGACCGAGGAACCCGACCTCCGCCGTGGGCAGCAGGCGAGTCATCCCCTCCAGCATGCCCAGCCCGGCGCGCAGGATCGGCACCACCAGCGGGCGCGGCTCGGCGAGCGTGGTGCCGGTGGTGCGGGCCACCGGGGTGTCGATCTCCTCGGCCACGGTGCGGATCTCCCGGGTGGCCTCGTACGCGAGCAGCGTGACGAGCTCCTCGGTGAGTTGCCGGAAGATCGGTGAGGGGGTGCGAACATCCCGCAGTACGGTGAGCTTGTGGGCGATGAGCGGGTGGTCCGCGACGTGCAAGCGCATGATGCCAATCTAACGGTCGGATCCCGTGCACGGCACAGCCCTCGGGCACACTGGGGGCATGCAACCGGCTGGACCACTCACGCCCGAGCAGGCCATGGGCCTTGCGCTCGAGGAAGCACGAGCGGCAGGTGGGGCCGGAGACGTGCCGGTGGGCGCCGTCGTGCTCTCACCCGACGGGCACGTGATCGGGGTGGGCCGTAACCGGCGGGAGGCCGACGGCGACCCGACCGCGCACGCGGAGGTGCTCGCCCTGCGCGGGGCCGGGCAGGCGCTGGGCAGCTGGCGGATGACCGGCTGCACCCTGGTGGTCACCCTGGAGCCGTGCACCATGTGCGCCGGGGCGATCGTGCTCGCCCGGGTGCCGCACCTGGTGCTCGGCGCCTGGGACAAGAAGGCGGGGGCGTGCGGGTCCACCAGGGACGTCGTCCGGGACTCCCGGCTGAACCACCAGGTGCAGGTGACCGGGGGAGTGCGCGAGGCGGAGGCGGCCGACCTGCTGCGCGACTTCTTCACCGCCCGCCGCTGACCTGTCTCGCGCTCGGGTGCCTCACCCCTGCCTCACCACTCCGGGGCCGAACGCAACCTTGTGCGGCATCCTGTGGCTCAAACGCCGCACGAGGTTGCGCTCGACGGGGTCAGAGGGCGGCGTCGAGCGCGGTGAGGGTTTCCGAGGTGCCGGCCTCGATCCGGAGGGTGGCCAGCTCGTCACCGCGGGTTGTACCCCGGTTGACGATGGCTACCGGCATGCCCTGTTTGTGGGCGTGGCGGACGAACCGCAGCCCGGACATCACTGTCAGCGAGGACCCGACGACCAGTAGCGCCTGCCCGAAGTCGACCAGTGCGAACGCCTCCGCCACCCGAGCCTTGGGGACGTTCTCACCGAAGTAGACGATGTGCGGCTTCAGCATGCCGCCGCACACCTCGCAGTCCGGCACCACGAAGTCGCCGGTGGCCTCGATGACGGCGTCCGCGTCTGGGGCAACCTCCACGTCACCCACCTCACGGGTGAAGTCCGGGTTGAGGGCATCGAGGCGCTCGTGCATCGCGGCACGAGTGATCACCGTGCCGCACTGCAGGCAGATGACCTCGTTGTAGTGACCGTGCAGATCGATCACCCGCTCGGAGCCGGCGGCCTGGTGCAGCAGATCCACGTTCTGCGTGATCACCCCGGTGACCAGGCCGCGCTGCTCCATCCGGGCCAGCGCACGGTGCCCCTCGTTCGGGTCGGTGCGGCGCAGGTGCCGCCAGCCGATGTGGTTGCGCGCCCAGTAGTGGCGGCGGAACCGCTGGTCGGAGACGAACTGCTGGTAGGTCATCGGGTTCCGGGGAGGGGAGTCCGGGCCGCGATAGTCAGGGATACCGGAGTCGGTGGAGATGCCGGCGCCGGTGAGTGCGGTGAAGGTCCGGCCACGGAGGAGGTCAACGAGCCGGTCGACCTCGGCCGGTGAGGTGGTGGCGGTGGTCACTCCTCGAGCCTACGACCCGTCTCGGTTTGGGCGTACCGGCACGGGCCAGGTACTCTTGCTCGCCGAGGTAGCGTGTCCGAGCGGCCGAAGGTGCAGCACTCGAAATGCTGTGTGGTTCATAGCCACCGTGGGTTCAAATCCCACCGCTACCGCCATGTGAGTAGAGCCCCGCCACGTCTTTCGGCGGGGCTCTACTCACATATCAGATGGGGGATTTGGGAGGAGCTCGCCCTGGGCGAGCGACGGCTCCCACCGCTACCGCCATGTCTGAGCGGCATGACTTCGAGACGTGGGTTGGCTGAGTGTCGTGTCCGAGCGCATATGCGACATTGAGCCAACCCAGGCGCGCCTGGCACCGGACGCCCGGCGTCCACGGTGACCTGACTCACCCGGCAACGATCATCCCCACCGAGCCGTAGCGACCTTCACTTGACGATTCGGTACGTGAGGTGCGTGACGTCCTGGCTCGCTGCGACCGAGATGCACTCGAGCTCGACCGCTTCGGGCAGCTCGTGGAAGAAGGGGTGGCCGCCGCCGAGAAGTACCGGTACCTGGTTGATGACGATCTCGTCCAGCAGGCCCACCTTCAGGGCATCGGTGGCGGTGGCGCCGGCCGCGATCTTCACGTCCTTGCCAGCCTCTGCAGCGACCTCTGTGGCCTGTTCGATCGCCGACTCGATCCCGTCGGTGACGATCGTCTGCCTGGGAGCGGCATCGGGGATCGGGTCGCGGCTGACCACGAAGAGCGGAGTGCCGGGCACCATACTGTCGCCGCCCCACCGGTCAGCGTGCTCGTAGGTGTTGCGTCCCGACACGACCGCGCCGGTGCGGTGGCCGTCGTAGGCGGCGATTGCCTTGTTCGGTGAGCTGTCGTCGGAGAGCCAGTTGAAGATCCGGAAGCCATCGCCCAGGCCATTGCCGGCCCGGGCACCGCGGCCGGAAACGTATCCATCGACGGACGCTGAGAGTGTGGTGAAGACCAGTGTCATGACGCTGAACCCTTCGGTCGTTCCTGGGTGAGTCCTGGTGTCAGGAATGCGGCGACCCGCAGGCGGCGGAGGCATGGTGCACGAGTGAGCGTCTGCGTGCCGGCGGGTCGCTGGGGAGCACGATAGGGGCACCTGCTCACATCGGCACCCGCACCAGCGCTCCGCGTTCGCCACCCCGCGCCCACCTCGCTCGCGCATCGGGACCGGCCCGACACGCTACGTGGGCCTGCGCAGTATGTTGCCCCAGACTGGCGAATTCGTGTCGCTTTGCCTCAGCCATCCTCCGGCCACACCGCCCGCAGCACCCGCACGGCGTCGTCGGGCTCCAGCGAAGCGGCTCGCGAAGCGTCGGCGAGGGCGCGGGCATGCGTGATCACCTCGCGCGGGATCGGTGTAGCCGCGCTGCTGATCGTGGTTCCGGAGCCGATGCGGCTGACGAGGATGCCCTCCGCCTCCAGACGCCGGTAGGCCTTGGCGACAGTGCCGGCCGCCACGCCCAGGTCGTGGGCGAGCTGACGCACTGACGGCAATCGCTCCCCGGCAGCCAAGCGTCCGGAGGAGACGAGCCCATGGATCTGCTCACGGATCTGGTCAGCGGGGGAGTCCTGGCCGGTCAGGCTGATTCGAAGTGTCATCGGGTCACAGCCGCTACTCGAGCCGGGCCGCGCGGATTGTCCGGGTGGATACCGCCACGACGAGCGCGACAAATACGATCCACCATCCAGCAGCATCGACCCCGAAGCCCGCAACCCTCAGTGGGGTCTCGAGAGCGGAGAACGCGCCCTGCACGAAGACTGGGCCCTCGGACGTCGAGGCGCTAGCTCGCGTGGATGCCGTAGCTGAGAAGGAGTGCAGCACGCTCGCCAGATGCATCAAGAGACCCGCGCTCGCGGCACGCAGGATCTGGCGGGACCGCCAGCGCCGGGTTGTGACATCGCCCGTTTCGTCATCCTGCAGCGGCGGCCGCGAGATCCACAGGAGGGTGAGCAGCATCGGGATGAGTAGCGCGGCGATCGCGATCAACGACGGGATCGACCGGTGCCAACCGTAGATCCCGGTGCCGAACTGCATGATGCCGGCGTCGGTCATATACATCCCATCCGGGCCAGCCAACGCGCCGCCGGTGACTGTCAGCGCCAGCACGAGCACCAGCGCGAGTGCCGGCAGGATCAGCCAGCGACGGTCGACGAATGTCGCCAGGCCCCGGCGCGTGAGCGTGGCCGAGCCACCTCGTCGGCGCTGAGGAAGCGGGAGGACCAGCATCGCCACAGCCACGCCGGCGGCGACGAGTGGTCCGACGAAATCCAGGGTGATCAGCAGTCGTGTCAGGTCCGGGGTGCCCCAGACGAAGGTGAACACGCCGCCGATCTGGTCGATCAGAGCCAGCAGCACCGCTGCCGTCAGCCCGGCGATCGCCCACACCCGGACCGCTCCGGGAACCGACGCCTGCAGGCGATCGCGCCGTATCGCCACCGTGAGGACGGCCAGCACCAGCCCTGCCAGGACCGGCCAGCCCACCATGATCAGCATGGTTCTCATCAGATTCGCTGCCCCTCCCCCGCTGAACCGTGTCACTGGAGTAGCACAATGTGTATCACCAGAGTGACACACTTGCACATGCAGGGCGATCGTAGTGGTGGTGAGCGACGCCTTCTACCGCGACGGCGGGGTGCGTCGGTCGCGCTCATTCGCACCAGGTGAGCGGGTTGCGCCACCAGCCGAACGGCGGTGAGTCGCCGGCGATCCGGTGGTCTGCGTCCCGGACCAGTGACCGGAGCTCTCGCGCTGGCCTGGCCGGAGCGTGATGGAGCAGCCTCTCGATGATGTCGCGGGTCTCTGAGGTCGGTCGGTGGAAGCCACAGCATTCCCAGATTCCGCAGGAGGAAGGGGCTGGTTCGGCGACCACCGTCGCCCTCTGCCAGGTTTCAAGGGCGACGAGTACGGCACCGCGGTTTCGGCGTGTGCGGAACTCATAGCGGAGGACAGCCGCGCGCGCTGAACCGGAGAGGTTGGCACCGCCAACCTCGGCCCTCCGGATCGGCACCGATGATCGAGACTGGACGAGTTGTACCTCAGCTCGCAGCTGGGCGGGACGCTTACGGGGCATACCCCTTCGTGATCGTGTGCATGGACGGATCGTACGTGCTTCTTCCGCCGCCGAATGCGTGCGGACAGTAGGATGATCCGATGCGCGCCGAGTCGGCCCACTGGTGGATAGGCCTCGATGCCTGGATCATCCAGGACGGTAACTACGGTGACTTCTCCTCAGGTGATCGGGCAGAGTTCGCGCTGGAGTTCTTTCCGATGGGTGACGTCCTCCCACGGGACTCCTCGTCCATCAGTGCTGTTCACCTGGGTGACGATGTGTACGACATTGTTGCCAGGGTGGTCCATACCGATCATCGGGCGTGGGTCGCCGATTTCGGTTTGCGTGCCTACAACCAGAGTCGTCTCCCGGCCGGACTAGAAGTCGGTTCGATGATCGGGGCTCGCGTAGGCCTGGGTGTCGATCCGTTCACCTACTTCGAACGGCTCAGCAAGGATGGTCGCTTCCCCGACTTGGTCTATACCTGGGATGTCGTGGGGATTCAGCAAGTCATGGCGCGGTGGGTGCTCCGCGGAAAGACGTGGAATCGCGACGAGGCCTCGATGCATGTGGAGGAGCTCGCGCGAACGAACGCGTGGACGGACGACGGCAGTCACGGCAGCTACCTACTCGAGTGTGCTTTGCGTGCTATGCCTCCGAAGCGGACAAGTTCTACCGCAATTACCTAGACGGCGTGGAGCCCCGTCGGCACCCGCAGCACCGCTCGCGCCCCACCCAGCTCGGACCCGGTGAGCGTGACCTCCCCGCCCTGGGTCCGCGCCACCTCCCGAGCGATCGCCAGACCCAGCCCTGCGCCGCCTGCCTCCCGTTCCCGGGCCTCGTCCAACCGGACGAACCGTTCGAACACCCGCTCCCGGTCGGCCTCGGGTACCCCGGCGCCGTCGTCCTCCACGGCCACCTCACCATCGGTGATCTGCACCCGGACAGTTGAGTCGGCGTGCCGGGCGGCGTTGTCGAGCAGATTGCGCAGCACTCGCACCAGCGCCGCGTGATCACCCACCCCGCGCCCCTCGCCCTCGACCATCGGCTCCGGCCCGGTCCGCGCATCACGCACCGCCTCGCGGACCAGCGCCCGCAGGTCCAGCTCCTCGGCTCGAGTAGGCGCCGACCCGAGCCGGGAGAGCAGCAGCAGGTCCTCCACGAGGTCCTGCATCCGGCCCACCTCGTGCCCCAGGTCGGCCACCAGCTCCTCCTGGGCGTAGCTGCCTGGGTGCGCCGCCGCCACGTCGAGGCTGGTCCGCAACGAGGCTAACGGCGAGCGCAGCTCGTGAGCCGCATCAGCCACGAAACTGCGCTGCCGGGACGCGGCCGCATCCAGCGCATCCAACATCTCGTTCAACGTGCGCGCCAAGGCCCCCAGCTCGTCACCGGTGCGCGGCACCGGCAGCGTCCCCGGCCCGCCGGTGCGGGCCACGCGCTCCGCCCCGCGGCGTAGCTCTTCCACCGGACGCAGCGCCCGACCGAGTACTAGCCAGATGGTCCACGCCAGCAGCAAGGTGAGCACCGGCACGATCGCCACCAGCGAGATCGCCAGGGCTCGCAGCAGGCCCCGGACTTCGGCCAGCGGCATGCTCACCACCACCGTCGCCGGCTCACCCCGGTACTCGGCACCCATCACCGCCAGCCGCACCTCCTCGTCGTAGGCGGTGGCCGTGGTCGTCACCACCACCTCCCCGTCGCGTGCCCCCAGTAGCCCCTCCAACTCGTCCGCAGGAACCACCGGCAGCGTCCTGCTCGCGTTCGTCGACGACGCCAGCACACGCCCGTCGGCGTCCAGCAGCTGCGCGATCTCCCCGGGCTGGGCCACCGGGAGGGTCGCCGCGATCCGGTCATCCGCTGCCAGTGCGGCGATCGTTTCCGCT
Organism: Ruania alba; assembly: GCF_900105765.1. Lineage (NCBI taxonomy): Bacteria > Bacillati > Actinomycetota > Actinomycetes > Micrococcales > Ruaniaceae > Ruania > Ruania alba. Next base: position 1,525,245 of record NZ_FNTX01000002.1, read on the forward strand.
CGAGCCGTCGTGATCTCGTCCAGCGTCGCGACGCGGCCGCGGGAAAGCACCGTGGTCAGGGCGAGCGCCCCCAGCGCGAGGGTCACGCACAACAGCCCCGCGGTCAGCAGGGTCAGCCGCAGCCGCAACGGCCTGCCGGACCACCGCCGTGGCGGGCCTCCCTGACCAGGCGGCCCTCCGCCGTCGGGATTCACCCGCCCAGCACCCGGTACCCGGCGCCACGCACCGTGGTGATCGCCTCTCGGCCGAGCTTGCGGCGCAGGTACCCGACATACTGCTCGACCACGTTGACGTCCTCCCCGGCGCCGTCCCACACGTGATCGCGCAGCTCCACCTTGCCCACCGGCCGATCCGCGTGCCGCATCAGGTACTCCAGCAGCGCCAGCTCCCGGGTGGTCAGCTCCACCGGTACGCCCGCGTGCGTCACCGCCCGGGCCGCCGGGTCCAGGCGCAGATTCCCGACGGCGAAGGTCGGCGGGCGGCTCTCCGCCGGCCTGCGTAGCAGTGCCCTGATCCGGGCGAGCAGCACCACGAAGGCGAACGGTTTCGTCAGGTAGTCATCGGCCCCCACGTCGAGTCCGTCGGCCACGTCGTGCTCGCCGTCCTTCGCCGAGAGCAGCAGCACCGGCGTCCACACCTGGGCCTGGCGCAGCGCCGTCACCACGTCGTAACCATTGCGCCGCGGCAGCATGATGTCCAGCACGATCACGTCGTGCTCACCGTCGAGCGCCGCCTGCAGACCCGTCTCACCGTCGTAGGCGACGTCCACCGCGAACCCTTCGGCGACCAGGCCGCGCCGCAGCGCACTCACCAGACCGCGCTCGTCGTCCACCAGCAGCACCCGCACCCTGCCAGTATCGCTGCCGCCGGCGACCCGGGCCCAGGGGAGGTTCTCAGCGTGGTCTCAGCCACCGGCGCGCACACTGGATCCATGAGCACCTCTCGCACCCTCTCCAACCGGGCCCGGTGGGCGGTCCCCGCGGTGGCCGCCGTCGTCGCTGCCGGTGCCCTCGCCGGCCCACCCCTGCTCGCCGCGGCGGACGAGTCCTCCCTCCCGGAGCTCACCCCGGTCGAGCTGCTCACGCAGGTCGCCGAGGCCGAACCCGCCGCCCACTCCGGCACTGTTGTGCACACTGCCCGGCTGGGCCTGCCCACCGGTGGTCTGACGGAGATCACCGGGGCCGACCCGATCGGTCTGCTGGACGGCAGCTCCACACTGCGCGTGTGGACCGACGGTGCCGAACGCTCACGGATCTCCCTGCTCGGGTCGGCCTCGGAGTACTCCGTGGTGCATGACGGCCCGGAGGCCTGGACGTATTCCAGCACCGACGATGTCGCCACCCACTACACCCTGGACGATGCCGCACAAGCCCGCCTCCAGGACGCCCGCGACGCACCGGGTGCCCCGGACCTGCCCACCCCGGAAGAGGCAGCCCAGCAGGCGCTCGCCCACGTCGAGGAGTTCTCCTCCGTCACTGTGCTGGAGCAGGCCACGGTCGCCGGCAGGGACGCCTACCAGCTGCAGATCACCCCGAGACCGACGGGACGCTCGTCGAACAGGTGCGGATCGCCGTCGACGGCGAGACTTTCACGCCGTTGCAGGTGCAGGTGTGGAGCACCTCCGACACTGCTGAGACCCCCGCGCTCGAGGTCGGGTACACCGACGTCAGCTTCGCCACCCCGGACGATGCGGTGCTCTCCTTCAGCGCCCCGGCCGGTGCGGAGGTCGTCGAGGAGACGGTGTCGCTTCCCGCCGAGGGAGACGCCCCCACCGAGCACACGCCGCCCGAGACCGTCGGCGAGGGCTGGGAATCGGTGGTCATCATCGACGATATGGACATCGAGGGCCTGCTCGCCGGCGATCCGGAGGCCCTCGCCGACGCCGCGGGCTCCCACCCGATGCCCGGCTCCGACAGCGGTCAGGAGCTGATGGAGGAGTTCATGTCCGACTCCGAGGGCAATCACGGCCCGCCCAGCCTGGACGCAGCCGCCCTGTATGAGCAGCTCACCACGGAGGTGCCCGAGGGGCGGGTACTCAGCACCAGCTTGCTGAGCGCACTGATCACCGACGACGGTCGCGTTCTCATCGGGTCCGTCCCGGTGGAGACGTTGCAAGAGATGGCGTGACCAGCACCCGCACGCCCGACTCGCCCGCCGCTTCGCCCCACCCGGGGGAGGCGGCGGGCGAGCCGCGTGCCACGCCGTCGCCCACTCCCGCCGAGCCCGCCGAGCAGGAGGGCGCCGAGCTCGCCATCCGCACCGAGGCACTGACGAAACGCTTCCGCTCCGGCCAGGTCGCCGTCGACCGTATCGATCTGCATGTCCCGCGCGGCGCGGTCTACGGATTCCTCGGCCCGAACGGGTCCGGGAAGACCACCACGATCCGGATGCTGCTCGGCCTGATCGGCGCCAGCAGCGGGCAGGCATGGCTGCTCGGCCGCCCGATGCCGGCCGCCGGGCCGGACGTGCTGCCCCGCGTGGGTGCGCTGATCGAAGGGCCCGCCTTCCACCCGTGGCTGAGCGGGCGGGCGAACCTGGTCCGGCTGGATGCGTGCGACGCTTCCGCGCCCCCGCACCGGAAGGGCCGGATCGACGAGGCGCTCGATCGCGTGGGACTGGCCGCCGCGGCACACAAGAAGTACCGGCAGTACTCCCTCGGGATGAAGCAGCGGCTCGGCCTGGCCGCCGCCCTGCTGCGCCCGCGTGAGTTGCTCGTCCTGGACGAACCCACGAACGGGCTCGACCCGCAGGGGACCCGGGAGGTGCGCAGGCTCGTCGGTGAGCTTGCCGAGGCGGGCACCACCGTGCTGGTCTCCTCGCACCTGCTGGCCGAGATCGAGAATGTGTGCACCCACGTGGGGATCATGAGCACCGGGCGCCTGGTGCTGCAGGGGGAGCGCACCGGCCTCACCTCCCAGGCGGAGCGGCACCTGTGGGTGCGCACCGACCCCGAGCACGCCGCCGGTGCCGCGCAGGTGCTCGCCACCCTCGGCCTGACCGACGTGGTCATCGATGGCACCGAGCTGCAGGCGCTCCTGGGCGAGATCAGCCCCGACGACGTCACGCGTGCCCTGGTCGCGGCAGGCGTCCCGGTGCTGGGGCTGGCCGAGCGCACGCCCACGTTGGAGGACGTCTTCGTCCGGCTGACCGGGGAGGGTTTCGATGTCGCCCGCTGAGACGATCACACCCCCGACGGCGCCGGCCACCGCGGGTGGGCTGCGTCGCCTTCTCGGCAGCGAGCTGCGCCTGGTGTTCGGCCGCCGCCGGAACCTGGTCCTCCTGCTCGGCCTGGCGGCGGTGCCCATCCTGCTCGGCGTGGTCATCTTCATCACCCAGGACACCGTCGTCGGGTCCCAGGGACCGGGGTTCATCGGACGGGTCGCCGGCAATGGGCTGTTCCTCGTGGTGGCCGCACTGTTCACGTGCCTACCGTTCCTGCTGCCCCTGTCGATCGGCATCGTCTCCGGTGACACGATCGCGGGCGAGGCGGCGACGGGCACGCTGCGTTCGTTGGTCACGGTGCCGGTGCCGCGCACCCGGCTGCTGCTCGTCAAAGCGGTCGTGGCACTGTGTTTCGCCGCTGTGGCGGTGCTCGCGATCGCGCTCGTCGGGCTGATCACCGGCGCGGTCCTGTTCGGGATCACTGATCTGGTGCTGCTCTCCGGGGACACCATCGCCGCCGGGGCGGGCCTGCTTCGCGTGCTCGGCGTCGCCGCCTACGTGGCGATGTCGATGAGCGGCCTCGTCATGGTCGGTGTGTTGCTGTCCACCCTCACCGAGACCCCGGTCGCCGCCATGGCCGGAACAGTGACGGTCGCGGTGGTTTCTGCGGTGCTGGACAGCCTTCCGCAACTGGCCGCCATCCACCCCGGGCTGCTCACCCATCACTGGATCGACTTCGCCGAGTTCCTCCGCCTCGAGGTCGACCTGGCGGCACTCGCACCCGGCCTGGTGGTCCAGGCCGTCTGGGTGCTGCTCGCCGGCAGCATCGCCTGGAGCCGGTTCACCACCGCCGACATCAGCTCCTGATGCTCAGCTCGGCGGCGTGATCTCCCGCACCGCGGCACGCAGCGACTCGATCATCTCCAGCGCCTGGTCGACGTTCGCGACCGGTGGCGGAACCGGCGACCACAGATCGTCCGCGTCGGTGACCGGTCGAGCGTCCCCGATGATGTCGTCGAGATCGGTCAGCAGCACCCCCTTGGAGGAGTCCCCGGCCAGGTTTGCCTGGATGACGGCCACGTCCAGTGGGGCGCCGGAGGCGATCAGGGTGGCGTTGCCGAACCTGGCCCCGTGCAGCACCGATCCCTGGATGATCATGCCGACGTGATCGAAGAGCTCGCGCAGCGTGGCGAGCTCGCGGCGGGTGAACTCCAGCTCCGGCCCGGCGACCGAGTTGATGACCAGCACGCCGCTCCCGGTGAGTGCCGCTCGCACGGCAGTGAAACACTCCCGCGACGTGAACGCCGCCGGGATCCGGTTCCCGGAAAAGATGTCCAGCACGACGGCGTCCAGGTCACCTTCGGTGGGTGCGTCCAGCCAGGTGCGGGCGTCACTGACCTCGATTCGCGTGCCCGGAGGCGGCGGAAACCGGGACTCCACCAGTGTGACCAGCTCCGGCTCCAGCTCGATCACCACCTGCTCGGCCTCCGGCTGGCGGGCCGCGATCGCCCGCGGAAGGGTGAGCAGACTGCCGCCCAGATGCGCCGATCGGGCGGGGAGGGCGGCCCCCAGCGCGGCCAGCATCCAGCGCACCGACGTCAGCACCGGCGGAGCCGCCGGGTCCCCGACATGTGCCTGCCGGACCCCGTCGATGGTCAACGACCAGCCGGATTCGTCCCGGACGAGCCGCGCCTCGCTGCCATCGGCGAAGTGCACCGTCTCCACCGGGTGAGAACGGTCAGCATCCGCCTGGGACGGCGGTCCGGATGGGGACATGTCCCCGATCTTGCCAGAGGCGCGAGCCGGTGCTGGGTCGGTACGGTGTGCCCTGGAGTGTGTGTGGCACCTGAACGAGCGGGGAGGAGCCCCAGGTGACGATCTGGGAGGTCGACGACGACGACAAGACGATCGAAGGACTGGACGAGGACGGACGGCCCGATCCGGCCTATGCCGCTGCCCTCGGCCTGGTTCCCGCCCCGCTGCTGCGCCGCGCAGTGGCCGCGATCATCGATGCGGCGCTCTACCTGGTGCTCCAGGTGCCGTACTGGGTCTTCACGCTCCCGCTGCTGCTGAAGTACTTCACGGCGAGGATCAGCTGGTACGGGCTGATCAACCACCCGCAGTTCATCCTGGCCGTGGTGATGATGGGAATCTCGTTCCTGCTCAGCCTGGCCTACTGCATCGTGCAGATCGCGCTGCACGGTCGCAAAGGCTTCACGTTCGGCAAATCCATGCTCGGCCTGCGGTCGATCAACGTGAAGACACTGGAACGGCCCGGGTTCTTCCGGATCCTGCTCCGGTCGTTGGTGATCTGGCTGTCCGGGCTCGTGGTGATCGGTCCGATCCTGTTCTTGCTCTCGCCATTGTTCGACCCGGAGAAGCGCGGCCGTGGGTGGCACGACATGGTCGGCCGGAGCTGGATGGTGGACGTACGCAAGGGACTGCAGCCCTATGACGCCAAGCGGATCCGGATCGCCCGCAAGACGGTGATGGCCGAACCTGTCGCCCGGCCCAAGCCGATGCCGTCGCTGGCAACCCCGGCGGACGCCAGCCAGGAGCAGGCCTACCGTCCCGGAGCCCGGGTCAGTGCCGGGGTGCTCGGCATCGCGCGCCCCCATGGTGAAGGGCCCCGTCCGGTGGTGGGCCTCAGCGGTGCCGAAGAACCGGAGCCGGCGCCCGAGCCGACTGCCGCACCCGTCCCCGGACGCCCGGTGATGGGCGCCTACCGGCGCTCCGCATCGGGCGAGGACCATCCCAGCGCGCCCGTGGGCAGCGGGCGTCCGGACCTGTCCACCGGGCCCGCCCAGGCAGCACCGCCCGACGGCGTAGGGTCGCCTGCGCCTGCGCCTGCGCCTGCGCCTGCGCCTGATGAGCCGATGGTGACCGGAGTGCCCTGGACCTCCGGTCAGGCCTCCTCTCGACCTGGCCAGGGTGAGACGCCGGCCCCTGCCGGACCGGCCGCCGTCGAGAGTTCCTCGGAGGCTGCGCGGAACCAGGGCGCCCCGCCCGCGCAGGCTGCTGCCCCACCTGCTGCCGCCGGCCCTGTACCGGCGCAGGCGCAGGCGCACCCGCCGCACGGACCCCCCGTACCGCCGAGCCCCGCTGGTGCCGTCGGATTCGCGCTCGTGATCGATAGCGGTGCACGGGTGGTGATCTCCGGCGACGTCGTGCTGGGTCGGAACCCGGCACCGCCCGCGACCGCCCCCGGGGCGCAGGTGCATCCCATTCCTGACGACACACGCTCGGTCTCCAAGACACACGTCCTGGTGCGTGCCGTCGAGCACGGCGTGACCGTGATGGATCAGGGGTCCACCAATGGGACCTCGATCGTGCACAACGGTGTGGAGCGCGAGCTGCAGCCAGGGCAGCCAGGTCTCGCCGTGATAGGCGACACGATACGGTTCGGGGAGAGAACTGCCGTGGTGGCACGGGCATGACCGCGGCTCGGGGAGAGACCTCAAGGTTGGGGCGTGAGGCGTGAAGGTCAAGCTGACTCTGCATCGTGAGGGCGTGGCGCCCGCAGACATCGTGGTCACGGCGGACTCCACCGCCACGGCTGCGGACGTGGCCCGGTACATCGCCGAGTCGGACCCGGCCCGGACGATCATCGCCAGTGAGCAGGACGTGCTCACCCTCGCCGTGGCGCCCCCGACTGCCGACCGGTTCGAACCTCTGCAGCCGGACGTGCCGATCGGTGAGGCACCGATCGGTTCCGGTTTCGCGGCGTCCGTGCTCAACCTGGGTGAGCAGCAGACCGTCACCTCCTCGGCTAAGTCTCGCAACGCCGTCGGGGTCCTTCGCGCGACGGACGGACCGTTGCGTGGGCAGGAGTTCCCCCTCGCGATGGGGCACGCCTCGATCGGACGTGACCCGGCGAACGACATCGTGCTCGCCGACCCGATGGTCTCCAAGAAGCACGCCCGCATCGAGGTGAGCGGATACGTCGAACTGGTCGACCTGAACTCGGCCAACGGGGTGCTGGTCGACGGTGAACAGGTGCAGCGCATCCGGCTGGTCCCCGGCAAGCCGTTCGTGATCGGCGGCACCACTCTGATGCTCTACCTCGCTGGCGACTTCGACGGCTCTGCCGAAGATCCAGTGCTCGAACGCGGCGGCGGGCTGCTGTTCAACCGCAGCCCCCGGGTGGAAGTCCGCTATCCCGGAGTGGAGCACCCGCCTCCCCGGCTTCCCACCGAGACCGTCCAGAAGCTCTTCCCGTGGGTGATGCTGGTGGCGCCGATCCTGATGGCCGGGTCCATCTTCGCGATCACCGGCCGGGAACGGGCGCTGCTGCTCATCCTGATGACGCCGCTGATGGCACTCGGGAACTTCATCAACCAGCGCAACCAGACCGGTAACAAGCGCAATCACGAGATCATGCTCTTCGAGCGCCAGTACGAAGAGCTCGAGGAGACCCTGTACCGGGCCAAACCGGAGGAAGAGCAGGCGCGCAACGAGGAAGTGCCGCCGGTCGCGGAAGTGTTCGAGCATGCGATGCGGCTGGGACCGCTGCTGTGGACCCGAAGACCGGAGCACTGGAACTTCCTCGCCCTGCGGATGGGACTGAGCAGGGCACCCTCACGCAACTCGATCGCCGACCGGGACTCCCAGGACGGCCTGCCCGAGTACATCCACCGGGTGGACCGGCTCAAGGAACGGTTCCGCTACGTCGACGACGTTCCCATCCTGGAGTCGCTGCGCGACGTGGGATCGGTCGGTGTGGCCGGTCCGACTGGGCCGGCGTCGGACGCCATGCGCGGGCTGGCGGTGCAGGTGCTGGGTCTGCACGCCCCGAACGAAGTGGTCGCCGTGGCGTTCACCGACGCGGAGTGGGCCGGCGAGCTCGAGTGGATCAAATGGCTGCCGCACACCACCAGTGAGACGAGCCCGTTCAAGGATCTGCCCTTGGCTGATTCCGCTCCGGCAGCGAACGCACTGCTCAGCTCGCTCGAGGAGTATGTGCTGCGCGGGGCATCTCGCGCGGACCCGCGGGGTCCGTTCAACGAGACCTGGAACCCGATGCACTACGGCACGAACGTGAACCGCGCCGCTGAGCAGATGAAGAAGGCCCCACCGATCAATGTGGTCGTCTTCGTGACCAACGACGCCCCCGTGGACCGGCCCCGACTCGTGCAGGCCCTGGAACGGGGGCTGACGTGGGTGTGCACGCCGTGTTCGTCTCACCCACCGTGGAGTCCTTGCCTGCTACCTGCCGCAGCTATATCGACGTGACGGCCGGTCTGGACGACGCGACCGTGGGTCTGGTGCGCAACGGTGACCGGTACGAGCACGTGGGTGTGGAGGGCGTCTCCAACGCGTACATGCACACCTTCGCCAAGCGCCTGGCGCCAGTGGTGGATGCGAGCACCGTGGTGCACGACGCCTCGGACATCCCGAACTCGGTCATGTTCCTCTCCCTGGTGGGTAAGGAGGTCGCCGAGGAGCCGCAGGGCGTGGTGGACCGGTGGCGACAGAACAACACCATCATCGATCGCTCCGACGCGCCCAGGCCCCGGCTGAAGAAGGCCGGCAACCTGCGCGCGATCATTGGTCAGGGCGCCAGCGACGCGATGACTCTCGACCTGCGCACGCAGGGACCGCACGCCCTGGTCGGTGGCACCACGGGGGCCGGTAAGTCCGAGTTCCTTCAGGCGTGGGTGCTCGGCATCGCCTCGGCGCACAGCCCGGATCGCGTGACCTTCCTGTTCGTGGACTACAAGGGTGGGTCCGCGTTCGCCGACTGCGTGGAGCTGCCGCACTGCGTGGGACTGGTGACGGACCTGAGCCAGCACCTGGTTCGCCGTGCACTGACCAGCCTCCGGGCCGAGCTGCACTTCCGGGAGCACCTGTTCAACCGGAAGAAGGCCAAGGACCTGCTGGAGCTGGAGAAGCGACAGGACCCGGAGTGCCCACCGGCACTGGTGCTCGTGATCGACGAGTTCGCGGCGCTCGCCGGCGAGGTGCCGGAGTTCGTGGACGGGGTGGTCGACATCGCCCAACGCGGACGGTCCCTGGGCATCCACCTGATCATGGCCACCCAGCGCCCGGCCGGTGTGATCAAGGACAACCTGCGTGCCAACACCAACCTCCGGGTGGCGCTGCGGATGGCGGACGAGGCGGACTCCAAGGACGTCGTCGACGACCCGATCGCGGCGACGTTCCCACCGTCCATACCCGGGCGAGGGATCGCCAAGACCGGACCGGGGCGTCTGGTGCCGTTCCAGTCCGCCTACGCCGGTGGCTGGACCACCGAGGACGAGGTGATCACTGCTGAGGTCAAGGTCGCCGAGCTGCGGTTCGGGTCCACCGCCGAGTGGGAACCGGAGCGTCCGCCGGAGTCGGACTCTCACGACGAGGACCTGGGCCCCAACGACCAGCGGCGTGTGGTGAACACCCTTATCCGGGCCGCGGACGCCGCCAACCTGCCCGTGCCGCGACGACCGTGGCTGGACGACCTGCCGGCCGTGGTGGACGTGCGCGACCTGCCGGCCGAGGGAGACGGACGGGTGCTGCTGGGCCTGGCTGACCTGCCCGCGCACCAGCGGCAGGACCCGGTGTACTTCGCCCCCGACCGGGACGGGTCACTGCTCATCTTCGGCACTTCGGGTTCCGGGAAGTCCACCGTGCTGAAGACGCTCGCTACTGCCGCAGGGATGCGTCCCGACCTGGGCAGCACCGAGGTATACGGACTCGACTTCGCCTCCGGTGCTCTCGGAGCGCTGGAGAAGTTGCCGCACGTGGGCTCGATCATCGATGGCGACGACGCGGAGCGGTTGCAACGGCTGATGCGTACGCTCGACGCCGAGTTGAGCCGCCGGTCGGACGCGTTCTCTGCGGCCAACGCGGCGAACCTCAGTGAGTACCGCGACCTGGTGGACCCGTCGATGTCACGGATCATCCTGCTCATCGACAACTATCCGGACTTCAAGAAGGAATGGGAGATCACCTCGGCGCGGGCCCCCTTCTACCGCATGTTCATGCGCATCCTCGGTGAGGGACGCCCCTTGGGTGTGCACGCTGTGCTGACGGCGGACCGTGGCGGTGCTGTGCCCACGGCTGTGGTCTCGAATGTCTCCCGCAGGGTGATCTTGCGACTGGCCGACCCGAACCAGTACTTCATGCTGGGAGCGCCGAAAGACGTGCTCGACGACCAGTCCGCCCCAGGGCGCGCGGTGGTGGACAAGAACGAGGTGCAGATCGCCGCGCTCGGTGGGTCCACCAACGTCGCGGAACAGACCAAAGCGCTCGAGGAGCTGGCCGCAGGCCTGCGCGAGCGCGGCGTACCCGAGGTGCCGGAGATCGGCGCGCTGCCGACCCGGATCGACGCAGCGCAGCTGCCGGACTCGGTGGACGGTATGCCCGCGATCGGGATCGCAGACGACACGCTCGCTCCCCGCGGTTTCGACCCGATCGGGTCCTTCGTGATCACCGGACCACCTCAGTCGGGCAAGACGAATGCTCTGCGGGCGTTCGTCACCGCGGTGGAGCGATTCGACCCGGAGGTGAAGCTGTTCCACCTGGGCAACCGGCGGGCCCAGCTCACCGAGTTCCGTGACTGGGTCCGCAGTGCTGTGCGGCCCGACGACGAGAAGGAACTGGTGACCGAGCTGACCGATATCGTCGCGGACGAGAGCGTGCCAGGGCGGATCATGATCGTGGTGGAGGACATGCCGCACCTCGCGGACGGTCCGGCGGACCGGCCGATGCGCGCGCTCCTGCAGGCGATCAACAACAGTGACCACCTCCTGGTGGGGGAGGCCGACATCACCCGCGCCGGTGGCGGTTCCGGTGTGCTCGGTGAGTGGAAATCGCCTCGCCAGGGGATCGCCCTCAAGCCGGACGCCTATGACGGAGACACCTTGTTCAAGGTGCCGTTCGGGCGCGTCAAGCGCACGGACTTCCCGGACGGACGCGGGATCTTCGTGCAGGCGGGCAGGGCCGTGACCATGCACCTGCCGTGGGTCGACGAGGGTCGCTCGGACCGCCGTCGGACCCGGCGCTCCCCCCGTGCCGAGGCGGCGCAATGACCGCTCGGCAACACCCTGTCGAGGGTGAACAGACTCGATGGGGACCCCTCCCCATTGAGCCCGGGATGACCCTTCCATAGAGTCTTTCCTGGGTGATCCAAGTAGGGGCCCGAATCCGATACGTAGGAAGGTTGGGATCGATGACCGACTTCGGTGCAACGTACGACGAGATGGAGTCGTGCGCCGACAAGCTGGACGACGGCAAGGACAGCATCGACTCGGCACTCGAGGAGTGCCAGGGATATGTCGACGAGCTCGTCGAGGATGGCTTCAAGACCGAGAAGGCGTCCGGCAAGTTCAAGGACGGCTACGACGAGCTCACCACGGGCCTCAAGGATGCGTCTGAGGGTGTGAACGACATGGCGCAGGCCCTGCGTGACATGGCGCAGTCCATCCGCGACCTGGACGACCAGCTCGCCGGCGGCTGAGCACGCTCGAGCAGGGAACGGTGGGGACCGGGTGTGTACCCAGTCCCCACCGTTTCCAGGCCCGCTGGTGGTGCAGTGGGCACCGTCAACTGATCCAGGACAAGGTGAAGGAACCACGCCGTGGCAGACATCTATCTCTCCCTCGACGAACTCAAGACGGCCAATGAGCAGCTGACGAACATCGTCGAGGAGTTCGAGAACGCTGTGAGCAGGTCCGAAGCCCTGGAGCGTGCCATCGGTGCACCGTTCGGGAACAGCGACCTGCGGGAGAAGGCCGAGGACTTCGAGACGCGGTGGGACGTGAAGCGGGACAAGCTCAAGGAGGGCCTGAGCGATGTCCAGAAGCACCTCAAGGGCGTGATCGACGGCGTGGAGGATTGGGACGCCGAGATGGCCGTCAAACTGGAGCCCGAGGAATAAGGCCGGGCGACCTCAAGGACTTTTAGGAGCACCGTTCATGTACATGCCGCCGTCCCCGAGGGGCCGCACCATCATGTCTGTGGTTGGCAACCCTTCGGAGATCATCGCCAGGGGAACAGAGATCGAGTTGCTGGGCGGGCAGATGCGCGATGCTGCCGGGGTCCTCAGCGACATCAAGAACAGGGCTGAGGACCAGCAGGGCAAGGCCATCGAGAAGCTCCGGGAGACGATCGGGGACTCCTACGAGACGCTGTACGAATCGGCCGATCTCTACGAGCCCGTGGGGCCCGTGATCCGGACCTATGGGGACGAACTCGACTCGGTTCAGCCCAACATCAACGCCCACGCAGAGAACTGCGACGACCTGTGGAGGACGTACTACTTCCTGCCTGGCACGCGGGACGCTGATCCTCGTGGCGCAGACTCCGGGGACAGCGAGGAAGCAGCCGAGGAAGCCGAGCAGAACCGGGAGAAGCAGGAAGCGTACGAGGCCTGGGAAGCCGAGGCGATCCTCTTCGACAGCGACTACGACACGTGGGAGAACGCGTTCGACAAGGCGGTCACTGACATCAGTGACGAGATGTCGGGCGAGATCGAAGACGGTGGTTGGCGTTCGTTCCTCGATATTGCCGGCAAGGTTCTCGGCTGGGCCGGGCTCATCGTCGGTGTCGCCGCCCTGATCATCGGTGGCCCGATCCTGGGCATCGCCGCGGCCGTTATCGGTGTGCTCTCGTTGGTCGTCGTCATCTGCCAGGCATTCATCGGCGATGCCAATGGATGGGACATAGCTATTGCAGCGATCGGTGTGCTGCCGGTCGGGAAGCTGGGGAAGTTGGGCCAGGGCCGATTCGCAGAGTTCGGTGCGGATGCGATCTCCTCGTTCAAGCCCAGCTCCTACGCCGGTGACAGCGTGTACACGCTGCTCAAGAACAAGAACGTCTCCGACGGCATCTCGAAACTGATGACCGGAAGTACCGGTGCCCAGTGGCGGGACGATGCGGCGAACTACATGCTCGGTGGGCCGAACGGCATGCAGCATCTCCGCCAGGACATCGCGACGTCTGTGTTCAACCAGTACCAGAGCTACAAGGGATGGTACGACACGGGTAGCTCGGTGACCGACCACCTGCCGCCGTCGGACAGCGCGGTGGAGCGGGTCAAGCAGCTGCAGGACCAATAGGCGCGTCGGCCACGTCGAGGGGTGGTGCGGGCCGCCGGCCGGCGTCCGTGCCGCTCGACGGCCGGCGTTGAGATGTCGGCGAGGTAGGGTCGACACGCTGTCGCGTACGAGGCTCATGAATCGGGGAAGGTGCCTGGCATGGACGGACGAGATCGGTGGACCGCGACGGTGGAGACGGTCGCACCAGGATGGTTGCTGGTGCCCGCAGGGATGGACGACGCCGCTCGTGCGCAGTGGGTCGACGGCCGCGCAACAGAACTGCGCGATATCTGGGGCGCCGAGTGGACGCATGACTATGACGACGACGTCCGCTCGCTCCTCGATGCTGCGGCAGGGGAGCGGAGCGAGTCGGACGCGTTGCTGCTGTTCCAGGTGTGGCCGGTGTTCGCCCCGATCGCGTGCATGTGCCGCATCGCGGTGCTGCCCAATGACGGACTTCCTCCCTGGGACACCTGGGACGGGGTCGCCCACCGGGTCGAGGCGCCGCACGTCGGGCCGGGCGTGCAGTACACCGAGCGTCGTGTGTATACCGATGACGGCGGCGAGGTGGAGGTCTTCTCGACCGCGTTCGTCTTCAACGACGGTGCGACGGCCTTGGTGGTCGCATTGCAGGAGATGCCGGCACCTGTGCTCAACGATGTCCGAGCCGGGTTCATCGGACTGTTGGACTCCCTCCGGTTGGAGTCTGCGGATGGAACGGTGTTCACGTCGGACGAACCAGCAGGAATCTATGACGACGGTCCGTGGCGACTGGAGGCGGTGTAATGACGGCGACGACCCTTCGGGACGAGATGGGTGTGCGTGACGACCCCGAGTTCGAGATGACGCTTCCTCCGGGCTGGGCCCGCCGGACACCGGATGCGGCCACGATGGAGGACATGCTGGCGCGCATGAAGAGCCGGTTGATGGAGGCGCACCGTCCGGACGTCTACGGTCAGCTGCGAGCGCAGGTGCAGCAGTCCTTCGCCGACATGCGTAAGAACGGCGTCTTTGCGATGTTCGTCCCGGAGGGCTCGGAGGAAGAGACGCTCTACCTCCCGGTGTCGATGAATGCATCGATACGGCGTGCCGACGTCGGGGAGACCCTCGACCAGGTGGTGGCGACCCTGGTGCGGAGTCATGGCGCCACGCCACTGCTGGCCGACAAGCGGACGATCCGGTGTGAGCGGCAGCAGCCGGTGCAGATCGGGTCGGACACGATCATCAGCCACTCAGTCCTTTACCTCACCCCGATACCCGGGGCGAAGCGTCGCCGCGCGTTGCAGCTCGTGGCCGGCTTCGGGCGGCCGGTCGACACGCCGGATGACACACCGGCCTTCAACGCGATGCGGTCGCTGTTCGACGCGTGCGTGGCGAGCGTACGGTGGCGTGCACCGGAGGCGCCGGGAGCCGCCCGGGCCGCCTCGGAGTAGAGCGACCTACGCCCGACCGTGGTCAGCCGACACCCATCATGCGCACCAGATCACGAACGAGAGCGACCCGATACTCGAGGCGATCGATTTTCTGGGCTCCCGGTGCGGTGAGGACGACGTCCTGCCCTTCGAGCGTCAGGGTCATGGAGGGGAGAGCGGCGTCCTCACGCATGAGCCGGTCACGCACACCCGGTGAGAAGAGTTGCGCTGCTGCTCTCGCGCCTGCCTCGTCGTGGGCGAAGACCGGCCAGGTGAACTGCGGATCTGACGGGTTGACCGCCACGCTGGGGTGCGGATTGGTGATGGTGGTCGACGGGGACGCAGCCACCACGGTCGGAAGAGTTGCCCCGACCGTCAGCACGATGACGTGGCGTGCCGTGGTGGACGAGCTCCCGGCCGTGGTCACGTAGTTCGTGAAGGAGGTGACCTCACCTTCCGCGACACGTCCGTGCATGACATGACTCGCACTCCCGGCTCCACGGATCGGAAACTCCGTCCATCGCCCCGTGAGTTTCGGTTCTTTGGCCGTGAACGTCCAGTCGTGCTGCTCGGCCCACCGGGTCAACGCGGTTCGCTGCTTCTTGCTCTGACGGACGCCGAGAAGCACGCCGACCAGCACGAGAAGAATCAGAAGTCCAGCAACCACGTAGCCCAGTACGTCCGTCAATCCCATCTGAGTCACCCTAGTGGCAGAAGCAGGAGCAGATCCATGAGGAAGGGGGCTGTGGTGCCACGATCGTGCGGTCCTCGTCGTCCATCGGTGCATCGGCGACGGACCGTAGAATCGTCCGAGCCGGAAGCGAGCAGGAAGGGAGAGACGGCGGTGGTGCGACCGTGGCGTTCTCAGACTGCGCTGCCGACGGTGTGCGTGGCCATGGTGGCGCTCATGCTCGCGGCGTGCGGTGGCCCGTCCCTCCCGAACACCGTGATTGCCGGGACCACAGCCACCATCGGCTGGTCGGAGCAGATGACCAGTACCAATGTCGCCAGTACGAGTGGGAACACGGCCGGCAATCACGACGTCTCAGCACTCACCCGCGCCCAGTTCGCCGAGTCGGTCGAGGGCGTCGTGCAGATCGACGAGAGTTTCGGCACTGTCACGATCACCGAGCCGGAAGGCTTCACCGTTGCCTACGACCTGGCCGAACCGCAGTGGTCCGACGGGATCCCCGTCGATGCTGCCGATCTGCTGCTGGCCTGGGCGGCCGGCTCCAATGCGCTCGCACCGGAGGACTTCGATCCGGCCGCTGCCACCACGGAGGACGGCACGCTCGAGGTGCCCGGCGACACTGCATGGTTCGACTCCGTGCCCACCGGACTCGCGGCCAGTGCCGAGGTGCCTGACTACGACGAGTTCGCCCGCTCGATCGAGGTGACCTATCCCGAACCGGTCACCGACTGGCAGACCGCGCTGAACGTTGCCGTCCCAGCGCACGTCGTCGGACAGCTTGCCTTCGGGATCGAGGACCCGATGGAGGCCAAGCAGGCCGTCATCTCCGCGATCGTCGACGAGGAGCAAAGCGCCGTGGCGGCGATCTCCCGGGCATGGAACACCGGGTTCGATCTTGGCGACGGTGATGGGAGCTCCATCCCGGCCGAGCTGCTGCTCTCCAGCGGTCCGTTTCGGGTGGAGCAGGTCGATCAGAGCAGACCCGATGCACAACGGGTCCGCCTCGTGGTCAATCCGGAGTACACCGGCACGCCCACGCCGGAGTACGAGACCCTTGAGCTGCGCCAGACCACCGTCTCGGACCCGCTCAACTCCATCGGGGAGACACTGGACGTCGTGCAAGTGGCCCCAACTGCGCCGAACCGGGAGACCACCGAGCAGATGGAGCGCAACGACTACAGTGTCGCCACCGCTCACGACGGGACCTACTGGGTCTTGATTCTGCGCAACGACCGGGGGGAGTTCGCGTGGCACAGTGCGCGAGAGGCATTCCTGCGTGCCGTGCAACAGCGGGACGTGGCCGAGGCCGGAGCGGGGCCATGGGCGGGTGCACAGGAGAGCACCAGTGTGCTGCTGTTCCCGCCAAGTACCGACGGCTACCAGATCGCCGTCGAGGACGCCGGTTTCGAGCAGGCGTTCGCGCGGTCGGAGCAGGAGGCGATCGCTGACCGGGAAGCGGCCGGGGTAGACGACGGCGCACGGGTGTGCGTGCTCTTCGACACAGACGAACCCTTTGCCGAGAACGCCTACCGTGCGTTGCGCGCCGGGGTGCGCGAGGCGGGATGGGAGGTGCGCAACTGTGGCACGGACGACGTCGCTGCGGCCCGCGGCAACGACAACTGGCACGCCGTTCTGACCCGTGTCCCGGTCCCGGAGACACCTGCTGACATCGCCGCACAGTGGGGGACCGACGGCATCGCGAACTGGAGCGGCACCGCCGAGCCCGAACGCGACGAGATGATTGCACAGCTGGCCCACCTTCCGGACCGCTACGAGGCGCGTGACCACCGCGTCGTCATCGAGTCCTCGATCGTCGACGAGGCGATCGCCATGCCGCTGGCGATGAACATCAGGGTCACCGTCTCCGACCGCGACATCGAGGTCCCACCACCACGAGCGGGGGCGGTCGCGCCACTGACCTCCGGAGTCGTTGACTGGGTGGTCGCACAAGAGTGAACACCACCGTGAGCGTGATGGCGTCAGTCACAACCTGATCACGATAGAATAACGTTCAGGCCACGGATGTGCGGTTGAATGGGATGCGCACCGTGGCTTCATGTCCGACATACCGGGGGGTGAGTCGAGAGGAAGTACTGCACTATGACCGAACCTGAGAAGAGCGATGTTGCTGCGAAGACGAGGCAGCGGATCCTCTCCGCAGCGTTGGTTGCGTTCGCGACCGACGGGTTCGACGTCGGCCTTCGTGCGATAGCGGCACGGGCTGGAGTGACCGCAGGCCTGATCACGCACTACTTCGGATCGAAGGCGAAGCTGCGGCAGGAGTGCGATGACCTGATCCTCGCCCGGGTGGAGCAGGGGCTCCCGCAGGTCTTCGACGCGACCGGGCTTCAACAGCGTCTGGACGAGGACTCGGACGACCTGGTGCACTCGGTGCACTACTGCATGAAGGCGTTCGCCGAGGGCGGCACGATGTGCGATCAGCTGCTCGCCGTCACCATCGCGCATACCCGTGAGATGATCGCGACCGGAGTGGCCGGTCACCTGCTCGAGCCGAGCGGCGACGAGGACGTGCGTGCGCTGATGGTCGTGCGGTTCGCCGTCGGCGTTGCGGTCCTGGACTTCGCCCTCGACCCGCCCAAGGATGCCGCGGCAGTGGCCGACTTCATGGACCACTACTGGCATCAGGTGGTGCTCCCGATGGCGCGCACCACCAACGGTGCACAGTTCGAGACCGAACCCGGTCGCGGGGGATCCTGCAGCGAGCCTCGCTCCGGCGGGTCGCATAGGTCTGCCGGCGCTCGCGGTCTGCGCTAGGGGCGCCGGTATTTCTCGGTGAAGTTCCGCAGGACTCGGGGCGCCCAGGAGACATCAACCCGGTGTGCGGCATGAGCGATGTCCTCTCTCGTGCCGTCCGGGTAGTACCCGTGCCGGTCGTAGACCGCGATTCTCGTGGCCAGGCCCTCGGCATCGAGCTCGGGGTGGAACTGCGTGGCGTAGACGTTCTCACCGACGCGGAACATCTGCACCGGGCACCGTTGCGACGTCGCGAGCAGCGTCGCATCAGCCGGTAGGACACGGCACGCTTCCTTATGCCCGACGAACGCCTGGAACGACTTGGGAACACCCTGCAGGAGCGGGTCGGCCGACCCTTTGGCAGTCAGGTCGATGCGCACGGCACCCACGACCTCGCCGTAGGTGGTGTCCACGACTCCGCCACAATGCACTCCGAGCGTGGCGACGCCATAGCAAGCGCCGAGGAATGGGAAATCGTGGACGACGATCTCGTCCATCAAGCCGCTGAGCTCGGACTCCACCCGATGCTGCGTCGGTGACTTGAGGTGGTCCGGGTCCGAGGAGTTGAACGGGCTGCCTCCCACGATCACGCCGGAGTAGTCGTCGAGATCCAATGCAGGGAGCTGGTCGCGTTCCAGGCGGTGCCGGACGAGGTCGCCGTCGCTCAGCTCGCCATAGCGCAGGAAGGCCCGGTACTCGGCATCCGCGGCGGCGTCCTCCGCCCGGGTGGCCAACAGCAGGAACGGCTTCATCAACCGAGCAGCCAAACGGCCACGAGGCCCAGCGACCACGCCGTAGCGGCGAGCCCTCCGATCACCAGCCCTGCGGTCGCGAGCCCAAGACCTCGAGCGTTGGTTCGTCGGATGCGGCGCAGAGCGAGGATCCCGAAGACCACGCCGCCGAGGCCGGGCACGAAAAACGGAACACCGAGGAGTCCGAGCACGAATGCAGCGATCGCGAAGCCGGAGGTCGGTGCCGGCGCGGAGTAATAACCGGGGCCGGAGAATGTGCGCGCCGGATCCGGGAGAGGCAGCGTGTACGAGTTCACGAACGGTGATCTCTCCTGGTTCACCTGCACGCGAGGCACCTTATTCCTCGGCCGACGGCGAGGTGTCAGCCGACTCTGGTGTGCTCAGTGGCTCGCAACCCTGTGGAACCGGAATCTCCACAGCAGGGTCGATGTCGACCTCGTCGGCGGAGCGTAACGCCTCGTAAGCAGAGCCGAGGATCACATCGATCGTCTCGTCCGTGCGCGAGTCGACCTCGATGCGGGCATCGGTGAACAGCACCCCGGCGGTGTAGGCAGCGGCGAGCCCCTCAGGTCCCGAGACGATTCGCACCACCCCCGCGAACGGGGACTCGGCGTTGTCCTGCCGGCCCACGGAGATGCCGCGGTCGCCCAGTTCCGCGGAGGTACTCGCAGCGAGACCCGAACGACTGGTGCCGTTGAGCACGTTCGCGGAGATCTCGTTGAGCGGGACATAGGTGGCTGCTTCCGGTGGGCACGGCCCTGCGTCACCGGTCTCGGTCGACTCGGGCTCGCTGATCGCGATGGACACCGGAGAGGGAAGGATGCCCACCCATACCGCTCCGGCCGCCAGGCCAATCACCAACATGGCAGTGATGAGCGTGCCGAAGATGACGGTCTGCCGTTGCTGCAGGTGACGTCGTCGGGCAGCTCGTGCCTTGGCGGGCGTGCTCACAGAAGAACCTCACTGACTTTCTGATGACGGCTCGAAGGATACCGGCGTCCGCCTCGTTGCCGTCACAGTTCCAACACCCGGGCATGCAGGAGATTGCGTTGCTGGAGAGCCGCCCGCAGGGCACGGTGCAGTCCGTCTTCCAGGTAGAGCACTCCGCGCCACTGGACCACGTGTGCGAACAGGTCCCCGTAGAACGTGGAGTCCTCCGACAGGAGGCTGCGCAGGTCCAGGGTGGCCTTCGTGGTGACGAGCTCGTCCAGGCGTACCTGTCGGGGTGGGATCTCCGCCCAGTCCCTGGTGCGGCGGAGTCCATGGTCGGGGTACGGGCGGTCATCACCCACGGACTTGAAGATCACAGAGTCGATCCTAGGTGAGGTGATGCGACGGCCGCCTCCTCCCAGGGGGCGATCTCGTCCCTCGCGCTCCCTCGGCGGAGGATGGGGGAACCGGCCTTCCTCGCTCCGCTGTGGAGGCCTCCCGAATCCGCTTTATCCCATAGACGCAGTTGCCCCCAGCCGAAAAGCGTGGCTGGGGGCAACTGCGTCTGGCGGAGGATGGGGGATTCGAACCCCCGAGGGCTTGCACCCAACACGCTTTCCAAGCGTGCGCCATAGGCCACTAGGCGAATCCTCCAGGCCGACGTCCAGGGTAGCGGTTCGTGAGCGGCCAGGCGAACTCGCTCGGTGTGACGGCGCTGACACCGGCCGTTGCCGCTCACCCTGGTGTGGGCGGTACAGTGGATGCAGACCCCTCGTGTGGCGTCATCTCGCTGAACTCCCCCAGGGCCGGAAGGCAGCAAGGGCAGGCGGGCTCTGGCGGGTGCGCGAGGGGTCCTTTTCTTCCCCGGCGGGGTTTGCGTTGCTGCCTCGATGCGGACCGGTGGTGGACCGTCTGGGCACGATGTCGGTATAGGCGCCTATTGTGAGACGGGTGAGCACTGCGTTGTACCGCCGCTACCGGCCCGAGACGTTCGCCGACGTAATCGGTCAGGAGCACGTCACGGCACCGTTGATGGCGGCGCTGGAGAATGACCGGATCACGCACGCCTATCTCTTCTCTGGTCCGCGGGGCTGTGGGAAGACCACCTCGGCGCGGATTCTCGCCCGATGTCTGAACTGCGCCCAGGGGCCGACTGCCACGCCCTGCGGGCAGTGCGACAGTTGCACCGGGCTCGCCCGCGGGGGCCCGGGGTCCCTGGATGTGGTCGAGATGGACGCGGCGTCCCACGGCGGTGTGGATGATGCCCGCGAGCTTCGCGAGCGCGCGGCCTTCGCGCCGGCCCGCGATCGCTACAAGGTGTTCATCATCGATGAAGCGCACATGGTCACCCCGCAGGGGTTCAACGCCCTGCTGAAGCTGGTGGAAGAGCCGCCGCCACACGTGAAGTTCGTGTTCGCCACCACGGAGCCGGAGAAAGTGATCGGGACGATCCGGTCCCGCACCCACCACTACCCGTTCCGTCTGGTGCCGCCGGACCGGCTCACCGCCTACCTGGACTCGCTCGCCACTGCCGAGCAGATCACCGTCGAGTCGGGGGTGCTGCCCCTGGTCGTGCGTGCCGGCGGGGGATCCGTCCGTGACTCGCTTTCCGTGCTCGATCAGCTCATCGCGGGAGCGTCCGACGGTGAGGTCGGGTACGAGCGAGCTGTCGCCCTGCTCGGGTTCACCCACGGCACCCTGCTCGATGACACGGTGGAGGCGCTCGCCGCGCGGGACGGAGGCAGTCTGTTCCGCGTCGTGGACCGGGTGATCGGCTCCGGACACGCCCCGCGGCGGTTCGTCGAGGACCTGCTGGAGCGGCTCCGGGACCTGATCGTGGTGCGGGCAGCCGGGGAGAACGCCCAGACCGTGCTGCGCGCTGTGCCCGAGGACCAGCTCGAGCGGATGCGCGCCCAAGCTGGGCACCTCGGCGCCCATGTGCTCTCCCGCAGCGCTGACCTGGTGAACGAGGCGCTCACCGAGATGACGGGCGCCACCTCACCGCGCCTCCAGCTGGAGCTGCTGTGTGCGCGGTTGCTGCTGCCCGCCGCCGACGATGGTGTGGACGGCTTCGGTGCCCGGCTGGACCGGCTCGAAGGGGCCGCCGCCGGGGGAGCGGTCCCCGCACCTCAGCCGGGACCACCGGCCGCTCCGCCGTCGAACCGCCCCACTACACCCGAGACCCCCGCTCCGGGACCGATCACCTCGCCGCCGAGCGCACCGCGTCCCGCCCCGACGGCGGACTCGGATGCCGAGCCGCAGGGTCGGCCGAACGCGGTTCCTGAGCCCAACGCGTCGTCGAATCGAACACCCGAGCCGGCCCCGGAACCTCAGCCGCCACGGGCGCCTGAGCACGCCCCCAGCGCGTCCTCGTCGAGCGTTCCGCCGGCCGCACCCGCCACGCCGGAGCCTGCACCGACCGAACCAGCACCGACCGTGCCGGAGCAGCCACCCGCAGCGGCACCCGCGCAGGCCCCGGACACCGGTGCGGGAATGACCGCCGATCAGGTACGCCGACGGTGGCCCGAGGTGTTGGAGACCCTCACCCGCGTCAAGCGCACCACATGGGCGCTCATCTCCCAGGATGCCCAGGTCGTGGGTCTGACCGCGGACACGCTGACCCTCGGCTTCTCCACCTCCGGCCTGGCCTCCACGTTCCGCAACGGTGGGCACACCGACTTCTTGGCCCGGGCGCTGCAAGAGACCCTGGGACTGACCGTACGGATCGAGCCGATCGTCACCGACGGGTCGGCACCGACCCCGCCCGCACCAGCAGCACCGCCGGCGCCGTCGGCGGACTGGGGGCCTGCCGGTGGCGCCAGCCCGGCTCCGGCGCCGCAGAATGGTCCGTCGACAGCCCGTCCGGCCTCGTCGAACGTGCGCCCGACGAGCACACCGCCACCCGCCACGTCACACGACTCGGGAGGCGCCAGCGCCGCACCACCGTGGGACGAGCCCGGCTCCGATAGTTCCGACCCCGACGACTCCGCCGATGCGGAGGGTGACCCACACCGTCCATCGTCCGTAGCACCGGCTTCGACCCCGCTCGACGGCGCACCCGCGGCAGAAGCGGGAGCACCACCGGCGGATCCGGTCACCCAGGCCGAGCCGACACCTGTCACACCTGCTGATGACGAGATCCCGCCGGCTGAACCGCCCGAGGACCCCTACGCGCCCGGGCCGCCCCCTGGATCGACGCCCGGCGCCTCGCCACGGGACCAGGCCCTCCAGGCCGCACGCGAGGCAGCCACGGCCTCACCACGCCGACCCGAGACACAAGCTGAGGCACCCCCGGCAACGGACGGGACGCCGTCGGGGTTCGACGACGACACACCGGACCCGAACGACCCCGACATCGAATCCACAGGACTGGTGGGCGCCCCCCTGGTGGCGCGCCTGCTCGGCGGGACCGTGATCGACGAGATCGTCGAGCACCCGGACGGGAGTGAACAATGAGCGCCTACGACGGTGTGGTGCAGGAACTGATCGATGAGCTCGGTCAGCTGCCGGGGGTGGGCCCGAAGAGTGCCCAGCGGATCGCCTTCCACATCCTCTCCACTGACACCGAGCGGGTACAACGCCTGGCCACCGCGCTCACCGAGGTGAAAGCACGGGTCCGGTTCTGCGAGATCTGCGGAAACGTGGCCGAGGAAGCGCGGTGCCGGATCTGCCGCGACCCACGCCGCAACCCGGCGCTGCTCTGCGTGGTCGAGGAGGCCAAGGACGTGGTGGCCATCGAACGCACCCGGGAGTTCCGCGGCCGCTACCACGTGCTCGGCGGCGCCATCAATCCGATCGATGGCGTGGGTCCGGACGATCTGCGCATCCGGGAACTGATGACGCGGCTGGCTGATGGCGAGGTGGAGGAGATCATCATCGCCACCGATCCGAACGTGGAGGGCGAGGCGACGGCCACCTACCTCACCCGGATGCTGCGTCCGATGGGACTGACTGTCTCCCGACTCGCCTCCGGCCTGCCCGTGGGTGGAGACTTGGAGTACGCCGACGAGATCACCCTCGGCCGAGCGTTCGAGGGGAGGAGGAGCATCGATGTCTGAACAGCTGGAGCTGGATTCGGATCTGCGTGTGCTGGGCACCGCCACCGCCGCCGTGTCCGAACGCTATCTGCAGACCGTGCGCGAGGTGGCCTCGGGTGCTACCCCGGAGGCAGCGATCCCGTTGCTGCTGCTCGCCGTCTCCGACCTCACCGCGGCTGGTGCCCGGTTGGGCGCCATCGTGGACGTGGTCCCGGCCGAGCGATTCGAGCCCGACGACGGCCCTGACCCGGACATGGAGCCGCTGCGCCTCTCCCTGGCGAACCTTCTCGAGGGGGTGGACGAGTACCACGAGGTGTCCGACCCGCTGGTGTCCACCGAGGTGACCGTGGGCAGCCTCAGCAACGACCTGGCTGACGTCGCCCAGGCGCTGATGGTCGGGTTGAAGCACCACCGCGCCGGGCACGCGTCCGAGGCGCTGTGGTGGTGGCAGTTCTCCTACCTGTCCGACTGGGGCGAGCGTGCGGCCAGTGCCACGCGGGTGCTGCTCGGCTTGATCGCGCACCTGCGGCTCGACGTGGACCCGGACGTGGCCGGTGAGGCCGAGTTCGAGGCGCTGCACTCCGCCGACTGACCCCTCGAGCAGTTCCTGGCCTTTCGAATCGGGTTCGGCTCGCCGTGGTGGAAGACTCTCCGCGTGCCCGAGTTCCTTGACGCGACCTTCACCCTGCCGGGATCAGCCGGCCTCGAGCTCACGGTGTGGACCGTGTTGCTGCTCGCCCTCGCCGGTCTGGCTGCAGGTTTCGTGGACGCCGTGGTGGGAGGCGGTGGACTGATCCAGCTGCCGGCCCTGTTGCTCGTTCCCGGGATCAGTCCGGTGCAGGCGCTCGCCACGAACAAGGTGGGCAGCATCATGGGCACCTCCACCAGTTCGCTCACTTACTACCGGCGGGTGCACCCCGACCTGCGCACTGCGGCACCGATGGCGATCGCGGCACTGTTGGCCGCCGTCGGGGGAGCGGCGCTCGCCGCGAACATCCCGGCCGAGGCGTTCAAGCCGATCATCATCGTGGTGTTGGTGGCCGTGGCGGTCTACACGGTGGCCAAGCCGAAGGTCGGGGTTTCGACGGACCTGCGCTGGACGGGGAACCACCATTACGGCATGGCGATGCTCGTCGGCGCCACGATCGGGGCCTACGACGGCCTGCTCGGGCCGGGGACGGGGAGTTTTCTCGTGATCGGGCTGGTCAGCGTGCTCGGCTATGCCTTCCTCCCGGCGACGGCGTTGGCCAAGATCGTGAACTTCGCCACCAACCTCGGGGCGCTCGCGTTCTTCGTTCCGCACGGGGCGGTGCTGTGGGGGATCGGGCTGCTGGTGGGCACGGCCAACATGGTCGGTGCCTATCTTGGGGCCCGCACGGCAGTGGCACGAGGGAGCCGATTCATCCGGATCGCCTTCGTGGTCGTGGTGGCGGTGCTGATCATCAAGCTCGGCTGGGACGTCGCGCACGGTCGCTGACCCGGTGCAGCGCGTCTTCGCTTTGGCGAGTGTGAGGTGCGTCATACCGAGATCCGGACGGGCCGCCGCCAAGGACCGGTGCGGCCTTTACCATTGATTGTCCAGTTCTCTACCCCCCGGAGCGCCCAGTGGCACTCATTGTCCAGAAGTTCGGCGGATCCTCCGTCGCCGATGCCGAGAGCATCCAGCGCGTCGCGAGACGGATCACCGAGACGAAGCAGGCCGGGAACGATGTGGTGGTGGTCGTCTCCGCCATGGGAGACACCACCGACGAGCTGCTCGACCTGGCTGGCAAGATCAACTCCGCCCCGCCGTCCCGTGAGATGGACATCCTGCTGACGGCTGGTGAGCGCATCTCCATGGCGTTGCTCGCGATGGCGATCCACGAGCTCGGTGTGGACGCTCAGGCGTTCACCGGTCAGCAGGCCGGCATGATCACCGACACCGAGCACGGCAACGCCCGGATCGTCGACGTGTCGCCGAGCCGTATTCAGGAGACTCTCTCCGACGGTGCGGTCGCGATCGTGGCCGGATTCCAAGGCGTCACCGAGAGCACGAACGACGTCACCACACTCGGCCGCGGTGGGTCCGACACCACAGCCGTGGCCCTCGCGGCAGCCCTGAACGCCTCGGTGTGCGAGATCTTCACCGACGTGGACGGGCTGTTCACCGCCGACCCGCGGATCGTCCCCACCGCTCGCCGGATCAACCGGATCAGCATGGAAGAGACGCTCGAGATGGCCGCGCACGGGGCGAAGATCCTGCACCTGCGTGCCGTCGAGTACGCGCGCCGCTATCAGGTTCCGATCCACGTGCGCTCCTCGTTCTCCGCGCATGACGGCACCCTCGTCACCGACAACGAAGAAGAAGGATCCATGGAACAACCGCTCATCTCCGGCGTCGCACACGATCGGTCCCAGGCCAAGATCACGGTGCTCGGTGTCCCGGACGTGCCCGGGAGTGCCGCCCAGCTCTTCGAGGCCGTGGCTGCCGCCGGCGTGAACATCGACATGATCGTGCAGAACGTCTCCGCGCATCACTCGGGCGTCACGGACATCTCCTTCACCCTGCCGCACGAGCAGGGCGAGGCAGCGCGGGCTGCTCTTGCCGCCCTTGCGAACGAGTACGGCTACCAGGAGGTCCAGTACGACAACGGCGTGGGCAAGCTGTCCCTGGTGGGTGCCGGGATGCGCTCGCACCCGGGCGTCTCGGCGCAGCTCTTCGCGGCTCTGCGTGACGCCGGGATCAACATCGAGATGATCTCCACCTCGGAGATCCGAATCTCGGTGATCACTCGCAGCGAGGACCTTGACGAGGCTGTGCGGGCCGTGCACTCCGCGTTCGGTCTGGATGCCACCGACGTCGAGGCCGTGGTCTACGGCGGATCGGGGCGCTGAGATGGGACTGAACATCGGAGTCGTGGGCGCGACCGGGCAGGTCGGCGCCGTGATGCGGCGGCTGCTCGTGGAGCGGGACTTCCCGGCTGACAGCGTCCGGTTCTTCGCCTCGGCGCGTTCAGCCGGTACCACCCTGGAGTTCAAGGGTGAGCAGATCGTGGTCGAGGATGCCTCCACGGCGGACCTGACCGGCCTGGACGTGGCGCTCTTCTCGGCCGGGGGATCCACCTCCAAGGCTCAGGCACCGCGCTTCGCGGAGGCGGGGGCCGTCGTCGTGGACAACTCCTCGGCATGGCGGATGGACCCGGACGTGCCGCTCGTGGTGTCCGAGGTGAACCCCGAGGCGATCGACGATGCCCGCAAGGGCATTATCGCCAACCCGAACTGCACCACGATGGCAGCGATGCCCGTCCTCAAGGCGCTGGATGCGGAGGCAGGGCTGCGTCGACTGATCGTCTCCACCTACCAGGCCGTCTCCGGTAGCGGACTGGCCGGCGTGGAAGAGCTCGACGGGCAGGTCCGCGGCACCGTGGATCAACACATTGCCGGGCTCACCCATGACGGTGCCTCCGTGCGCTTCCCGGACCCGGTCAAGTACGTCGCCCCTATCGCCTACAACGTGGTGGCCCTCGCCGGCAGCCTCGTCGATGATGGGTCCGGCGAGACCGACGAGGACCAGAAGCTGCGCAACGAGTCCCGCAAGATCCTCGGCCTGCCCGAGTTGTTGGTCTCGGGCACCTGCGTGCGGGTCCCCGTGTTCACCGGGCACTCCCTCTCGGTAAACGCCGAGTTCGAGCGGCCGATCACACCGGCTCGCGCCGAGGAGATCCTCGCCGAGGCGCCCGGTGTGCGGGTCGCCGACGTACCGACGCCGTTGCTCGCCGCGGGTCAGGACCCCACCTTCGTGGGCCGGATCCGTCAGGACCCGGGTGCGCCCGATGGGCGCGGTCTCGCGTTGTTCATCTCCGGTGACAACCTGCGCAAGGGTGCCGCCCTGAACGCCATTCAGATCGCTGAGCTCATCGCCGCCAAGCAGGCGTAGGCCCGCTCGCGCAACCATCGCCCGTTGGTCCGGCCGTTCACGCGAACGGCCGGACCGGCGGGCGATCTCGTCTCTGTGGGCTCGGCGTCACACCGCGACGGCGCGCGCCGGGAGCGTGAAGTCCAGCGGGTTCGCCCGCACCAGTGCGAGGGCGCGGTGCAGGGCACCGGTGCGAACCGCATCCGCGCCCAGCTCGGAGGCGACGATCGTGGGGAACGGGGGATGGGTGTACTCCTCGAGCAGCGCCGTCGCCTGTGAGACGACCGGCTCCAACGCCGGTGCAATCGCCCCGGCCACCACGATCCGCTCCAGGTCGAGCATGGTCGCGATCACCGCACACACCCGCGCCAGCCGGTCCGCGAGCCGTGCCACGATGTCGGTCGCGAGAGAGTCTCCGTTCAGCGCGGCGGCGAACACATGCTCCGCGTCCGGCCCCTCCGGGCCCGCGCGCAGCAGCGCCGAGCCCGCCGGCACCATGCCCGCGTCGATGGCTTCCCGCACCATCTCGCGCGCCACATAGCCAAGGCCCTCCGGCCCGCCGACGCCGTCCACCAGATCCAGCAGGCGCAGCTCGCCCGCACCGCCGGTCCGCCCGCGGAGGAGCTCGCCGTCGACGATCAGGCCGGAGCCGAACCGCTCCCCGGAGAGCAGCACAGCGAACGAGGTCAGGTGCTTCCCGGATCCAACGGCTCCCTCGGCCACCGCAGCCAGGTTGGCGTCGTTCTCGACCACGACCGTGCGACCGGGGCGCGCGAGTGCCTGTGGCAGACCGGGGTTCATCCGGTTCCAGAAGTCATGATCGGCGGGGGAGTCGCCCCGGGAGTCGGTGGGTGCAGGCACACCGGCCACCGTGACCAACACCTCGTCCGGGGCCACACCGGCCCGGTCGAGAGCGTCCTCGACCACGTCCAGCACGGTCGTGCGTCGCAGCGTGCGGTCGGTGTCGTCCTCCGCCAGCGTCCGCTCGGCCGTGCCGAGCTCGGCCCCTGCCAGGTCAGCGACCGAGGCGGTCACGCGATGCAGCCCCGCGTCCACGCCCACCACATGACCGGCGGTGGGATTGAACGCGTACCGCCGTGCCGGCCGGCCCTTGCTGTAGGAGCCGGCGGCCCGAGCATTGGCCAGCTCGGTGATCCACCCGCTGGTGGCCAGCTCGTCGCACAGACCGAGCACGGTCGATCGGGTGAGTCCGGTAGCCGCGATCAGGTCGCTGGCGGTGAACGGTGCACCGTTCCATGCGGTACGCAGGACGGTGGCCGCGTTCGCGCGGCGTAGCACCTGCGGCGAGCTCACGACGGCGTTCGATGTCACCATTTGACTGTAGTCGTACACCCCAGGATGATCGAATACATAGATCTAATGCCACGATCTATAGACGTTCCAGTGACGGTGTCGGGTGCGCAGCCTGCGCCCGCAGCAGAGCCGCACGGGCCAGCGGGGTCATCTCGGGCAATACAGAGGCTGCGATCAGGTGGTGTCCGCAGTTGCTCCCGCCGCAGTGACGTCTCCAGTCCCCGCCGTACCTACAACAAGAAGGCAGACGCTCACCCTCATGACGAACACCCTGGCCAGCGAGCCCACCTCGGCGCTCTCCTCCGACCCCACCTGGTGGCGGCAGGCTGCCGTCTACCAGATCTACCCCCGTGCTTTCGCCGACTCCAACGGCAGCGGGCTGGGCGACCTGCGTGGGATCACTCAGAAGGTGCCCTATCTGAGTAGCCTCGGGATCGACGCCGTGTGGCTGAGCCCGTTCTATCCTTCGGCCCTGGCTGATGGTGGGTATGACGTGGACGACTACCGTGACGTCGACCCGAAGCTCGGCACCCTCGCCGACTTCGACGCGATGGTCGCCGCACTGCACGGGGCGGGAATCCGGCTGATCGTGGACGTGGTGCCGAACCACACCTCGGATCGGCACGAGTGGTTCAAGGCGGCGCTGGCTTCTCCGAAGGGATCACCGGAGCGGGATCGGTACATCTTCCGGGACGGCAAGGGCGTCAACGGCGAGGAGCCGCCGGCCGACTGGGGCTCCACCTTTGGCGGGCCGGCCTGGCACCAGGTGGAGGACGGGCAGTGGTACCACCACTTCTTCGCCAAGGAGCAGCCGGACCTGAACTGGGCCAACCCCGAGGTGCGGGCCGACTTCCTGCACACGCTCCGGTTCTGGTCCGACCGGGGTGTGGATGGGTTCCGCGTGGACGTGGCGCACGGCTGCGCCAAGGATCTTCCCGAGGAGCTGCCCAGCCAGGCCGAGCTCGACGCGATCCCCGTGGACGGCAACCACCCGATGTGGGACCGCGACGAGGTGCACGAGATCTACGCCGAGTGGCGCGAGGTGTTCAACTCCTACGACCCGCCGCGCACGGCCGTGGCGGAGGCGTGGGTGAAAGCGGACCGGCGCTCGCGCTACGCGAGCGCGGACGGGCTGGGGCAGGCGTTCAACTTCGACCTGCTCGAGGCCAACTTCGACGCGAGCGACTTCAAGGACATCATCACGTTCAACCTGGAGCTGGCCGAGCGGTCCGGCTCGTCCACCACCTGGGTGTTCTCCAACCACGACGTGGTGCGGCACGCCACCCGGTACGGGCTGCCGCCCCGCACCGAAGACGAGCGCAAGGCCGGCTTCGCGTGGCTGCTCAGCGGTGGCACCGAGCCCACCCTGGACCGTGACCTCGGGCTGCGCCGGGCGCAGGCAGCCACGCTGCTCGAGCTGGCGCTGCCCGGGTCCTCCTACCTCTACCAGGGGGAGGAGCTCGGCCTGCACGAGGTGGCCGAGATTCCCGCCGAGCAGCGCCAGGACCCGACGTTCTTTCGCACCGAGGGTGCCGAGATCGGCCGGGACGGCTGCCGGGTGCCGCTGCCGTGGACCACGGACGGCCCGTCCTTCGGGTTCGGTGCTGCCGAGCCCGACCTGCCGCAGCCTGAGTGGTTCGGCCCCTCCTCGGTACAGGCACAGGACGGCGTGCCCGGGTCCACACTGACCCTCTACCGGGAGGCGCTTGCGCTGCGCCGAGAGCTGCAGTCCGAGGAGACCCTGGAGTGGCTGGAGACCGGCGACGAGCAGGTCCTCGCCTTCCGCCGGCCCAACGGCTGGGTGAGCGTGACGAACTTCGGCACAGACGCCGTCGAACTCCCAGAAGGTGAGCTGCTGCTCAGCAGCGCAAGCTTGACGGCGGCCGGTCACCTCCCCGGGGCCACCACCGCCTGGCTGCGTCAGTCCTGACCCAGCCCCGAGCCCACCCGCCCCGCGCACCCACCCACCCCGCGCACCCACCCACCCGCAGGGCCGAGCGCAACCCTGTGCGGCGTTCTCGCGATATTCGCCGCACAAGGTTGCGCTCGGCGGGTGGGCGCTGGGGCGCTGGCCGGGGCGAGTGGTGGTTGTGCACAGGGATGTCCCGATGCGCGCGCGTCCACATCCCCAGGCTGAGCTCGGGCACGCCACGGTCGCGTCCCGGTCACGATCGGGACATGGCAATCTCCTCACTCCCGCTCGCCTTGTACCGCCACGCCCGTTGCCAAGAGGGTCTCGTCACGCATCACCAGTGCGACGAGCACGGCATCAGTCACGACGTGCGGACCCGGCTTGTCCGGTCGGGGCAGTGGCGCCGCGTCACGCGAGGCGTCTACGACCCCGGGATCATCGAGGACCCGACCGAATGGGAGCACCGGAGGATGCGGCAGGTCTGGGTGGGCATCCTCGCCGGCGGGCCGCGGGCTGTCGCCGTGGGCCCGTGCGCGTTGGCCGTGCACGGGGTGTGGGGACTGCCGATCGACGTCAAGCCGCAGATCGCCCTGCCGCGCGGCGCGTTCGCGCACCCAGGCGAGGAGGTGCGCGTGCGCAGCTTCGGCCAGTGGGACGAGGTTCAGATGGTCGACGGGATCCCGGTGGTGCCGCCCGAGCATGCGCTGGCGCAGTCGATCTGCGAGATGTTCCGGGAGACGGCGGTCAGCGTGCTGGACTCGGCCCTGAACCTCGACGTGGTCGATCGTTCTGACCTGCGTACGGTGCGCCGGCTGCTTCGTGGCCGCCGTGGCGCGGCACGCACCCACGAGTGGTGGCCGTTGGTCGATCAGCGCGCAGAGTCACCGATCGAGACCCGCGCCCGGCTGATCTTCCGCGACGCGGGGATGGCGCCGGACCAGTTGCAGGTGCCGATCGTCGCGATGGACGGAACCGAACTCGGCTACGGCGACATGGGCTGGCGGCTACCGGGCGGTGCATGGTTGATCGTCGAGATGGATGGCAAGGAGGTCCACGAGCGGCCCACGGCGGTCTTCCACGACCGGCACCGCCAGAACGATTTCCTCACGGCTGGGGCGACGATTCTGCGCTTCACCGGTTCGGACCTGCGCTACCCGGCACGGATGGTCTCGCTCGTGCGTCAGGGTATTGCCGGCAGTGCTCGCGCGGCCTGACCGAGCCCGGCCGAGCGTCACCTTGTGCGGCAGATTCGCAACGATCCGCCGCACAAGGTTGCGTTCGGCGGGGTGGGGAGGCAGGGTCAGGCAGGGTCAGGCCGGGACGTGCCGCACCACGAACTCCAGCTCGGCCCGCATCTGCCGCACCCGCTCGTCGTCCACCGCGGAACCGTGCCCGGCGTCATAGGTGTACAGCTCCACCTCGCCGCCGTGCGAGCGCAGCATGTCCACGTAGTTCTGGATCTGCTTGAACGGGCAGCGCGGGTCGTTCGTGCCCGCCAAGATCAGTACCGGTGAGCGCACCTGCCCCACATAGGTGATCGGGGAGGAGTCGGTGTACGCCTGTGGTACCTGCCGCGGTGACCCACCGAACAGCGACCGATCGAACGCCTGCAGCGCATCCATCTCGTCGGCGTAGGCGGTCACGTAGTCGGCCACCGGCACGCTGGCGACTCCCAGGGACCACCGTTCCGGCTGCGTGCCGAGCCCGAGCAGCGTCAGGTACCCGCCCCAGGACGCACCGGCGAGGATGGACCGCTCCCGGTCCACCACCCCCGCCTGCGCCAGCGCCTCGTGCACGGCCGCGATGTCCTCCAGCTCGGTGTGGCCCACCCTGCCTTCGAGGGCGTCCCGCCAGGCGTTGCCGTAGCCGGTGGACCCGCGGTAGTTCACGCTCAGCACCGCGTACCCGTGATCCACCCAGGCCGCCGCGTACGGGCTGAACGAGTCCGACTCGTGCCAGGTCGGTCCGCCGTGCACCTCCACCACCACGGGCAGCGGCTCGACGGTGTTCACCGGCCTCCGCAGCAGGGCATGCACCCGCCCGGCCGGGCCGTCCGCCCAGACATCCTCCACTGACACAGACCCTGGCACCCGGTTCTCGCCCAGGGTGATCAGGGTGGTGCCCGTGCTCGCCTCGATCACGTCTCGAGGCTCCGCGGCCGAGGAACGGGCCAGCCACACCTCGCCGTCGGGGCGTGCGGTCGCGCCGGAGACAGTCCCGGTGGCCGATCCCACCTGGTGCACCGACCGGTCGGCGAGGTCGTACCGGTAGGTGAGCGTACGAGCCTCATGGTCCACGGCCACCAGCAGCGACCTGCCGTCGGGGTACCAGTGCGCGTCGGCCACTTCACCGGGCAGCCCCAGGTCGAGCGTCTGCACCGTCGAGGTGGCTACGTCCCAGATCAGCAGCCCGGCCACGTCGCCGCGCTCGTGCCGCACCAGCAGACGGGTATCGCCCGGCCGGGGAGCGAAGTCGAGTGCGAACAATCCGCGCCCGGGACCGTCGTCCAGCTCCGACAGCGCGGAGCCGGTGTCCACCCGCAGTACGCGCAGCGCCGGGTGCCGGGAATCGCCGCGTTCGGAGTGCTCCAGTGCCACCAGGTTCCCGTCCCAGCTCAGCGCCGCCGCCTCCGCCGCCTCGCTGTGCGCGTACAGCAGTCGCGGGGTTGTCCCGGCTGCCCCCGGACCTATGTAGAGGGCGTGCACCTGAGTGCCGAAGTCGCCACTACGGCCCACGACGACGGTCCCGTCCTCGGCAAGGAGCAGTCCGGCATCGTAGGCATCCGGTAGGGGAATCGGGGCCTCGGCCCGGGAGTTCGGGGGAGACCCGAACGGTTGGCGTCGCCACCGACCGAACTCGTCTCCGTCGGAGTCGTCAAACCACCAGAGCCACGTGCCGTGCGGGTCGATGGTGGCGTCGGTGGTGCCATTCGTTCGCCTCGTGGCTTGCACCAGGCTGCGGGTAGACGGGGTCCACGAGTGCACCTCCAGGGTGCCGGCCACGCTCGCCACCACCACTGCTCGGTCCGGTGCCTGCAGCGCCCACTCGGGAAGACCCACCCGCCGTGCCCGAAACCGCCGCTCCCAGTCGGGCGGAGGCCACGCCGACACACTCGCCGTCGCGGCACTCATGAATTTCTCCGCAGCCGCACCACAGCGGCGGTGACCGCGCCGATCACGCCGAGCGCAATCAGCGCGAACAACGCGATCCGGCCGGCGGAGGGCCCTTCCTCGGCTCCCTCCGCATCGCCGCTCGTTGCCTCGTCGGCGTCGGTGGACGCTGCCGCTCCGGAACTGCCGCCCGAACCGTCGGTGGAGTCCGAGGCCGCGTCCTCGTCGGCGGCCTCGGTGACTTCCTCGGTCGGATCCTCAGTCACCGGTTCGGTCGTGTCGTCCTCGGCCGGTTCGCTCTCGCCACCGGCCTCTCCCTCGGCGGCCGACGCCCCGAGCCCCTGGGAGGCAGTGAAGGTGAGCTCGCCGTCGATCGGGTGCCCATCGGCGGACACCACCCGCCACACCACCACGTACTCCCCGGCGGGGAGGTCCGTGACCAGTGGCTGGCGTACCTCAGGGCCGTCCAGCTCGGGGTCGCCGTCGGAGACCTCGGTCCCCTCCGGGCCGGTGATCTGGATGTTCGTGCCCATCTCGAGAATGTCTTCGTTGAACGTGAGTAGCAGTGAGTCCGGCGCCGTGGTCAGTGTGGCGCCGTCTTCCGGGTCAGAGGAGATCAACCCGCTGTGTGCCGATGCCGGGGCTGCGGCGAGGGCGCCGAGCAGGGCGCCCAGGACCAGCGCGACGACGGCGCGCACGGAGTGCCGGGAGGTGCGGGTACCAGGCCCGAAGGAGGTGTGTGCGGACATGTCCTCAGGGTACGGCTGCTGGGCACTGGATCAGGCATAAGGGTGCATCGCCCCGGTGACCGATGCGCCACGATCGCACGCGTGTCGAGCCGGCTGTGGGCGCGCGGGAGGTGGCGGGGTATGGATACATTGCCAGGGCGCGCTCGATCACGCCTGCTGACGGCTGCTGCGGGCGCCCGGCTTCCCCACCCACGATTCCTGGAAGGTCACCGATGCCGATCACTCACGAGGTCCGGCCACGCACGAGCGCGGACGGCCTGCCGCGTTCGGAGCAGCTCGCCTGGAAGCTCGCCGAACTGGCCGCCGACCCCGCGCCGGTGCCGAGCGATGTGGTGGACATGGTGATCAACCGGATCATCGACAACGCCGCCGTAGCTACCGCCTCGTTGCTCCGGGAACCGGTGGTGGCGGCTCGGGCGCAGGCTCTCGCGCACCCGTACTCGGCCGGAGCGTGCGTCGTCGGGCGCAGCCCCGAGCTGCGGGTCAGCCCGGAGTGGGCCGCCTGGGCGAACGGGGTGGCGGTGCGTGAGCTGGACTACCACGACACCTTCCTCGCCGCCGATTACTCCCACCCGGGTGACAACATTCCCCCGATCCTTGCCGTGGCTCAGCATGTCGGAGCAGACGGCGCCTCGCTGGCCCGGGCGATCACCGTCGCCTACGAGATCCAAGTGAGCCTCGTCACGGCGATCAGCCT
Source organism: Ruania alba (assembly GCF_900105765.1). NCBI lineage: Bacteria > Bacillati > Actinomycetota > Actinomycetes > Micrococcales > Ruaniaceae > Ruania > Ruania alba. Next base: position 1,560,694 of record NZ_FNTX01000002.1, read on the forward strand.
GCACAAGCACAAGATCGACCACATTGCCCACCTCGGTCCCAGCGCCGCCGCCGGGATCGGCACGCTGCTCGGCCTGGACACCACCACGATCTTCCAGGCGATCGGGCAAGCTCTGCACACGTGCACCGCGACCCGGCAGTCGCGCAAGGGGCAGATCTCCTCGTGGAAGGCGTACGCCCCGGCGTTCGCCGGCAAGGTGGCCGTGGAGTCGGTAGACCGTGCGATGCGCGGGCAGAGCGCACCGGAACCGATCTATGAGGGAGAGGACGGTGTGATCGCCTGGCTGCTCGACGGCCCCGAGGCGCGCTATCAGGTCACCCTGCCCGCCCCCGGGGAGGCGAAGACCGGAATCCTGCGCACGTACACCAAGGAGCACTCGGCCGAGTACCAGTCCCAGGCGCTCATCGACCTGGCCCGCCGCCTGCACCGCACGCACCCGGAGTTGACCGACCCGAAGAACGTGGCCTCGATCGTGATCCACACCAGCCACCACACCCACTATGTGATCGGCTCGGGAGCGAACGATCCGCAGAAGTACGACCCGAGTGCAAGCCGGGAGACCCTGGACCACTCCATCCCCTACATCGTGGCCGTCGCTCTCCAGGACGGCGCCTGGCACCACGAGACCTCCTACGCTCCTGAACGGGCCCGCCGGGCGGACACGGTCGAACTGTGGCGCACGATCACCACTGCGGAGGACCCCGAGTGGACCCGGAGATATCACAGCGAGGACCCGGCCGAAAAAGCCTTCGGTGGCCGGATGAAGATCACGCTCACCGATGGGCGCACCCTCACCGAGGAGATCGCGATGGCTGATGCGCATCCGTTGGGGGCGCGCCCGTTCGCGCGTGCTCAGTACGTGGAGAAGTTCCGCATGCTTGCCGACGGCGTCGCTGAGCCTGAGGAGGCCGCTCGCTTTCTCGAGCTGGTCCAGCGGCTGCCCGAGCTCAGTGCCGAGGAGGTGGTCGGCCTCACCGTGACCGCCCGACCCGGACTGCTCGGGACGGTGCGCAACCCGAAGGGGCTGTTTTAGATGCTGCACGCCCGGAGCACACCGGCGGCCAAGCGGGCCCGACTGCGGGCGGACCTGGCCGAGGGGCGCCTGCTGCGGTTTCCCGGTGCGCTCAACCCGCTCAGCGCCCGGCTCATCGCCGAGAAGGGGTTCGACGGGGTGTACGTGTCCGGGGCGGTGCTCGCCGCTGACCTCGGCCTTCCGGATATCGGCCTGACCACTCTCACCGAGGTGGCCACCCGGTCCGGCCAGGTCGCGCGGATGACGGACCTGCCCACGCTCGTCGATGCCGACACCGGCTTCGGTGAGCCGTTGAACCTCGCCCGTACGGTGCAGAGCCTGGAGGACGCCGGACTGGCCGGCTGTCACATCGAGGATCAGGTCAACCCCAAGCGGTGCGGCCACCTGGAGGGCAAGGCCGTGGTGGACCTCCCCGCGGCCGTCCAACGGATCGAGGCGGCTGTGAAAGCCCGGCGGGACCCGGACTTCCTGCTGATGGCCCGCACCGACGTGCGTGCCTTGGACGGGGTGCGAGCCGCCGTCGACCGGGCGAAGGCCTACGTGGATGCCGGGGCGGACGCCATCTTCGCCGAGGCGATGCGCGATCAGCGTGAGTTCGAGGCGATCGCCTCGGCGATCGACATGCCGGTGCTCGCGAACATGACCGAGTTCGGCAAGTCCGAGCTGCTCACCACCGATCAGCTCGCCGATGCGGGGGTACAGATCGTGATCTACCCGGTCACCCTGTTCCGGCTGGCCATGGGTGCCGCCGAGGCTGGGCTGGACGAGCTTGCCGCCGCGGGGACCCAGGCGGGCCTCGTGGACCGGATGCAGACCCGCAGCCGCCTGTACGAACTGGTGGACTACGACGGGTACGAGGCGTTCGACTCGTCCGTCTACCGCGGCCCCTGAGAGGTTGTTCCGCCGACGAAGGAGGAAGCATGACCGAGACACCGATCCACAAGGGACTGGCCGGCGTGGTGGTGGACACCACCGCGATCTCCAAGGTCAACCCGGACACCAACTCGCTGCTCTACCGCGGCTATCCGGTGCAGGATCTGGCCGCGCACTGCTCGTTCGAGGAGGTCGCCTACCTGCTCTGGCACGGTGAGCTGCCCAGCCCGGACCAGTTGGCCGAGATGGAGAAGCTCGAGCGTTCCCTCCGGCCGCTCGATGCACGCACGAAGACGCTCATCGACGCCCTGCCGACGACGGCCCATCCGATGGATGTGGTGCGCACCGCCGTCAGTCAGCTGGGTACCTTCGACGACACGCTGCTGCAACCGGAGGGGCTGACCGACCGCACCCTGAACGAGGGGCGTGCGATGTATCTGTTCGCGCAGCTCCCGGCGATCGTGGCCTACGATCAGCGCCGCCGCCGCGGTGAGGACCTCATCGAACCGCGTGATGATCTGGGGTACTCGGCGAACTTCCTCTGGATGACCTTCGGCAGTGAGCCGGCGCCGGCGGTGGAGCAGGCCTTCAACGTCTCGATGATCTTGTACGCCGAGCACTCCTTCAACGCGTCCACATTCACTGCGCGGGTGGTCACGTCCACGTTGTCGGACCTGTACTCCGCGGTTACCGGGGCGATCGGAGCGCTTAAGGGGCCGCTGCACGGCGGCGCGAACGAGGCAGTGATGGCCGTGTTCGGTGAGATCGGCACCGCCGACCGCGCCGATGACTGGCTCGAGGCCGCCCTCGCTGAGAAGCGCAAGATCATGGGCTTCGGGCACCGGGTCTACAAGCACGGCGATTCCCGCGTACCCACGATGAAGGCGGTGCTGGACGACCTGGTCGAGCATGCCGGCCGGCGGGACCTGGGTGACCTCTACGACGCCCTCGAGCAGGCGATGACGTCCCGCAAGAACATCCTGCCGAACCTCGATTACCCGGCCGGCCCCGCCTACCACCTGATGGGCTTCGACACCGCGACCTTCACGCCGCTGTTCGTCGCCTCCCGGGTGACCGGGTGGACCGCCCACATCATGGAGCAGCTCGAGTCCAACTCCCTGATCCGGCCGTTGAGCGAGTATGTGGGCCCGGATCAGCGGGAGGTGCCTGCCCGCCCCTGACCCCTGCCCGCTCCGCCCCTGACCCCGGCCGAACGCAACGTTGTGCGGCGGCAACCGCTTGTCGGGCCGCACAGGGTTGCGTTCGGCGATCAGGGGGGCCAGGGCGCCCTGGGCCCTGGGCCCTGCGCCCGACACCCGACGCCCTGCGCCTGTGGGGTTGGTGTATGGTCGCTGCCATGCATTCGGTTCGTTGGTATTGGTTTGCGTCGGCTCCGGCCGCCGCGACCTGCTGACGCGCGCGACCGGAGCCGACCAGGGCGTGGACCATGAGGTCCGCGCCCTTCGCCATTGAGGCGGGCGCTCCGGAGCATCGGTGAGTTCGCCTCCACACCGTGAGGAACCACTGATGACCACCACTCCCACCGCCGAGCGCACGGACGCCAGCACCGGCGACCTGCGGGTGCGCCGGATGGACCCGCTGCCCACCCCCGGTGAGGTGCTCGCCGAACTGCCACTGCCCACTGCGGCAGCCGAACTCGTGGCCAGCGCCCGGGCCGACGCCGCCGATGTGCTCGCAGGTGCCGACGACCGGCTGCTGGTGATGGTCGGACCGTGCAGCGTGCACGACCCTGCCGCCGCCATCGAGTACGCCCACCGACTGGCCGGCGCTGCCGAGAGCTACGCCGACGACCTGGTGCTGGTGATGCGGGTCTACTTCGAAAAGCCCCGCACCACCACCGGGTGGAAGGGCCTCATCAACGATCCCGGGCTAGACGGCTCCTACGACATTCCCCGGGGCCTTCGCCTGGCGCGGCAGGTGCTGCTGGACGTGCTCGCCGCAGGCGTGCCCGCCGGGTGCGAGTTCCTGGAGACTACCTCCCCGCAGTACATCGCCGACACTGTCAGCTACGGCGCGATCGGCGCCCGCACGGTGGAGTCGCAAGTGCACCGCCAGCTGGCCTCCGGGCTTTCCATGCCAGTGGGGTTCAAGAACTCCTCCGACGGCGATGTGCAGGTGGCCGTGGACGCGTGCGTGGCCGCTGCCGCACCGCAGGCGTTCCTGGGCGTGGACACGCAGGCCCGGGCGGCGCTCGTGGAGACCGCGGGCAACCCGGACTCGCACGTGATCCTGCGCGGTGGGCGCCGCGGACCGAACTACGCCCCCGAGCACGTCCGCGCTGCCGCGGAGAAGCTCACTGCGGTGGGCCGTGCCGGGGTGATGGTGGACGCCAGTCACGGCAATTCTGGCAAGGACCATGTGCGACAGGCACAGGTGGCCGCCGAGATCGCCGAGGCCGTTGCCGCGGGGGAGACCGCCGTGGCCGGGGTGATGCTGGAGAGCTTCCTCGTGGAAGGACGGCAGGAGCCTGCACCGAGTGGTCTGGTCTACGGGCAGTCGGTCACCGACGCCTGCATGTCCTGGGAGGTGACCGAAGGCGTGCTGGAGCAGCTCGCGGCCGCTGCACGGACGCGCCGAGGTGCGCTCCGCCGTCGGGCATAGCACACCCGCCGAGCGCAACCTGGTGCGGCGAAGATGGCACCGAACGCCGCACCAGGTTGCGCTCGGCAGGCCGGGGCAGAGGTTGCGGGGTTGGCTCACCTCGATACGCTGCGGCTGACGTAGTGATGCCCCGGAGGAGTACCGCCATGACCGCAGTGTCCGTGCCCGAACCTGTCGGCTCGTTCATCGAGACCGTCAACGCCCACGACGAGAACGGCTTTCTGGAGGCCTTCACCACGGACGGCTTCGTGGACGACTGGGGCCGGGTCTTCACGGGCCGCGACCAGATCAAGGGCTGGAGCGACAAGGAGTTCATCGGAGCGACCGGGGTGCTGACCCCAACCTCGGTGACCGTGGACGGCGACCTGATCACCGTGGTGGGCGACTGGCGCAGCACCCACGCCAACGGGTTGTCCCGCTTCGAGTTCCGGGTCTCCGGGGACCAGCTGGCCTCGATGACCATTCGCGAGGGCTGATCGGCGGCGCACCCGCGCCGAGCCCCACCGTTCCCGCCCCACGTGCGGCCACTTCCGGAGGTTGCCCTGATGTCCGTGCTCGCTCGCCCGCAGTCGCGCCGCTCCGAGGTCGGTCCCGCTGAGCTGTTCTTCGACCTCGTGTACGTCTTCGCGATCATCCAGCTCTCCCACCTGCTCCTCCACCACCTCTCTTGGCAGGGCGCCGCGGAGACGGTGATTGTGTTCGCCGCGCTCTGGTGGGGCTGGAACTACACCGCCTGGGCGATGAACTGGCTCGATCCCCGGCGTACCGGCGTGCACCTGTTCACCGGGGTGCTGATGCTCGCCTCGCTTGCGATGGCGGTGGCGATCCCGCACGCGTTCGGTGACAAGGCGTGGCTGTTCGTGGCCGGCTACCTGGTGGCCGGGGTGCTCCGCCCGGTGGTGATGATGGTGGTCTACCGGGGCCAGCAGCTCGCCACCAACTACCGGATGCTGCTGCTGTGGACGCTCGGGGCGGGCGTCTTCTGGGTGGCGGGGGTGTTCGTCGAGCCGAACCTGCGGCTGTGGATCTGGTTGCTGGCGGTGCTGATCGACTACGCGGCACCGGCGGCGAACTTCCGCGTGCCGGGCGTGGGCGCGGCGCCGATGCACCTGTGGGACACCGACGCCGAGCACCTCGCCGAACGCAACCGCCTGGTCTTCATCATCGCGCTGGGGGAGTCCATCCTGCTGATGGGTGGCGCGGTCGTGGACGCCGGGGACCTCACCGGAGGGCTCGCGCTGAGCCTGCTGCTCGGCTTCGCAGGCCTGTTCGTGCTGTGGTGGAACTACTTCGCGCTCGCCGGCCATGAGGTGGAGGGGGCGAGGAGCACGACGGCGGCCCTGCGCTCCGCTTTCGCGTACGCCCACGCGTTCATGGTGCTGGGTGCGATCCTGTTCGCCGTCTCCGTGGAGTTGCGGCTCTCCCACGAGCACCTCACCCCGACGGTGGTGATCGTGACCGTGGCCGGTCCGCTGGTGTATCTGGTGGGCAACCTGCTCTACCTCGGCTCGCGATTCGGACGACTGGCCCGGTCCCGGTTCGTGGCGATGGCGGCGCTGGTGCTGATCGGAGTGGTGGGTGTGCTCACTGCGGAGCAGTTCCCGCCCCTGCTGCTGAGCCTGTCCGTGCTCGCCGTCACCGGGGGCCTGGCCGCGCTGACGGCGTACAGTCGCCGCTCTGGCTGACCGGACTGCCTGCGCTGCGCCCCCACCCCGCATTCCGAACGCAGGGTTATGCGGCATCCGCCACGGCCGATGCCGCACAACCCTGCGTTCGGCGCGATCAGCGGATGAAGCGGGGCCCGACGGCCGGGTCGTAGCCGAGAGCGTCGGCGATGCGCTGGCGGGACGTCTCTTGCAGGTCCTCCGGGAGGCCGTCCGGCCGGAACCAACCCACCTCGAGGGACTCGTCGTCGCCCACCCGCGCCTGGCCGGAGCGGTAGCGGCACAGGAAGGTCAGATCCAGGTAGCTCGCCCGGTCCCCGTTCGGGTAGGTGATCTCCTCGCCACTGTGCACGGACACCAACGACTCGACCTCGGCGTGGATCCCGGTCTCCTCGGCCACCTCCCGGACTGCGGCGACGGCGGGCTGCTCGCCCGGGTCGAGGATGCCGCTGACCACGGCCCACCGGCCGGTGTCGGTGCGCCGTCCGAGCAGGATCCGCCCGTCAGGATCGACCACCACCGCACTCACGCCGGAGAGCCACAACGGTGCCGTGCCCACGTGGCGGCGCAACTCGAGAACGAAGTCGGGGACTGGCATGGCCCGATCCTCGCACGCGTGCGCAGGCTCCCTCAGCCGCGCCGCTACGATTCCCGCGGGCCACGTGCGTGGCCGGACCGGCCGAGACGAGGGAGAACCGTGCCCAGCTGGACGCTGTACCGCGACGGGAAGACGATCGCACCGGGGGAGGTGGTGGCGCCGGGGCAACGACTGAGCTGGCCGCGCACCGTCGGCATCGGTGCCCAGCATGTGGTGGCCATGTTCGGTGCCACGTTCCTGGTGCCGCTCATCACCGGCTTCCCACCCGCCACCACCCTGTTCTTCTCCGCGATCGGCACCGCCGGGTTCCTGCTGATCACCCGTGGGCGGGTGCCGAGCTACCTCGGCTCCTCGTTCGCCTTCATCGCACCGATCGGTGCGGCCACTGCCTCGCAGGGGATGGCCACTGCGCTTGGCGGCGTTCTCGTGGTCGGGGTGCTGCTTGCGCTGGTCGGCGTGGTGGTGCACCTGGCTGGCGCCCGCTGGATCGACGTGGTGATGCCGCCGATCGTCACCGGCACCATCGTGGCGCTGATCGGGCTGAACCTGGCCCCGGCCGCATGGGGGAACGTGCAGGCCGCCCCGGTGACGGCGATCGTCACCCTGGTCTCGATCGTCCTGATCACCGTGCTGTTCCGGGGCCTCTTGGGCCGGCTGGCGATCCTGCTGGGCGTGCTCGTGGGCTACCTGGTGGCGGTGCTGCGTGGGGAGGTCGACTTCACCACGGTCACCGAGGCCGCGTGGGTGGGATTGCCGGAGTTCACCGCACCGCAGTTCGACGTGGCGGTGCTTGGGCTGTTCGTGCCGGTGGTGCTGGTGCTGATCGCCGAGAACGTCGGTCACGTGAAGTCGGTGGCGGCGATGACCGGGGAGAACCTCGACGGGGTGATGGGCAAGGCGCTGTTCGCCGATGGCCTGGCCACGACGCTCGCCGGTGCCGGTGGCGGCTCCGGAACCACCACCTACGCCGAGAACATCGGCGTGATGGCCGCCACCCGGGTGTATTCCACCGCCGCCTATGCTGTGGCCGCCGGGTTCGCACTGCTGCTCAGCCTCTCCCCGAAGTTCGGTCAGCTCGTAGCCACCGTGCCGCCCGGGGTGCTCGGCGGTGCGGCGACCGTGCTGTACGGGATGATCGGTGTGCTCGGAGCGCGGATCTGGGTGCAGAACAAGGTCGACTTCTCCGACCCGGTGAACCTCACCACCGCCGGGATCGCGCTCGTGGTGGGTATCGCCAACTACACCTGGTCCGCCGGTGATCTGCTGTTCGAGGGCATCGCGCTGGGTACTGCCGCCGCCCTGGGCATCTATCACGTGATGCGCACGGTGGCACGGTGGCGCGGAACCTCGGCAGAGCCGGTGAGCCCGGCGTCGGTTCCGGGCGCGGACTGACCCAGGTCACGCGTGAATGAAATCTGGGTGACAGGAGCCGTCGCTCGCTAGGGCGAGCTCCTCGGCAAATCCTGGCAACCACATGAATGATGGCTGCCAGCCACCCTCGTTCCTCGGGCGGCTGGCAGCCATCATGTGGTCGGGGTGACAGGATTTGAACCTGCGACCTCTTCGTCCCGAACGAAGCGCGCTACCAAGCTGCGCCACACCCCGGTGCAGCCTGGCCAGGATAGCGGAGCGAACCCCTCGGAGCGAAACTCGCGGTGTGGGCGCAGTCACACCCGGCCATGGGGTGCGCTCAGATCCGCACCCTGGTGCGGCTGGTGCGATCTCAGGCGTTCGGATCCGTGCGCCGGGTGAGGGTCAGCAGGGTGACGCTGGGCCGGCAGGCCAGCCGTACTGGAGTGAACGGGCTGGTGCCGATCCCGTTGCTCACGTGGAGCCACGCCGAGCCCGGCTCACCAGCAGCGCCCGGCCACTCGCTGAGCCCGCTGGCCCGGCCAGTGTCCAGATCACAATTGGTTACCAGGGCGCCGTAACCGGGCACACACAGCTGCCCGCCGTGGGTGTGCCCGGCGAAGATCATGCCGCACCCGTCCGCGTGCATCGCGTTCAGCACCCGCTGGTACGGCGCGTGCGCCACGCCCAGGCGCACGACGGCGTCCCCACCGGATGCACCGCCGTCGGCAGCGGGGAAGCGGTCCCGATCCAGGTGGGGGTCATCAACACCGACGAGTGCGAACGGAACGCCGCGCACCGACAGTGTGTCCCGTCTGTTCGTCAGGTCACGCCACCCGGCCGCGGCGAAGGCTCTGCCCAGCTCACGGCCCGGAAGGTCCTCGGGTGGTGGCCCTTCTGCGTCGGTGCGTCGGGCGTCCCGGAGGAGGTAGCGGGCCGGGTTCTTCATCTGCGGGGCGTAGTAGTCGTTGGAGCCCATCACGAACGCGCCGGGGCGTTCGAGCAGCGGCTCGAGGGCGTGCAGCACGGTGGGCATCGCACGGCGGTGCGCCATATTGTCGCCGGTGTTGATCACCAGGTCCGGCTCGAGTTCGCCCAGCGCCCGCAACCACGCGATGGTGTGGCGCTGACGGGGGAGCAGATGCAGGTCGGAGAGGTGCAGCACCCGGATCTCGGGGGCCGTAGGTGGGAGGACGGGGACGCGCACCTGGCGCACCGTGTAGGCCTTCGCCTCCAGGAGGGACCAGCCGAGCGCGCCGAGCCCGAGGGCGGTGGCCGCGCCGGCCCCGGCCAGAGCAATCCGGGGGAGAGGAGGTGGGGATGGCATCAGAGGTGGGCGGCGTCAGTTGTTGCCGCGGCCGTTCCCGCCGCCATTGTTGCCTCGGTCGCCGTCGTCGTCATCACCGTCGTCGTCGTTACCGCCACCGCCACCGTCACCGCCGTTGTCATTCCCGCCGTCGCCGTCACCGTCATCATTGTTGCCGTTGTTGTCGTCGGGTTCCTCTGTCTCTTCTTCCTCCGGCTCCGGACCGTCACTGATGACCAGCCCGACCGACGAGCCGGGGCGGATCTGGGAACCGGCGCCAGGGCTGGTCCCGATCACGCGGCCGTCCGGCACGCTATCGCTGTAGGCGGTCGCACCCACGTACGTGCTGAACCCGGCCGACCGCAGCGCGTTCTCGGCGTCGACCCGGGTCATCCCGGACACACTCGGCACCGGCTTGCGCTCACCGTAGATCTCCCGGTCGCGGGCCTCCTCGAACTCCTCCACGGCCATCCCGTCGGTGGCTTCGGACATGTAGTCCTGCCAGATCGGGGCGGCGAGGTTGCCGCCGTACCAGAATTCGCGGGTCGTGCCGTTGATGGTCTCCCAGAACATCGACTCGGTTCCCTCGGAGTAGCCCGCCCAGACCGCGGTGGCGAGTTGGGGGACATACCCGACGAACCACGCCGCGGAGTCGTCGTTCGCCGTTCCTGTCTTGCCGGCGATGGGGCGATCGGAGAGCACGGCGTTCTCACCCGTCCCGCCGTCGCTGGCCACTTCCTGCAGGGCGTGGTTCATCGCGTTCGCGACGCGAGGCTCCAGCACCTGGTTGCACTCGGCGTCCGGAACGGGCAGATCTTCGCCGTCCTGGTTCACCACGCGGGTGATGGCGATCGGGGTGCAGTAGGTGCCGCCGGAGGCGTAGGTGGCGAACGCAGCCGCCATGGTCAGCGGTGCTACCTCGTTCGCTCCCAAGGCCATCGACGGCACCACGGCCATCGAGTAGTCGCCGTACGGTTCGTCGTATCCCGGACCGGTGTACGGCTCGCCGGGTTCGACCGTGGCGTGGTGGAAACCCATACGCTGCACCGTGTCAGCAATATCGCACTGATTGAGCTGGTTCGACATATTCGCGAACGCAGTGTTCACCGACTGGCGAGTGGCGTCGAGAACCGTCATCTGCGAGCCGCCCGCATTCTCAATGTTGTTCGGTTCCCACGCTTTGACATCGACGAACTGCGGCAGGCACGTGTTCCAGGAAGAGCGCGGGAAGGACTGGTTGTCGGTACCGTCCACCCGATCGCTCAGCGAGTGGCCGTCGATCAACCACTGGGTGAGCACGAACGCCTTGAACGTCGAACCGGTCTGGAAGCCCTGCGAGCCCCCACGGTTCTGATCGGTGTTGAAGTTCACCTGGGTCGCGCGCGGTTCGTCGTCGGACGGGGTGCCGTAGGGCGTGTTCTGCGCCATCGCGAGGATCCGCCCGGTGCCCGGTTCGATCGTGGATGTTGCCGTCGACACCCCCGAGGGGTCGTCCATCGGGATGTGTTCGGTCAGAGCGTCGACCGCCTCCTGCTGCATCTCCGGGTCGATCGTGGTCTCGATCCGCAACCCGCCGCGCACCAGGAGCTGGTAGCGGTCCGCCTGGGTCTCGCCGAACTCCGGGCTCTGCAGGATCTCGGCCTTGACGTAGTCGCAGAAATAGGCGGAGATCCCTGCGGTGGCGCATCCGTTCGGGGTGTTCTGCACCTCGAGCATGTCCTCGACGGGAGTCTCGACCGCCTCGTCGTACTCCTCCTGAGTGATTTTGCCCTGGTTCAGCATGAGCTGAAGCACTGTGTCCCGGCGGTTCTGTGCGTTCTCCGGGTTCACTGCTGGGTTCCACTTGGCCGGGTTCTGCGTGATCCCGGCAAGCAGGGCCGCCTCGGCCAGCGTCAGCTCGGCCGCGCTGTGCGAGAAGAAGTACCGCGAGGCGGCCTCCACGCCGTACTGGGACGGGCCGAACTGGGCGATGTTCAGGTATCCCTCGAGGATCTCGTCCTTGCTGCGCTGCTGCTCCAGCGCGATCGCCAGCTTCGCCTCGCGGAGCTTGCGCGCAATGGTGGGCGCGGTGGCGGCGGCGATGGCGTCTGCGTCCTCGGCCCGTCGACCGGCCTCGATGAGCACGTTCTTCACGTACTGCTGGGTGAGGGTGGAACCACCCTGGTCGCTCAGGCCGAGCACGTTCTGCACGGCCGCGCGCATGATGCCCTCGGGGTCCACCCCGCCGTGGTCGTAGAAGCGGCGGTCCTCTACCGCCACCACGGCCATCTGCATGTTCTCGGAGATGTCGTCCATCGGCCGCACGATCCGGTTCTCCAGGTAGAACCGGGCCAACAGTGACCCATCGCCGGCCACGATCACGCTCTGCTCGGAGAGCTCTTCGCTGCCCAGCTCGGTCGGCAGCTCGTCGAACATCCGGCTCGCAGCGTCGGTGGTTGCACCGACGGTGGCCACAGCCGGCATCACGAAGCCTGCAGAGAGCACGCCGCCCACGCCGGCGACCATCAGGAACGCCAGGAACATGGAGATCAGCTGCGCCACGTTGACCGTGCGAGAGGTCTCTCGTGAGGGAGGTGCCATGCCCCCAGAGTACGTTGCCACGCTGACAGGTGACCCACCCCGACTTTCATTCCCGCCGATTTCGGGATATAAACCGTGGTGGTGGCTGTGGTCGCCAACGTTGACAGCAAGGGTGGGCCTCGGGGGAGGTCAAGTAGTCGTTTCGACTCGCTTTTGATTCGGTCACACCACACTCGCAGGTGGAGAGGTGGACATGAGCACCAGGTTCGACGAAGAGTGGACGCTCAAGGCCGCATGCGCGACACGATCACCGGACGAACTGTTCGTCCAGGGAGCAGCTCAACGCCAAGTACGTGAGATCTGCTTCACCTGTCCGGTGCGGCTCGAGTGTCTGGTGGATGCCCTGGACAACCGGATCCAGTTCGGGGTCTGGGGCGGGATGACCGAACGGGAGCGACGCGCGCTGTTGCGCAGCGAGCCCGAGGTGGAGGATTGGCGGTCCACGCTGGGCGACCTCGACCACGAGGAGCTCGACCAGTACATCGGGGTGCGGCGCTCCAAGGCTCGCCGACGGGTGGCCGGTGGCCGCGTCTCGTAGGATCGCGGCATGACACGCTGGGAGTACGCGACCGTACCGTTGATCATTCATGCCACGAAGCAGATCCTCGACCAATGGGGTGAGGACGGGTGGGAGCTCGTGCAGGTGGTCCCCGGCCCGGACAACAACGGGTTGGTGGCCTACCTGAAGCGGGAGAAGGAGTGAGCGCCTCCGCCCGCCTGGCCGAGTTGGGCATCGAGTTGCCCGACGTCGTCCCACCGGTCGCCTCCTACGTGCCGGCGGTGCAATTGGGCGCCCTGGTCTACACCTCCGGACAACTGCCGCTGTCCGGAGGGGCCCTAGTGCACACCGGCAAGGTCGGCGAGGGTGCGGGACTGGTCAGCGAGACGGACGCCACGGCGGCGGCCCGCGTGGCGGCGCTCAACGCCGTCGCTGCTGCCGCGTCGCTCGCCGGTGGCGTGGACCGGATCGCCCGTGTGGTCAAGGTGGTCGGCTTCGTCGCTTCCGACCCGTCGTTCACGGGCCAGCCCCGGGTGATCAACGGCGCCTCGAACCTCCTCCAGGAGATCTTCGGTGACGCGGGCGTGCACGCACGTTCCGCCGTCGGGGTGGCCGTGCTCCCGCTGGACGCCCCCGTCGAGGTGGAGCTGATCGTCGAGGTGACCACCCCATAACGCCAACGCCCGACGGCGGCCCACCGGCCGCCGTCGGGCGCTTGAGCGTGTGGTTCAGCGGGCGCGGTGGGTGAGACGGTCGATGTCCACCAGCACCACGGTGCGCCCCTGCAGCTGGATCCAGCCACGGTTGGAGAACTCGGCGAGCGCCTTGTTCACCGTCTCCCGGGTGGCTCCGACGAGCTGGGCGAGCTCCTCCTGGGTGAGGTCGTGGGTGACCCGCAGCCCGGAGTCGGTGCGCTCACCGAACCGGCGGCCCAGGTCCAGCAGCGCCTTGGACACGCGGCCGGGCACGTCGGAGAAGATCAGGTCGGCCACCTTGTCGTTGGTCTGCCGCAGGCGCAATGCCAGCGAGCGCAGCAGGTGCTGGGACACCTCCGGGCGTGCATCGAGGATCTGCAGCAGTCCCTGATGGCTCAGCTCGACCAGCTCGGTGGTGGCCAGCGCGGTGGCCGTAGCCGTGCGCTTGCCCGGGTCGTACAGGGACACCTCACCAAGGATCTCGCCGGGGCCGAGGATGGCCAGCAGGTGCTCCCGGCCGTCGGGCGCCATGTGCCCGAGCTTCACCTTGCCGGAACCGATCACGTACAACCGGTCCCCGGCGGAGCCCTCGTGGAAGATCTCCTCACCGCGACGGAACGTGAGTTCGGTGGTGCGTTCACGAACGGCGCGATAACTCTCATCGCTCAGCTCGGCGAACAGCGGGGCGGAACGAACCACGGCCTCGTCCATCTCAAGATGTCCCTTCAGTTGCTGTGAGGTCAGCCACAGTCTGCCACTCTTCGGCAGGTGGGCACGTCCGCAACGCTGCGTAGTCTGAGCAGACCAACCACGAACGCCGCAGATCAGGAGGAACCTCGGGTGCGTGCAGAACCACTCCAGATCGACGATCTCCTGGGAGATGCGTACCCGGACGCGCACTGCGAACTGGACTATCGCACACCGCTGGAGCTCCTCGTCGCCACGGTGCTCTCGGCCCAGTGCACCGACGAACGGGTCAACCTGACCACACCGGCCGTGTTCGCGCGCTACCCGGACGCCGCCGCCTACGCCGGCGCGGACCGTGCCGAGCTGGAAGCGCTGATCCGCCCCACCGGGTTCTTCCGGAACAAGGCCGCCGCGATCCAGGGCATCGGCGCTGCCCTCGTGGCCGAGCACGGGGGAGAGGTGCCCGGCACCCTGGAGGAGCTGGTGGCGCTGCCCGGGGTGGGCCGCAAGACTGCGAATGTGGTGCTCGGGAACGCCTTCGACGTGCCCGGGATCACCGTGGATACCCACGTCGGCCGGCTCTCCCGGCGGCTCGGTTGGACCACGAACACCGACGCGGTGAAGGTGGAGCGGGACCTGATGGAACTGTTCCCGGCCGAACGCTGGGTGATGCTCTGCCACCGGCTGATCTTTCATGGCCGGCGCACCTGCACCTCCCGCAAACCCGCGTGCGAGCGGTGCCCGCTCGCGGACCTGTGCCCGTCCTACCCGACGGGGGAGCCGCCGGCGCCGAAGAAGTCCCGCGCGAAGGGGCGGAGCCGGTCCACGAAACAATGACGCGTGAAGCAACCTTCGGCAGCAGCGCGCTCACTCCAGCTCGTCGAGCCACCCGATCAGCAGCTCACTGACCTCCTCCGGCGCCTCCTCGGGCAGCCAGTGCCCGGCACCGTCGATCGTGACCCGCGAGTAGCGGGCGTGCGTGTAGTCGCCGTCCCGCCGGAACGAGGCCCCGGTGAACACCGGGTCCGCCGATCCGCGCACCGACAGCACCGGCACCTGGATGCCCGTGTTCACCCGGGCGCGGTACCGCTGCCCGTCCACCCGCGGGGTGGACCGCAACGACCAGCGCAGCTGCTCCATCGCACTGTGCGCCACGAACGGCAGCCGCATCGCGTCGGTGTACAGGTTCACCGACTCCGGCTCCCACGCGGGAGCCCCCCATGCCTGCAGAAGGCGAGCAACGCCGTCGGAGTGGGTGAACGACCGCTCCGGGAACCACGGCACCTGGAACCGCGCCAGCGTGGCCAGTGTGCTCGCCGGAGTGACCTGGTGTGATGGGGTGTGCAGCGGCACCGGGTGCGGGGCGCCGAGCACCGCGATGGCACGGGTCACCTCCGGCGCCATCGCCGGCATCGACCAGGCCACCTGCCCGCCAAGGCCGTGCCCGATCACGACGGCGGAGCTCGCCCCGAGCGAGCGGATCACCCCACGGACGTCGGCCACCATCGACGGTGTGTCGTGGCCGGAGGGTGGTTTGTCCGACCCGGCGTACCCGCGCAGGTCCATCGCCGCCACCCGGTAGCCGGCAGCAGCCAGAGCGGGGATCTGCGCCCGCCACGCCCACCAGAACTGCGGGAAGGCGTGCAGCAGTACCACCAGCGGCGCCTCACCGTCGTCCGGCCCGGCCAGTGCCAGGTGGAACCGGCCCCCGTTGGCGGCCACCATCCGGTGGGCCCAGGGCCCGCCGGCCAGCACGATCGAGGGGTCAACAATCACGGGAGGTGACGTTACCCGTGCGTGCAGGTCGGGCGAATCATCCCCAAGGCGGAGAGCAGAGATCCCTCGTCGATCTGGCGGTGGAGTCGAGACGACCCAGCGACCAGATCGACGAGGGATTCCCCCCACCCGAAATCGGACGTCGATCCGGCTACTGAGGAGTAGCCAGATCGACGTCCGATTTCGGGGTGGAGGGCTCAGTCCTGGGCGGAGGCGCCCTTCATGCCGCTGCTGATCGGATCCATCACCGAGCTGTCGGCGAGGGTGGTCACGTCACCCACCTGCCGGTTCTCGGCCACGTCACGCAGCAGTCGCCGCATGATCTTGCCGGACCGGGTCTTCGGCAGCTCCGCCACCACGAGGATCGAACGCGGCTTCGCGATCGGGCCGATCTCGGAGGCCACGTGGTTGCGCAGCGCAGCCACCACGTCCTCACCCTCGCCGACCTCGTCAGCCTTCTCCTGTGCCTCCCCGCGCAGGATCACGAACGCCACCACGGCCTGCCCGGTCGTGTCGTCGCTGGCGCCGACCACAGCCGCCTCGGCCACCCACTCGTGGGAGACCAGGGCGGACTCGATCTCCGTGGTGGACAGCCGGTGCCCGGAGATATTCATCACGTCGTCCACCCGGCCGAGCAGCCAGACGTCCCCGTCCTCGTCGTACTTGGCGCCGTCACCGGCGAAGTAGGTGCCCGGGAAGCGAGACCAGTAGGTGTCCTTGAACCGCTGCTCATCACCCCAGATGCCGCGCAGCATCGACGGCCACGGCTCATCGAGCACGAGGTAGCCGCCGCCACCGGGACCGACTGCCTCACCGGCGTCGTCCCAGATGCTCACCGAGATGCCCGGCAGCGGCACCTGAGCCGAGCCCGGCTTGGTGGCGGTCACACCCGGCAGCGGGGAGATCATGATGGCGCCGGTCTCGGTCTGCCACCAGGTGTCCACGATCGGGGCCTTGTCGCCACCGATCACGCGGCGGTACCACATCCACGCCTCGGGGTTGATGGGCTCACCCACGCTGCCCAGCACCCGCAGCGAGGACAGGTCGAACTTGCCCGGGATCTCCTCGCCCCACTTCATGCAGGTGCGGATCGCCGTCGGGGCGGTGTAGAGGATCGTGACGCCGTACTTCTCCACGATCTCCCACCAGCGGCCCTGGTGCGGGGTGTCCGGGGTGCCCTCGTACATGACCTGGGTGGCGCCGTTGATGAGCGGACCGTAGGTGATGTAGGAGTGGCCGGTGACCCAGCCGACGTCGGCCGAGCACCAGTAGATGTCCGTCTCCGGCTTGAGGTCGAAGACGTTCCAGTGCGTGTAGGCGGCCTGGGTGAGGTAGCCACCGGTGGTGTGCAGGATGCCCTTCGGCTTCCCGGTGGTGCCGGAGGTGTAGAGGATGAACAGCGGGTGCTCGGCCTCCACAGCGACCGGGGTGTGCTCCTCGGAGGCTTCACCGAGGGCGTCGTGCCACCACACGTCCCGCCCTTCGGTCCAGGCCACGTCCTGCTCGGTGCGGCGCACGACGAGCACGTGCTTGACGTTTGTCTCCCCCTTGGCGAGAGCGTCGTCGACGGCCGGCTTGAGCGTGCTCGGCTTGCCGCGCCGGTATCCGCCGTCGGCGGTGATCACGGCGGTGGCGTCGGCGTCGATGATGCGTGAGTACAGCGCCTCGGCGGAGAAGCCGCCGAAGACCACCGAGTGGGCGGCACCGATGCGGGCGCAGGCCAGCATCGCGATGACGGCCTCGGGAATCATCGGCAGGTAGATGGCAACGCGGTCCCCGGTCTTCACTCCCAGGGCGTCGAGTGCGTTCGCTGCCTTGGAGACCTCGCGCTGCAGGTCTGCGTAGGTGAGCGTGCGCGTGTCCCCGGGCTCACCCTCGAACAGGATGGCCACCCGATCCCCGTTGCCGGCCTCCACGTGCCGGTCCACGGCGTTATAGGCGGCGTTCAGGCGTCCGTCGGCGAACCAGCGGGCCGTCGGGGCGCCGGAGAAGTCGAGCACCTCCGTGAACGGGGTGTCCCAGGTGAGGTACTGGCGGGCCTGCTCGGCCCAGAACTCCAGGCGGTCGGACTCCGCGTGGGCGTACAGATCTTCCTTGGCGTTCGCCGCCGCGGCGAACTCCTCCGACGGCGCGAACGCGCGCGTCTCGGTCAGGAGGTTCTCCAGGGCGGGGTTATGGTCGGTCACTGTTCCTCCGAGCAACGGCTATGGTGCATGGCTACCTGCCCAGCCTATGCCCAACTGTGCCCTTCGCTGCAGGGGCGGTAGTGAGCCGCCTCGGGTGGTGCGTGATGCCGATCGCGGTGGATGGCCGAGGCAGCACGACAACGGCGGCCGGCCCCACCAAGGGGACCGGCCGCCGTCGTGTGCTGTCAGCTCTCTGCGGCGATCCTGCGGCGCTCCTCGCGCCGGCCCTGCCGGCGCGCACCGTGGGAGACCACACCGATGAAGATCAGCACGATCCCGTAGAGCAGCAGGCGCCCCGCGTGCCCCTCGGCCACCAGGTGGTCGTAGAGGTTCGTGCCGAACTGGCCGAGCCGGTCGAAGATGGCCGACTGGCTGGCGAGGAATTCCGAGACGATCACCGGTACGGCAAGGAAAGCGCCGCCGATGAGCGTACCGATCGATCCGACGATGATCGGTCCCAGCGAGGACCAGCGCGCCGCCAGCAGCAGCACGACCGTGCAGAGCAAGCCCCCGGCGAGCTCCAGCAGGCCGGCCACGTTCACCGCCTCGAGGCTGCGGTCCAGGGAGAAGGACACCCGCTCGCCACCATCGGTGAGGAGGTACCAGGCGATCGGAGCGAACACGATCGCGATCAGGATGCCCCACCAGTGCGCGGCGGCCCGTGACTGCGGCCCGTCGTCCCAGTCGCTGAACGGATCCTCGGGCTGGGTCTCCATCGGGGCGGGCACCGGCTCCACGCGAGTGTCGGTGGCGTCGGCCTCAGCGGTGCTCGGCTGGGTCACAGGTGTCTCCTCGTCGGGGGTGGAGGTGCCTCGCCCGAAACGGCGCGCACGCTCCTCGCGCAGAGCGGCGTCGTCGGCCTCGGTGGGAAGCTGGCGGGTCGGCGGTTCAGGCTCGGCCGGTCCGTCGTTCGACGCCGAAGCAGGCTCGTCCGGTGCCGCGCCGGCAGAGCTCTCGGGCGACTCGGAAGCACCGAGGGGCTCGTCAGCAGCGGGCGCTGAGTCATCGGCAGGGCGTGCGGCATCGACGTCCTCGGCCGCCGTGGCGTTCTCGCCGTTCTCAGCCGGCGGGGTGGCGTCAGCGGCCGCGTTGTCGTCAGGTGCGGCGTTCGGGTCGCGTTCCTCGCGATCATGCGGGGGGACGGTGCTCACGGGATCCTCCAGTCGGCGGGTGCGTTCACCGTATCGACGCAGGGCGTGCTCGTGGGGCGTGGCACGCCGAGAAATGCCGACCAGCCGAAGTGTCGGGCCCCGACGGCGTCCCTCACCTGTATCCACAGGGCGTTGCCGTTGCGCTGTTGTCCACAGCCCCCTCGGGCGTGGCACGCAGACCGGGCACGCTCGGCACAGGCTGGGGGTCGGCGGAGGGAGAGTCGATGAGTTCGGACTTACATGTGGTGGCGCTGCGATCAGCGGATCCGGCGGTCATCGAGGCGGTGCGCGAGGTGGTTGCCCTGGTGGAGCAGCCGGTGGCGATCTATGCCCCCGGTGCGTCACCACCCGCGGGGGCTCGGCTGCTGCTCGACAGCGTCGCCGAGTACGGGCCCGCTGACCCTGACTGGGTGCAGGCCGGGGGACGAACAGCATGGGTGAGCGTAGGGACGCCGGCCGAGCCGGGGGAGGGGCGGCTGGTGTGCCTTCCGGCGGACGCGGAAGAACTCCTCGCTCTTGTGCGCGCCGCAAGCCGACAGCGGCAGGCCCGGGTCCTCGGTGTGGTGGGTGCGCGCGGCGGGGCCGGTGCGTCGTGCCTGGCTGCCGCGCTGGCCAGCGTCTGCGCAGATGCGGGGCTCGGTGTGGCCCTGGCCGACCTTGATCTGCGCGGCCCGGGGATCGACCTCCTCCTCGGGATCGAGCACGCCGGCGGGCTTCGCTGGGCCGACGTGGCCGACCAGCGCGGCGCGATGCCGCACGACCCGCTCGCGGCAGCCCTGCCTACGTGGCACGGCGTGCACGTGCTCTCCACCGACTGGCGCGGAGGTCCCAGGGAGACCGACGGCGGCGACGTCATCGAGGCGCTCGCGGCCGGGCACGACGTGCTGGTGCTCGACCTGCCGCGCACCAGGACCCCCTGGGCAGACCTGTGCGACGTGGTCTACGTGGTGACCCCGTGCGACGTGATGAGCGCCGCCGCGGCGCGGTCCCTGGTGAGCGCGTGGCAGGGGATCGACCTGCGTCTGGTGGTGCGCGGCCCCGCGCCTGGCGGGCTCACCGCCGCTGAGATCGCCAGCGCGTGCGAGCTCCCGCTGGCGCTGACCATGCGGGAGGAACGGTCCTTGGCAGCGGCGATCGAGCATGGCGTCGCACCGGGGGAGCACCGCCGCGGTCCGCTCCGGCGCGGGGCGCGACGTGTGGTCCACGAGCTCTCGCTGGTGTCCTGATGCCACGACCCACACCGACGCCACCACTCTCGCGTGCCACCGAGATCGACGCAGTCCGGGAGTCGCTGCTGAACGAGTCCGGTCCCCGCGGCATGGACAGCCCGGTCCGTCCAGCCGAGGTGAGTCGAGCGGTGCGGGACTCCGCCGGGGTCCGCGGCGACCGGGACCTGCTCACCCTCGACCGCACGGCCCGAGCGGAGCTCCTCGGAGCAGGGCCAGTGCTCCAGCCGTTGCTGGACGACCCGGAGGTGAGCGACGTCGTCGTGAACGGGGACGGCACCGTGTGGGTGGACCGAGGGGCGGGGTTGCGCGTGATGCCTGGGCGCCTGCGTGCCGGCAGGGAACTGGCCACCAGACTCGCCGCCACAGCCGGGCAACGCTTGGATGACGCCGCACCCGTGGCCGAGGGCCGGCTGCCCGACGGCACCCGCCTGCACGCGCTACTGCCGCCCCTGTGTGCCGAAGGTGCGGTGCTCTCGCTCCGCACGATGCGCAACTGCGCGTTCCGGCTGGAGGAGCTCCAGGCCACCGGGATGCTCGACAGCCGCGGAGCCCAGGTGCTCGATCGGCTCGTGGAAGTGCGGGCGAACGTCCTCGTCAGCGGTGCCACCGGGACGGGGAAGACCACCCTCGTCGCCAGCGCCCTCACCCGCGTACCGCCGGCCGAACGCATCATCTGTATCGAGGAGGCGGCAGAGCTCGCCCCCGACCACCCGCACGTGCTGCACCTGCAGGTGCGTCGACCGAACGTGCAGGGCGCCGGCGAGGTGACGTTGCCAGACCTGGTGCGCACGGCGATGCGGATGCGGCCGGACCGGCTGGTGCTCGGTGAGTGCCGCGGGGCAGAGGTGCGGGACGTCCTGGGTGCTCTGAACACCGGGCACGACGGCGGATGGGCCACCGTGCACGCGAACGCCGCCCGTGACGTGCCCGCCCGGCTGGTCGCCCTGGGTGCCCTCGCTGGAATGTCCCCGGCGACGGTGGCGGTGCAGGCCCGCAGCGCCGTGCACGCGGTGCTGCACCTGGTGCGCCGGGATGGGCGGAGGCGACTGGCTGAGGTGGCCGTGCTGCGCGCGGATGGGGCCGACGGGTTCCGGGCGGAGCTCGCGCTGCGGGCAGGGGCCGGGAACGAACTCATCGAGGCCGAGGCGTGGCCGGAGCTGGCGCGCACTCTCGACGGTGCTGACCGGTGACCGGACCGGCGCTCGCAGCTGGGCTGATGCTCGGTGCCGTCGTGCTGCTCACTCTCCCTGGGCGAGGGGTGCGACGGCGCCGGCCACCACGAGATCGTGGACGCCGTGCCCGGTTCGGTGCGCGGAGGCGGCTGAAGGAACCAGTGGTGCCGGTGGGGGCGCTGCTCGTGGAGGTCGCCGCCCGGCTGCGCACCGGCGCCGCGATCACCACCGCCTGGGAGCAGACGCTGCGGGACCGGCCGGACGCGCCCGCAGAGCTGACGGCCCTCGGCCAGGTTGACTCAGGCGCTTTCGGTGCCGGTGCCGGGTGGAAGGGCGACCGGGTGCTGAGTGGTCGACGTCAGGCTGCCCGGACCGGTCCGCGCGCCGAAGCGGTGGCTGGCGCGGTGGCGGCGGTGCGGGTGGCCGAGCACCTGGGTGCGCCACTGGCCGACGTGCTGGATTCCTGCGCCCAGGGAGTGGCCGAGGCTGAAGAAGCCGCGAGCAGCCGGCGCACGGCCCTGGCTGCTCCCCGTGCGACGGCTCGGCTGCTCACCTGGCTCCCCGCTGCCGGGCTGCTCATGGGTGCCGCCTTGGGTGCCGACCCGATGGTGCTCCTCGACGGCGACTGGGGCACCGCCTGCTTGCTCAGCGGGGTGGTGCTCCTGGTGCTCGGATACCGGTGGACGAGCACTCTGGTCCGTGCCGCCGAGCGCACCGGAAGCAGGTGAGCAGATGCTGGCGTTGGTCGTCGCGACACTGGCCGCCGTGGCTCTGCTGCCGTGGGCGCTGGCGCGTGCGCCGGCTCGGAGCGGGGAACGATCCGCAGGAGCGGGCCGGAGGGGGCGTGGCCCCCTCCCTCGTGCGGACACACACGTGGACGAGGCGGTCCTGCTCGACCTGGCCGGGGCGGCGCTCGGCGCGGGCGCCTCGGTGCCCACCGTGCTCGATGCCCTCGGCCATGCCCTGCCGGTGGCCCATGGCGAACCACTGCTGCGTGTGGTGGCAGCGCTGCGACTCGGTGCCTCGTGGGACGAGGCGTGGCAAGCGGGAGGCGATCCGGTGCCGGTGCACCCGCTGCGCAGTGCGCTCGGCCCCGCATGGCGGGACGGAGTGGACCCGGGCCCGCTGCTCGCCCAGGCGGCTGCCACGATCCGGGCCCGACGGGGCTCCCGAGCCCGAGAGGCCGCCGCCCGACTCGGTGTTCGCCTGGTGCTCCCGCTCGGCATCTGCCTGCTCCCGGCTTTCGTCCTGCTCGGCCTGATGCCCGTGCTGCTGTCTACCGGGTCCAGCCTGTTCGGCCCTTGAGTGTGCACAGTTCCTCGCCGACGCAGCGTTGTCCACAACCCGCCCCCGGGGCCTCGGCACCGTCAGCGGTCCGCACCGCAGCCTGGACCTCCACGGGGTCACCCGACCCCCGAACGAGAGGAACGATCATGACCGCACGCACGATCCGGGTCCGCCACGGCGGACCGTCCCGGTGGCACCGACAGGCTCGCGCCGTCGTCGCTGCCCGCTGGTCCGCCGTCCGTGCCCAGGGCGAGGCCGGGATGGCCACCGCCGAGTACGCCATCGCCACGCTGGCTGCGGTGGCCTTCGCAGGCATGCTCTTGGCCATCATGCGCAGCGACGAGGTCCGCGGGATGCTCCTGAGCATCATCCAGCAGGCACTCTCGATCGGCGGCTGAGGTGGCCGGCGTCCGTGCACCCAAGCTGCCCCGCGAACGAGGGTCGGTGACGGCCGAGCTCGCTGTGCTGCTGCCTGGTGTGGTGCTGGTGCTTGTCGCGGTCCTGGTCGCAGCCGCGGTCGGGGTGGCGCAGGTGCGGTGCGCGGACGCCGCCCGTGCCGGAGCCAGGGCCGCTGCCGTCGGCCACTCCGAGGCGCAGGTGGTGGACCAGGCGCAACACGTGGCGGGGCCGGACGCGACGGTGAGCGTGCAGCAGGCCGGTGGCTGGGTGCAGGTCCGGGTGGAAACTGACGTGCCGCTCGGCCCGCTCGGCGGGTTGCTGGACGTGTCTGCCGAGCTGAGCGCCGCCGTCGAACCGGGTGTGCCGTGAACGCGCAGGGTCCGGGTGCTGGCAGCGGTGAGCGGGGCTCTGCCGGAGTCCTGGTGCTCGGTGTGGTGGCGGTGGCCCTGGTGGGCATCGTGCTGCTCTCCGCGCTTGCCCAGGCCACGGCTGCCCGAGGACTGGCCCAGGGCGCGGCGGATCTGGCGGCGCTCGCGGCAGCGGGCGAGGCCGTCCGCGGAGCGGCAGACCCGTGCGCGACGGCCACCGCGGTCGCCGAACGGAATGGAGCAACGGTGGTGAGCTGCGCCGTCGGGGACGGACCGATGGTGCAGGTGAGGGTGCGGGTGCCGGTCCAGCCGCTGCCGGGCTGGACCCGGGATGCGACGGCCGAGGCGCGTGCGGGACCGGTCGGGCTGTGAGGGCCGTGTGTCAGCAGGTGCTGAGACACTGAGCCGGTGAGCCACCCGGACAGCCTCGACGTGCTCCTGACACCGAGACGTGAGTCCAGCCTCGTGCACCTCGAGCACCTCCCAGCCCGGGAAGGGCAGCAGGGCGCCTGGCCGGAATGGGCCGATCCGGACCTCGTCGCCGGCTACGCCAGGCGTGGGGTGACGGCGCCCTGGCTGCACCAGGTGCAGGCGGCCGAGGCAGCGTGGGCGGGGCGGCACGTGGTGCTGGCTACCGCGACCGGCTCCGGGAAATCGCTCGCCTCCTGGCTCCCAGGGATCAGCGCCGTGCGGTCGGCCACCCGCGAGGGTCTCGGCACCAGCATCGCCGCCCTCAACCGCCGCCCCACCGTGCTGTACCTGAGCCCCACCAAGGCGCTCGCAGCCGACCAGCTGTACGGACTCCAGTCCCTGCTTCGTGACGCCGCCATCGGTGACGTCCGGCCGGCCACCTGCGACGGTGACACCCCCACCAGCGAGCGCGACTGGGTCCGTGACCACGCCGACCTGGTGCTCACCAACCCCGACTTCCTGCACTTCTCCCTGCTGCCGCGGCACCGGCGGTGGCAACGGCTGCTGCGGGGCCTGCGGTTCGTGGTGGTGGACGAGTGCCACGCCTACCGTGGCGTGCTCGGCGCCCACGTGGCCCTGGTACTACGCCGGCTGCTCCGGCTGGCCGCCCACTACGGGGCGGCCCCGACCGCCATCCTCGCCTCGGCCACCACCGGTGACCCGGAGCAGAGCGCGGCTCGCCTCCTTGGAGTGCCCGCCGAGAACGTCACCGCGGTGGTGACCGACACCGCTCCGGCGGGCCGCCGCACGGTGGCGCTCTGGCAGCCCCCGATCCTCGACACCGGTGAGGCCTTCCCGGAGGATCAGCCCACCGCCCCGGACACACCCGGCCCGTGGCGGCCCAGCGGTGCCCCGGAAGACGGACCACGCCGATCCGTGCTCGCCGAGACCGCCGAGCTGCTCACCGATCTCGTCCGCGCCCGCCGCCGCACCCTCGCATTCGTCCGCTCCCGCGTCGGCGCCGAGGCAATCGCCGACCAGACCCGATCCCGGCTCGACGACCGCGGCCCCGCCGACCCGCGCGACCTGGCCGATGCCGTCGACCTCACCGCCACCGTGGCGGCCTACCGGGGCGGATACCTGCCCGAGGAACGCCGCGAGTTGGAGCGTGCCCTACGCACCGGCGAGCTGCGCGCACTGGCCACGACGAATGCGCTCGAGCTCGGCGTCGACATCGCCGGCCTGGACGCCGTGCTGATCGCCGGGTGGCCCGGCACCCGCGTCTCGTTCTGGCAACAGGTGGGCCGCGCCGGACGGGCCGGCGCGGAAGGCCTGGCCGTGCTGATCGCCAGCGACAACCCGCTCGACGCCTACCTGGTGCATCACCCGGAGATGATCCTCGGTGCCCCGGTCGAGGCGACCGCGTTCGACCCCGGCAACCCCTACGTGCTCGCCCCGCACCTGTGCGCGGCAGCGGCCGAGCTGCCGCTGACCGAGCCCGACCTGGAAACCTTCGGCCCGAGTACCCCCGACCTGCTGGCCGAGCTCTGCACGCGAGGCATGCTCCGCCGTCGGAGCACCGGCTGGTATTGGAACTACGCGCGCCCCGAGGACCCCGCCGCCCTCACCGACCTGCGCGGCGGGGGCGGGCCGCCGGTGCAGGTGGTGGAAGCGGGCACCGGGCGCGTGCTGGGCACGGTCGACGCCGCTCGCGCAGACGCCACCGTGCACGCCGGTGCCGTCTACGTCCATCAAGGCCGCACCTTCTACGTCGAGGACTACGCCGACGACGTTGCCATCGTCACCGAACGAACCGTCGGCTACCGCACGCGCAGCCGTAGCGACAAGCACATCACGGTGCTCCAGACCCAGGTTGAGCAGCAGTGCGGCCCCGTCCGCTGGGCCTACGGCACACTCGAGGTGACCGAACGTGTGGTGGGCTACGACCGCCGTCGGCTGCCCGGCCTCGAGCTCGTCGGCTCCTACCCGCTGGACCTGCCCGAGCACACCCTGCGTACCACCGGGTGCTGGTGGTCCGCTCCGGCTGAGGTGCTCTACGACTCCGGGCTTACTCCGGCAGACCTGCCTGGTGCCCTGCACGCGGCCGAGCACGCAGCCATCGGACTCCTCGGACTGGTCGCCACCTGCGACCGGTGGGACATCGGCGGACTGTCCACCGCGCTGCACCAGGACACCCTCGAACCCACGGTCTTCGTCTACGACGGTTACCCGGGCGGCGCGGGCTTCGCTCAGCGTGGCTACGCGCTGGTCCGGCCCTGGCTCACCGCCACCCGGGACACCGTGGCCGGTTGCGGTTGCGCCACCGGGTGCCCGGCGTGCATCCAGTCACCCAAGTGCGGGAACAACAACTCGCCGCTGGACAAGGCCGGGGCGCTCGCCGTGCTCGGGCTGCTGCTCGAGCACGCGCCACCACAGTGACGCGGATCGGGCCCGACCCGAAGGCCGGACCCGATCCGCTGCGGCTCGCACCGCCCTCATCGATCGCCGGGGGAGGCCCTCCTCCTCACCCCTGGGCGACCTCGATCTCGACCCCCGGGGAAACAGCCAGAACATTCCGGGTGCCGGAGTCCTGGTACGCATCCAGGTCCATCAGCATCGCGTAGGCCGTGTACGTGCCAGCGGGCACGCTCGGTCCGACCCCGGTCCAGCCGGGCTCGCAGTACTCCCACAGCTGGTGGCCTGCCGAGAACGTGGTGGTCCCGCCCGGGGCCAGATCCACATCCCCGACGGCGTCACTGCCGAGCAGCTCCGGTGAGTACACGGCCCCGTCCCGCACCAGGACCGTCCAGGTGTAGACACGGTGGCTGAGTGCCTCACTGCTGGTGTTGGTGATCACTGCGTCGGTGCTGATCCCACCGCTGGCACCGTCCGGTGAGGCGGTGAACGGCCCCGCACCCCAATCGGCGTCGATGGTCAGCCCGGTGTTCAGCTCCGGCGGGCTCCAGGTGTCCCCGCAGGCCGGTTCGAACTCTGGCGCAGGCTCGAGCGGGCCGGCCGGGTCCCCGGTCGGTTCCTCCGCCTCGGTCTCCTGCACATCGATCACCACACGCTGGGGGTCGGTGAGCGAGAACACCCGGAACGGCGCCTCGGGATCGGCCACACCGAGCACCACCTGGGTCTGCCCTTCGAAGGTGCTACCGACGTAGGCCTGATCGATGGCCGCACCGCCCACGTCCAGCGCGGGTGTGGTGAACAGGTCCTCCTCGTCCTCCGGGTAGCGGGTGCCCTCCAGTGACATCCGGAGCAGGCCGTCACCGTCGAGCGTGATCGGTGCGCCGCTGCCGGCTTCGGCCGCAGAGTCGACGTACTCGGCCTGCCACCCCGGCGTGCCGCTGCCGGAGAACTCGAGCACCATGCGGTCGTACCCGTCGTGCTCACCGGCACGGGCGTCCACGAGCAAGAGGTCAGGATTTCCCTGGAGTTCCTGCGAGACGGGGGTCGGGTCAGCGGGGAACGGTGGCGGATCGCCGTCAGTCGGATCAGTGGTGGGCTCGCCGGTGGGTTCGGTGGTCTCGGACGGCGTCTCGTGGGGTGTCGTCTCCGATGGCGTCGCCGGGGGCGCAGCCTCCCAACCCAGCAGACCTGTCTGGGTGACGCCCCACGCCCCGCCGACGACGGCCGCGACGGCGACCACCGCCCCGGCCCCCGCCCGCATCCTGCGGCGGTGCCGCACCCGTGCGGCGATCTCATCTACTCGTCCGGTCAACGGGTTCGGCTGTTCCATCCGCCTGCTCCGGTCCGCGTCCTTGTGCAGTTCGTCGTCGACGTTCATGACTGCTCTCCTTCCACGGCGAGTGCGCTGGCGAGCCGCGTCTTCGCCTCATGCAGGTAGCGCTTGACCGATCCGGCCGAGAGGTACAACTCATCGGCGATCTGCGGGACCGTGAGATCGGCGTAGAAGCGCAGCACCACGCAGGCCCGTTGCCGGTCCGGCAGCGTCTGCAGCGCGCGCTGCACATCCACCCGTTCCCCGGCGCTGTCCACCGGCACAGGAGGGGTTCCCGTCCCGTCGCCACCCTCGGCACGGACGAACAGGTGCCGGACGGCGCCCCATCGTTTTCGCCGCCGCTGGCGGTCCAGGTACAGGGTGAAGATCGTCCGGCGTACGTACGCCTCGGCGTGCTCCACCGCCTCATCACGCGGCTGCCGCCGCAACGAGGTGAAGACCTTCGTCAGGGCCTCCTGCACGAGATCGTCGCCATCGGCAGGGTTGCCGCACAGCATGGTCGCGTACCGCGCCAGTGCACTGCCTCGGGTGGTCACGAGTTCGGTGAGCACCGGTTCCCAGTGAGCCACGCCCCCTCCTCTCCTCGGCTTGGCCTGATATGAACGTAGACGTACGGCGGCTCGGAAACGTTGTGCGCCGATCAGAGGATGCACAGCGACCAACCGGAGGGCCGGCGTGACGGACCTCACCTTTTCCTGGTTAGACTCACCGGAATCCCGGATCACCCCTCCGGGCTCGGTGTTCTTTTTCGTCGAGGAGGACGGATGCTTCAGCTCGGACCCACGAGCCTCGTCATCGTGGCCGTGATCGCCGTGGTCGCGCTCGGATCACTGGCGTTCGCTGTGGTGCTGCGTCGCCAAGTGCTGGCCGCAGGCGACGGCTCACCTGCCATGAAGACCATTGCCACCGCCATCCAAGAAGGGGCGTCGGCCTACCTGAACCGGCAGTTCCGCACCCTGGCGCTGTTCGCCGTCGTCGTGTTCGCGCTGCTGTTCCTGCTCCCAGGGGACGCCGGCGTGCGGCTCGGCCGGTCGATCGCCTTCCTGGTCGGGGCCGGTTTCTCGGCCGCGATCGGCTACCTCGGCATGTGGTTGGCCACCCGCGCGAACCTGCGGGTGGCAGCCGCCGCGTCCACCGGGAAGGGCGACAGCGCCCGCCAGGAGGGTGCGCGGATCGCGTTCCGCACCGGTGGCGCGGTCGGGATGAGCGTGGTGGGCCTGGGACTGCTCGGCGCGGCCGCCGTGGTGCTCGTCTACCGGGGTGACGCTCCGGCCGTGCTGGAGGGCTTCGGCTTCGGCGCCGCGTTGCTGGCGATGTTCATGCGCGTCGGCGGCGGCATCTTCACCAAGGCTGCTGACGTCGGCGCCGACCTCGTGGGCAAGGTTGAGCAGGGCATCCCCGAGGACGACCCCCGCAATGCCGCCACCATCGCCGACAACGTGGGCGACAACGTGGGCGACTGCGCCGGGATGGCTGCCGACCTGTTCGAGTCCTACGCCGTGACCCTGGTCGCGGCCCTGATCCTCGGCAAGGCCACCATGGGCGAGGCCGGCCTGGTGTTCCCGCTGATCGTCACTGCCATCGGAGCCTTGGTGGCAGTGCTCGGGGTCTTCATCACCAAGGTGCGTGGCAGTGAGTCCGGGTTGCGGGCCATCTACCGCGGCTTCTACGTCTCCGCCCTGATCGGCGCGGCGCTGGCCGCGGTCGCCGCGTTCATCTACCTGCCCTCCTCGTTCGCTGATCTCAGCGGTGTGGGGGAGACCCTCGCCGATCACGACGGCGACCCGCGCCTGGTCTCGGCCGTCGCCGTGCTCGTGGGTGTGGTGCTGGCCGGGGTGATCCTCGCCATCACGGGATACTTCACCGGGACGACGGCGAAACCCACCCGCACCGTCGCCGCCGCCTCCCGTACAGGTGCGGCCACGGTGGTGCTCTCCGGCATCGGCGTCGGCTTCGAGTCGGCCGTGTATACCGCGGGCATCATCGCCGCGGCGCTGTGCGGGCTCTTCCTGCTCTCCGGCGGCTCGATCTGGCTGGCACTGTTCCTGATCGCACTCGCCGGGTGCGGACTGCTCACCACGGTCGGCGTGATCGTGGCGATGGACACCTTCGGCCCCGTCTCCGACAACGCCCAGGGCATCGCCGAGATGTCCGGCGAGGTCGATGAGGAGGGAGCGCAGATCCTCACCGACCTGGACGCCGTCGGCAACACCACCAAGGCCATCACCAAGGGCATTGCGATCGCCACGGCCGTGCTGGCGGCGACCGCACTCTTCGGGTCCTACGCGGACGCCGTCAGTATGGCGTTGGTCGACCTGGGCGTGACGCCGGCGGCCGAAGGCATGGTCGCTGCGATGCTCAGCTACGAGATCATCTCCCCGATCACCCTCGTCGGTGTGATCCTCGGCGGATCGACCGTGTTCTTGTTCTCCGGCTTGGCGATCGACGCCGTCACCCGGGCCGCCGGAGCCATCGTGTTCGAGGTGCGCCGCCAGTTCCGGGAGAACCCGGGCATCATGACTCGCGAGACCCGCCCCGAGTACGCCCGCGTGGTGGACATCTGCACCAAGGACTCCCTGCGTGAACTCGCCACTCCGGGACTGCTCGCGGCGTTCGCGCCGATCGCCGTCGGCTTCGGTCTCGGTGTGGGCCCGCTTGCCGGCTTCCTCGGCGGCGCGATCGGCGCCGGCGTACTGATGGCGGTGTTCCTGGCCAACTCCGGTGGCGCCTGGGACAACGCGAAGAAGATCGTCGAGGACGGCCACTACGGAGGGAAGAACTCCGAGGGACACGAGGCCACCATCATCGGTGACACCATCGGCGACCCGTTCAAGGACACCGCCGGCCCGGCGATCAACCCGCTGCTGAAGGTGATGAACCTGGTCTCGGTGCTGATCGCCCCCGCCGTGGTGGTGATGAGCGTGCCGGACGATGCGAACCACGCGCTGCGGATCGGGATCGCCGTGGTGGCGGCTCTGATCGCGTTCGGGGCGATCCTCGCCTCGAAGCTGCGGGCGCCCCAGCTCGAGGTATCGAACGGGGAGCCGGCCGAGCACGAGCCGGT